>NZ_CAJYGK010000163.1 GCF_913773725.1 uncultured Aquabacterium sp. | reverse complement strand
AAGGTCCACTTGGAAGCAAGCGCCGGCTCCACATCGAACTTCTCCGTGTACCGCGTGAGGCTCTCGTAGACATAGCCCGAGATCGTGGTCGTCGCGGAATGGTTCTGCGAGTGCGGGTCCAGTGTCTGGATGTCGTTCTGCGCAGCCCAGCGCAGCGGGTTGGCGGTGGCGGCGAGCGTGGCGCTCAGCAGTAGCGCGGCGGTGGCCAGGCGCAGTTTCATCGGCAATCCTCCGGGGTTGGGAGCCGCGATGATCGCCGAAGCTGCGCCGGCCTGCAGCGCTACTTGACCGTGGTGTAGCGCGCCTCGAAATAGTCGTTGGAGCGGTGCAGCGTCTGCACGCCCGGCTTCATCGCCCACGGCCGGATCTGGTGATGGATGGGGATGAACAGCGATTCGTCGCGAATGCGCAGCAGCGCCTCGCGGATCAGCGCGTTGCGCTTGGGCACATCCGGCTCGAACTTGATCTTCTGGATCAGCGCGTCGAGGGTGGCGTCGCTGACCTTGCCGAAGTTGAAGTTGCCGTCGGCGCCCTGGGTGCGCGTGTGGCCCCAGGCCTGCATGCCGTACAGCGCGTCGTAGGTGGACACGCCCCAGCCCAGCATGAAGAAGGGCGATTCGCCGCGCTGGAAGGTCTGGCTGTGGGTGGAGAAGGGCGCGGCGACCAGCCGTGCCTTCACGCCGATGCGGGCCCACATCGACACCGCCGCCTGGCAGACCTGCTCGTCGTTCACGTAGCGGTTGTTGGGGCAGTGCAGCGGCAGCTCGAAGCCGTTGGGATAGCCGGCCTCGGCCAGCAGCTTGCGGGCCTTGGCGACGTCGGGCTTGAGCGGCGCGTCCAGCGCCGCGTCATGGCCGTTCACGCCGGGTGCCACCATCAGCGCCGCGGGCACCGACAGCCCCCGCATGATGCTGCGCTGGATGGCCATGCGGTCCAGTGCCAGGTTCATGGCCTCGCGCACGCGCCGATCCTTGAACGGGTTGCGCCCATTCACGCTGGATTCGCGCAGTTCGTCGCTGCCCTGGTCCATCACGAAGAAGATCGTGCGGATCTCCGGCCCCTCCACCAGCCGGACCTTGCCCTCGGCCTTGAGCTTGAGGAAGTCCTGCGGCGGCAGATCGGTGACCAGGTCCACATCGCCCGACAGCGCGCCGCCACGCGCGTGGGTGCGCTCTTGATGGGCAGATAGCTCAGCTCGGTGACGTTGCCCGGGTTCTTGTCCCACCAGTCCTTGTTGGCCACCATCTTCACGGCCTGGTCGGGCTGCCAGCTCACCAGCTTGTACGGGCCCGTGCCATTGGCATTGCGTGAGGCGTAGTTCTCTTCCTTGGCCTTGTAGTCCTGGGTATGGGTCGTGTTGTTCTTCTCCGACCACGCCTTGCTCATGATCGGGAAGCTGATGATGTTCTGCAGCAGCATCGGCGTGGGCGCCTCTAGAAGCAGGTCGACGGTGAAGTCGTCGATCTTCTTCACCTCCTTGATGCCCGACACATAGGTCTGCTTGGTGCCCTGCGGCTGCGTGATGCGGCCGAAGCTGAACACCACGTCGTCGGCCGTGAACGGGGAACCGTCGTGGAACTTCACGCCTTTGCGCAGCTCGAAGCGCACCTGCGTCTGCGACAGATACGTCCACCTGGTGGCCAGCGAGGGCTCCGGCCGGTAGTTACGGCCCAGGCGCGTCAGGCCCTCGTAGATGTGGTTGCCGATCGCGTTGGAGGTGTTGTGGTCCTGCGAATGCGGGTCCAGCGTCAGGATGTCGTTCTGTGCAGCCCAGCGCAGCGGGGCGGCGGCCGCACTGCCCAGCGCAATGGCGGCGAGCAGGGGCAAGAGGCGGGACAGGCACTTCATGCGGCTTCCTTGGGGACGGCAGAAGCCAAAAAATGTAGCGGTGCCTCGCGGCGGGCCGGCTAGGGCTTGCCCCCAGGCTCGAGCGAGCAGTCGCAGCCGCTGCCCGAGGAAATCCAGCGCTTGACCAGCCAGCCGCGCACGCCGCTCGGTTGGTCCGTCAGCGCGCCGCACACATAGCGGCTGCCGTCCCAGCGCAGCGCCACACAGGCGCCGGTGAGCCGCCGGCTCAGCAGCACACCCAGCGGGCAGGGTTCGGCCAGGCAGCAGATGCCGCAGCCGTTGCAGGGCGCCCCGAAGGCCGGTTTGGCCGGCGCGTCGGGGTGGATCTGGATGACCTGCGCCTTCAGGTCTTGACGCCCAGCTCGCGCAGGCGTTCGTCGAGGTAGCTGCCAGCGGTGTAGCGGTCGCTGAGCACCACGTTGTCGCGCGGGTGCAGGAACAGCGGCAGTGACACCCGGCTCTTGGTTGCGCCTTCGCCGGTCGGGTTGACGACGCGGTGCTGGGTCGACGGGTAGTAGCCCTCGGAGGCCTCCTGCAGCATGTCGCCGATGTTGATGGTCAGCGTGCCGAAGTCGCAGGGCACGTCGTGCCACTGCTGGTCCTTGCCCAGCACCTGCAGGCCCGGCTCGTTGGCGGCGGGCAGGATGGTCAGCAAATTGATGTCGCCATGGGCGGCGGCGCGCAGCGAGCCGGCCGGCTCGTGGCCCGTCAGCGGCGGGTAGCGCA
>NZ_CAJYGK010000162.1 GCF_913773725.1 uncultured Aquabacterium sp. | reverse complement strand
TTTGTTGCCCATCTACAGGCCGTCGTCTTGGCTTGGCTGGGCTGGGGCGCTCGGCCTGTCAATACCGCGGTCAGGTTGCGCCGACTGCCGCGTGAGGCAATTGTTCAGGGCGGACTCTTGATTTCGGTACCTCTTCTCACTTGGAGCGTGATCGCGCAGACAGCAAAAAGCCCCGCCGAGGCGGGGCTTGCTTCTGGGACGTTTTACGCCGTACTCAGTCGCCAGCGTAGATGTCCACGTCCTTGGTTTCCTTCACGAACAGCAGTCCGATCACGAAGGTGATGGACGCCACGATGATCGGGTACCACAGGCCGTTGTAGATGTTGCCGGTCTGGGCCACGATCGCGAAGGCAGTGGTGGGCAGAAGGCCACCGAACCAGCCGTTGCCGATGTGGTACGGCAGGGACATCGAGGTGTAACGGATGCGGGTCGGAAACATTTCCACCAGCATGGCAGCAATCGGGCCATACACGGCGGTCACGTAGATCACCAACAGGGTCAGAATGGCCACCACCAGCGGCTTGTTCAGCTTGGCAGGGTCAGCCTTGGCCGGGTAGCCAGCATCGCGGATGGCCTGAACCACTTCCTTCTTGAAGGCGGCGTCCTTGGCCTTGGCGTCGTCGGCGCTCAGACCGGCCGAGCTGTAGGAAGCGATCTCGCGGTCACCGACCTTGATCACAGCGGTGCCTTCGCCAGCCACGTTCTCATAGTTCACCGAGTTCGCAGCCAGCACCTGCTTGGCGATGTCGCACGAGCTGGTGAACTTGGCCGTGCCAGTGGGGTTGAACTGGAACGAGCACTCCTTCTGGTTGGCCACCAGGGTCACCGGGGCGGTGGCCTGGGCCTTGGCCAGATCGGGGTTGGCCGCTTCCGTCAGCGCCTTGAACAGCGGGAAGTAGGTCAGTGCGGCAACCAGGCAGCCACCCAGGATGATGGGCTTGCGGCCGATCTTGTCCGACAGCGAGCCGAAGATCACGAAGAACGGCGTGGCGATCAGCAGCGACACGGCCACCAGGATGTTGGCAGTGGCGCCATCAACCTTCAGCGCCTGCGTCAGGAAGAACAGGGCGTAGAACTGACCCGTGTACCAGACGACCGCCTGACCAGCAACCAGACCCACCAGAGCCAGGATCACGATCTTCAGGTTCTTCCACTGGCCGAAGGATTCGGACAGCGGTGCCTTCGAGGTCTTGCCCTCAGCCTTCATCTTCTTGAAGGCAGGCGACTCGTTCATGCTCATGCGGATCCACACGCTGATGCCCAGCAGAACCACCGAGACGATGAACGGCACGCGCCAGCCCCATTCCTGGAAAGCGTCCTCACCGATGACGGTGCGGGTGCCCAGGATGACGAGCAGCGACAGGAACAGACCCAGCGTGGCCGTGGTCTGGATCCAGGCGGTGTAAGCACCACGGCGGCCGTGCGGGGCGTGCTCGGCCACGTACGTGGCAGCGCCGCCGTACTCACCACCCAGAGCCAGGCCTTGCAGCAAGCGCAGGATGATCAGGATGACCGGGGCGGCCACGCCGATGGCGGCGTAGTTGGGCAGGATGCCGACGATGAAAGTCGAAACACCCATCAGCAGGATGGTGACCAGGAAGGTGTACTTCCGGCCGATCATGTCGCCGAGGCGACCGAAGACCAGTGCGCCGAACGGACGCACGATGAAGCCGGCGGCGAACGCCAGCAGGGCAAAGATGAAGGCGGACGTGGGGTCCAGGCCGGCGAAAAACTGCTTCGCGATGATGGCTGCCAACGAGCCATACAAATAGAAGTCATACCATTCGAAAACCGTACCCAGGCTCGAGGCGAAAATGACTTTTTTCTCCTCTGCTGTCATGGGCGCGTTGGAAACGCTCGGACTGGCCATGTTTGTGCTCCTCTTCATTGCCAAATTGCAGCCGCTTGTGGCGTGCTCACCCCAAATATAAGGGGTGTTTCGAGGGATGTCATTCGGGGGAATGCGGATGAAAACAGGTCAAAACAACAAAACAGCACCAGGGTTTTCACGAATGGGTGATTCGCGCCCTGAAAATTTTGTCGGATTTCCCCGTGCATACCCAAGCGGTCAGGGGGTGGACCCGGCCGATAAATACTTTTGTGAAGAATATATCGGCGCGGGGACGATGATGCCTTGGACCCCGGTCAGGGGTCACGACATTCAATTGCTTTGAGCCAATTGATCGAGAATGGCCGGATTTTCCAGGGTGCTGGTGTCCTGGGTGACGGCATCGCCCTTGGCGATCACGCGCAGCAGACGGCGCATGATCTTGCCCGAGCGGGTCTTCGGCAGGTTGTCGCCGAAGCGGATGTCCTTGGGTTTGGCGATCGGACCGATCTCGTGACCCACGTGGTTGCGCAGCTCGGCGGCCAGCTTCTTGGCCTCGTCGCCGGTGGGGCGAGGACGCTTGAGCACCACGAAGGCACAGATCGCTTCGCCCGTCAGGTCGTCGGGACGGCCCACCACGGCCGCTTCGGCCACCAGCGGGTGCGACACCAGGGCGGATTCGATCTCCATCGTGCCCATACGGTGACCGGACACGTTCAGCACGTCGTCGATGCGGCCCGTGATGGTGAAGTAGCCGGTTTCGGCATCGCGGATGGCACCGTCGCCAGCCAGGTAGTACTTCCCGCCGAAATCGGCTGGGTAGTAGCTCTTCTTGAAGCGCTCCGGGTCACCCCAGATGGTGCGGATCATCGACGGCCAGGGCTTGCGCACGACCAGCACGCCACCCTGGCCCCACGGCACTTCCTTGCCGGTTTCATCGACCACAGCGGCGTCGATGCCCGGGAAGGGCAGCGTGCAGGAACCCGGTGTCAGGGCATGGGCACCCGGCAGCGGGGTGATCATGTGGCCGCCCGTTTCCGTCTGCCAGAAGGTGTCGACGATCGGGCACTTGCCAGCGCCGATCTCGCGGTGGTACCACTCCCAGGCAGCCGGGTTGATGGGCTCGCCCACGGTACCGAGCAGGCGCAGGCTGCTCAGGTCGAACTGCTTGGGATGCACTTCGGCGTTCGATTCGGCCGCCTTGATCAGCGCGCGGATGGCGGTCGGGGCCGTGTAGAAGATCGAGACCTTGTGAGCCTGGATCATGCGCCAGAAGCGGGCCGAATCAGGGTAGGTCGGCACGCCTTCGAAGACGACCTGCGTACCGCCGCAGGACAGCGGGCCGTAGGCGACGTAGGTGTGACCAGTCACCCAGCCGATGTCGGCCGTGCACCAGAACACATCGTCAGGACGAAGGTCGAACGTCCACTGCGTGGTCAGCGTGGCATGCACCAGGTAGCCGCCGGTGCTGTGCTGAACGCCCTTGGGCTTGCCGGTCGAACCAGAGGTGTAGAGCAGGAAAAGCGGGTGTTCGGCGCTCACCCATTCCGGCGCGCAAACGTCGGAGGCGCTGGCGGTCAGTTCGTCCAGCCAGGCATCGCGGCCCGCCACCATGGGCACGCTGCCACCGGTGCGACGCACCACGAGCATCTGCTTGACGCTGTCGCAACCGCCGAGCGAAATGGCTTCGTCAACGATGGCCTTCAGCGGCAGGTTCTTGCCACCGCGCTTCTGTTCATCGGCGGTGATCACGAGCACGGCGCCGGCGTCTTCAATGCGGTCACGCAGCGATTGCGCCGAGAAGCCGCCGAACACCACCGAGTGGGTGGCGCCGATGCGGGCGCAGGCCTGCATGGCCACCACACCATCCACCGACATCGGGAGGTACAGCACCACGCGATCGCCCTTCTTCACGCCCTGTGCCTTCAGAACGTTGGCGAGGCGGGAAACGCGGGACAGCAATTCCTTGTAGGTGACCTTGGAAACAATTCCGTCGTCGGATTCGAAAATGATGGCGACCTTGTCACCCAGACCGGCTTCGACGTGACGATCCAAACAGTTGTATGACGCGTTCAGTTCGCCGTCCTCGAACCATTTGAAGAACGGGGCCTGGCTCTCGTCCAGGGTTTTGGTAAAGGGCTTGTTCCATGCCAGCAGTTCGCGGGCATGCTGCGCCCAGTAGCCGGCGTAGTCGGCCTCGGCGGCAGCAACGAGTTGGTCATAAGCCGCGCGGCTGCCGACGCGGGCCTTGCTGGCAAAAGCATCCGGAACGGGATAGAGAGCGGGGGTCGGGTTTGTGCCAGTCATGTGATGGGCTCCTGGGTACCTGCGCAAAACGCGCTGAGTCATTGAATCTCGACCGGACTTGCTATACCTTGGCGGAGAGCAAGCCCTGGCTTTCCCTTAACCTTGCGCCTCTCCCTACAATTTGTTGCTCCGTAGTATCCCTGCTCCAAAGTGACACAGATGCCCAGAACGCCCTCCCCCACCCCGTCAAACCTCCGTTTCATTCCCCGGTTGATCTTCGCCAGCCGATGGCTCCAGATGCCGCTTTACGTGGGGCTGATCCTCGCGCAGGCGGTCTATGTCTTCCACTTCTGGGTGGAGCTTGTCCACCTGCTGGAAGCGGCCTGGGGCAACCCGGAAGCGCTGCGGCTGATCTTCGAAGCGTCCGGGCAGAAGGCCGCCACGCCGCCAACCCACCTGACGGAGACGACCATCATGCTGGTCGTCCTCGGGCTGATCGACGTGGTGATGATCTCCAACCTGCTGATCATGGTGATCGTCGGGGGCTACGAGACCTTTGTCTCGCGCATGAACCTGGAGGGGCATCCGGACCAACCAGAGTGGCTGGATCACGTCAACGCCTCGGTGCTGAAGGTCAAGCTCGCCACCGCCATCATCGGCATCAGCTCTATCCACCTGCTCAAGACCTTCATCAACGCCGAGAACTACTCCGACAAGGTGCTGATTGCGCAAACGGTGATCCACATCGCCTTCCTGCTGTCGGCCATGGGCATCGCGCTGGCCGATCGCCTGCTTCACCCCCCTGGCGGCGAGCACTGAAGCGGTCTCAAGGGGCGCGTCCCAGCCGTCCTGCGCACACAGACACAGCGCAGGACGGTCCTTCCTTGGCACAATGGCGGGCTCAACCCCATCACACGTCAACCCGCCCCAAGAAGGCCCCGCCATGACGACCATCCGCCACGACGACCTCGTTGAAAGCGTCGCAGCTGCGCTGCAGTACATCTCGTACTACCACCCTGCCGACTACATCGCCCACTTGGCCCGCGCCTACGAGCGCGAGGAAAGCCCGGCGGCCAAGGACGCGATCGCGCAGATCCTGACCAACTCGCGCATGTGTGCCGAGGGCAAGCGCCCCATCTGCCAGGACACCGGCATCGTCAACGTCTTCCTGAAGATCGGGATGAATGTGAAGTGGGAAGGCTTCGGCAGCCGAAGCATCCAGGATGCCGTCGATGAAGGCGTGCGCCGTGGCTACAACAACCCGGACAACAAGCTGCGCGCCTCGGTGCTGAGCGACCCCATCTTCGAGCGCAAGAACACCAAGGACAACACCCCGGCCGTGGTGTTCATGGAACTGGTGCCCGGCGACACCGTGGACGTGACGGTGGCCGCCAAGGGCGGTGGCTCGGAGAACAAGTCCAAGGTCTACATGCTCAACCCGTCCGACAACATCGTCGACTGGGTGCTCAAGACCGTGCCGACCATGGGCGCCGGCTGGTGCCCGCCGGGCATGCTGGGCATCGGCGTCGGTGGCACGGCCGAGAAGGCCGCGCTGCTGGCCAAAGAGTCGCTGATGGACGACATCGACATGTACGAGCTGCTGCAGCGCGGCCCGCAGAACAAGCTGGAAGAGCTGCGCATCGAGCTGTACGAGAAGGTCAATGCCCTGGGCATCGGCGCGCAAGGCCTGGGTGGCCTGACCACCGTGCTCGACGTCAAGATCAAGACCTACCCGACGCACGCGGCCTCCAAGCCCATCGCCATGATCCCGAACTGCGCGGCCACCCGCCACGCCCACTTCGTGATGGACGGCTCGGGCCCGGTCTACCTCGATCCGCCCAGCCTCGATCTGTGGCCGAACGTGCACTGGGCGCCGGACTACAACAAGTCCAAGCGCGTCGACCTGAACACGCTGACGCCGGCCGAAGTGGCCAGCTGGAAGCCGGGCGACACCCTGCTGCTCAACGGCAAGATGCTGACGGGCCGCGATGCCGCGCACAAGCGCATCCAGGACATGCTGGCCAAGGGCGAGAAGCTGCCGGTGGACTTCACCAACCGCGTGATCTACTACGTCGGCCCGGTCGATCCGGTGCGCGATGAAGTGGTCGGCCCGGCTGGCCCCACCACCGCCACCCGCATGGACAAGTTCACCGACATGATGCTGGAGAAAACCGGCCTGATCGCCATGATCGGCAAGGCCGAGCGCGGCCCGGTCGCCATCGAGTCGATCAAGAAGCACAAGTCGGCCTACCTGATGGCCGTGGGCGGCTCGGCTTACCTCGTGTCCAAGGCCATCAAGGCCGCCAAGGTGGTGGGCTTTGAAGACCTCGGCATGGAAGCCATCTACGAGTTTGACGTGACCGACATGCCGGTGACGGTGGCCGTGGACGCCGGTGGCACCAGCGCCCACATCGAAGGCCCGAAGGTGTGGCAGGCCAAGATCGGCAAGATCCCGGTCAGCGTGGCGTGATCAGTGGGTTGCCGTCACGGCAGCCCCCGTGTGCCCGACCGCCCCGACGCCCACACGGCCTCGGGGCTTTTTTGTGGCTGAGTGGGGCCATGCGGGGCCCGAATGCGGCGCCACCACGCTAGCCTTCAGCCTATGAAGAACCCGCATTACAACCCGGCCAAGGCGCACCACCGGCCAGGCGGCTTTCAGAACAACCACATCTCGTTTCGCGGCAAGCGCTGGCACGAGATCCTGCGCTGGCGTTGGGAGGCATGGCGGGCGCGGGTGCCCGGGCCCGTGCAGACGCCGATTCCGGTCGTGCCCCCGGACCTGGCTTTCGTGCATGGCAACGCCACGGCGGGCCTGCACATGGTGCCCGCGGCGACCTGGATCGGACACATCACCGTGCTGGTGCAGATCGGGGGGATCAACATCCTGACAGACCCGGTGTTCTCGGAGCGTTGCTTCCCGATGCAATGGGCGGGACCACAGCGCCATACGCCGCCCGGGATGACGATGACGCAGCTGCCCCACATCGACGTGGTGCTGCTGTCGCACAACCACTATGACCACCTGGACGAGGGCTCGATGCGGGCCCTGGCACGGCAACCGGGTGGCGCGCCGCTGGTGATCTGTCCATTGGCGCACCGGAAGTGGCTGAACCGATGGGGGCTGCATCGGGTCGTCGAGCTCGACTGGTGGGACCATCACGTGATCGAGGCCTCCGACCGCCATCACCGCATCCCGGTGGTGCTCACGCCCGCGCAGCACTGGTCAGCGCGCACCGCCACCGATGCGCTGTGCAGCCTGTGGGGCGGCTTTGCGGTGCTGTCCCCGGACTGCCACCTGTTCTTTGCCGGCGACACGGGGTATTCGCCGGACTTCGTCGACATCCGCCGGCACTTTGCGCGCGAGCATGCGCCCCAGCATGGGGGCGGCTTCGACCTC
>NZ_CAJYGK010000161.1 GCF_913773725.1 uncultured Aquabacterium sp. | reverse complement strand
GCTGAGGCTTTTTGTTGCCCATCTACAGGCCGTCGTCTTGGCTTGGCTGGGCTGGGGCGCTCGGCCTGTCAATACCGCGGTCAGGTTGCGCCGACTGCCGCGTGAGGCAATTGTTCAGGGCGGACTATCTCACCTACAAGCAACAATGGTTCAGCTAGGAGAGGCGTGAAAAGTGATGTGATAGAGATGAGCTAGAAGAACTCAAGAATGGTGCTTAAATTGAGATAAGATGGATATAGAATCGATCTATAAACTTCTAGAAAGGAGCTCGGGTATGGCTTTGATCGGGGTGGTGAAGGACCCGGGTGAGGACTTCTTGAGAGCCAATTTTCCAGGCGAGCGGGTCCAGATTTGGCTTTGGCATTTCCTTCGAGATCAGGACGCCTACTTTGCCGGAGTCGTGCAGGGGCCAGACGACAAGAAGGGGATGGGAGGCTATGTTCACGCCCGCGCCGATCTTTGCCAACTAGCCCTTAATCGCCATAAAAAGGGGTTTTTGCCAAAATCCGATCTCGCTTGGATTGAGGATGATGAGTTGCAGGTTAATTTCCTGAAGTCATTTTTGCTGTATAGATTGCCAAATCCAATTTCAGTCATTCATCACTCGCTGGGCGGGCAGAGGCACATTACTGCGCTTATTGACTGTGCAAATGCCGATCTGAGCGTCATGAGTTGTGTGATCAGAGATGCGAGAACGGAATGGAATAATCATGCGCAAACCTATCGAATCTTTGATTGGTTCAAGGGGGTGGACGCTGCTGCCAAGCGAGAATTTTTCTGGAGTTGGTTAAATCAGAAGCGGCCTCAGCTTCTCTATGGGCGTGATTTGTTCATGGCGCATCAGGACATATTGCGTCTGTTTGACTCTCTAAATATGCATATCGCCGAGAAGCGCGAAATTGTTAGAACAGTCAAGCAAGCGTGGAGCCAACGCCTTTACAGGCAAAACCTAGAAGGTAAGAAGCAGTACAACTTCATCCTTTCTGATGAAGCCAACAGGCTGCTGAATGAGTTGGCCACAACTTACAAGATGTCCAGGCCTAAGACCATTGAATACCTCATCAAGGAGGCTTCCATGAAGGGGGGGCGAGTTGATTTGCTTGGCGGCGGTGGGTAACTCGACTGCTCAGTGCGTCAACACGTTGCTGATGACCTTGGGTGTGTTGGCCGCTGAGTTGAGCTCTTGCCTTTGAGGGAGGCTTGTGCATGTCTGAGCAGTTCGCTCTCGTGACGAAGCGCGCATTCGTTTCAGCGTGGAGGGAGCATCAACGCGTTCAGACATGTCAACCGCTGATTGCGGAGGCTGCGCTATGCGCTCCGATGCTTCCTCAAGGAATGTTGTACACGGTGTTCCGGCGATGCCAATGCCGTCCATACTTCGAACCCTCCCAGTCGGCAGCCGCTGGTCAGATCCGGATCTGCGCTCAGCTAGCGGTGGGAGGGGTAGGGCAACCCCCTTGTCTCGTCTTGTCGACACCCGCGCTACAGTCTCACCAACGAGTGCGCGATCTGGACAGTAGATAGAGCGCTGTCTTAGGTACACGCTTTGGCACACAGGAAGGCTCAGTAGCTTCGGTCCATCTAGCAAAGAGCGTGCGTTTCAAGCTTTTGCATCGAAGTGAACGGCCCTTCGGAGGAGGTCGGTCGACATGCGACCGGCCGGCTGGCGCTTAGAGGACAAGATGGACGGCAATGAACTGATTCAGGCCATTCAGACGCTGAACACGGACGATGCATTCCGGCCGCGTCTGGACCCGCAGCAGTGGCGCACGTTCGCGCAATACCTCACGCGACACGAGTTGCGTTCGGGTGACTTGCTCATCAAGCAGGGAGACCGGGAGCGAGCGGTGTATTTTCTGGGGCAGGGATCGCTCCAGGTGTTCGTCACGGGGGCGGCCCCGGGCACGACGCGCATCGCCATCCTGCGGCCGGGTGCCGTGTGTGGCGAGCCGGCGCTGTTTGCCGATGTGCCGCGTTCGGCCAACGTCGAGGCCATGACGCCGTGTGTGGTGTTCGCCTTGCGCCTGCCGCGTTTCGAGGAACTGGTGGCCCGGGTGCCGCTGGTGGCGGTCGAGGTGCTGCGCGCCGCGGGCGCCGTGATGGTGCTGCGGCAGCGGGCCAACCTCAGCCGGCAGATCCCGGCGGCCTGAAGAAAACAGAAGAAAAAGAACGACAAGACGGTTTCAGTGGAGTGAACAAGGATGTCCCCTCTTCCTGCCCTGCGGCGCCCCACCATCCTGGTGGCCGACGACTCACCGCAGAACATCGAGCTGTTGTCCCGTGTGCTGGGGCAGGACTACCGCATCAAGGTGGCGACCTCGGGTGACAAGGCCCTGAAGATCGTCTACTCGGATGAGCCGCCTGACCTGGTGCTCCTCGACATCATGATGCCGGACCTCAGCGGGCACGAGGTGTGCCGCCGCATGAAGGCCAACCCCGACCGCCGCCGCATCCCCGTGATCTTCGTGACCGCGATGAGCACCATCGAGGACGAGGCCTTGGGCCTGAGCCTGGGCGCGGTCGACTACATCACCAAGCCGATCAGTCCGCCGCTGGTGCAGGCACGGGTGCGCACCCACCTGGCGCTGTACGACCAGTCCCGCGAACTCGAGCGCATGGTGGCGCAGCGCACCAACGAGCTGGTCGCCACCCGGCAGCAGATCATCCGCCGCCTGGGGCGGGCTGCCGAGTTCAAGGACAACGAGACTGGCAACCACGTGGTCCGCATGAGCCACATCTCGCGCCTCGTGGCCCAGCAGGCGGGCATGGGCCCGGAGGCGGTGCAGCTGGTGTTCCAGGCCGCGGCCATGCACGACGTCGGCAAGATCGGCGTGCCGGACCAAATCCTGCTCAAGCCCGGTCCGCTGACCGACGAAGAGCGCCAGATCATGCGCCGCCATCCTCAGATCGGCGCCGACATCATCGGCAAGCACGACAACGAGTTGCTGGCCGCGGCCCGCACCATCGCGCTGACGCACCACGAGCGCTGGGATGGCACCGGCTATCCGCAAGGGCTGCAGGGCGAGCAGATCCCGATCTTCGGGCGCATCGTCGCGATCGCCGATGTGTTCGACGCGCTCATGACCCGCCGGCCCTACAAGCCAGCCCTCAGTGCCCAGCAGTCGCTGGCCATCATGGCCGATGAGCGCGGCAAGCACTTCGATCCCACGCTGCTGGACTGCTTCTTCGCGCAGCAGTTCGAGGTGCTGCGCATCATGAGCCTGTACGCAGACGAGCGCGGCGCGGTGGGCGACGCAGCCTGAGTCCGCACGGACCCGGGGCCGCGCCTCACGCGGGGATCTGGGTCAGGGCCTCGGCGGCCGCTTCGAAGTCGTACTGATCCAGTGCCCGGCGCACGGCGATCACATCGGGGTGGTCGGCCAGCTCGGGCCGTTGCTCGATCAGGTCGGCCAGGACCTCGCGCGCCTGGGCGTCGTTGTCGGTCACGAGGGTCCGCAGGCGTTGCCACAGCGCGGCGTTGCCCGGGTCCCGCAAGGCCGCATCGCGTTGAGCCCGACGCGGCGGCGAGGGCTGGCCCAGCCGGTCGATGTCGTCCAGCACGGCCTGCAGGGCCTGATAGACCGGCGCGGCGGCCGCGCGGACCGCGGGGCTGCCCGGTTCACCGTGTTGCAGCGCCCCCTCCAGGGCAACGCACTGGTCGTGCAGCTGCCGGGCGCCGATGTTGCCCGCCAGCCCCTTGAGCCCGTGCACCAGGTGGGTGGCGGCCTGCAGGTCGGCGGCGGCATCGAACTGCGCTGAAAAGTCGGCCTGGGTGCGTGCGAAGCCACGCAGCAGGCGGCGGTAGAGATCCGAGTTGCCCATGCACCGGGCCAGCCCGTCGTCCATGTCGAGCGAGCTCAGAGCGGGCAGCGCAGGCTCCAGCGCGTCGGGATCGGGCAGGGCGGCCGGGCGCTGGCTGGGCTTGATCCAGCGCGCCATGATGGCGAACATCTGGTTGAGGTCCAGCGGCTTGGTGATGTGGTCGTTCATGCCCGCATCCAGCACGTTTTGCCGATCGGAGGCCATGGCCCCGGCGGTCATGGCGATCACCGGCAGGTGGGCCCATTCGGGGTTGGCGCGGATGTGCTCGGTGGCGGTGTAGCCGTCCATCACGGGCATCTGGCAATCCATCAGCACACCGTCGAACGGGCCGTCCTGGGCCAGCCGTTGCAGGGCTTCCTCGCCGTTGCTGGCCAGCACGACTGTCATGCCGGCCCGCTCGAGCAGGTCGAGCGCCAGTTCCTGGTTCAGGGGCTGGTCCTCCACCAGCAACACCCGGGCGCCCGCCAGCTCGCGCTGCGCCTGCAGCAGCACACGGTTCGTGCTGCGCGGGCTGGTGGCGGCCGGGACGTCCTCGCCCAGCACGCGACCCAGGGTGTCGACCAGGGTCGACGGGGTCACGGGCTTGTTGATCACGCCCGCCAGGGGCAGCCCTTCGGCGGCCTTGAGCGCCTCTTCCCGCCCGAAGGCGGTCACCAGCAGCACGCAGGGGCGGTGCTCCGGCGGCATCGACAGGGCATGGCGCGCAAAGGTGATCCCGTCCATGCCGGGCATCTTCCAGTCGGTCAGCAGCACATGGTGGGGTCGGCCCTCCTGCATCGCCTGGCGCAGGCGCTCCAGCGCCTGGTCCCCGCTGTCGCACACGTCCACGTCCAGACCCAGCCGGCGCACCATGTCGCCCAGCACCTCGCGGGCCGACGCGTTGTCGTCCACCAGCAGGATGCGCTTGCCCTGCAGCTCGCTGGCCAGCAGGGCGCGGCGGGCCAGGGGTTGTGCCTGCAGCCCGAAGCGCGCCGTGAAGTGGAAGGTGCTGCCCTGGCCTGGCTGGCTGTGCACCCAGATGCGGCCGCCCATCATCTCGACCAGCTGGTGGCTGATGGCCAGGCCCAGCCCGGTGCCGCCGTACTGGCGGGTCGTCGAGGTGTCGGCCTGGGTGAAGGGCTGGAACAGCCGGTCGATCTGCTCGGGGGCCATGCCGATGCCGGTGTCGGTCACCCAGAAGTGCAGCAGCACCTCGGCCGGGTCCAGGCGCTGGACCTCGCAGCCGATGATGACCTCGCCATCGGCGGTGAACTTGATGGCGTTGGTGCCCAGGTTGATGAGGACCTGGCCCAGACGGGTCGGGTCGCCCACCAGCGCGGTGGGGATGTCGGGCGGCGCGGTGAAGAGCAGCTCCAGGCCTTTTTCCTCGGCCCGCACCCCCAGGACGTCTGCCATGTGGCTGACCACGGTTTCGAGCTGGAAGGGCGTGCGCTCGAGTTCCAGCTTGCCCGATTCGATCTTCGAGACGTCGAGCACGTCGTTGAGGATCTGCAGCAGGTTGGCCGCTGCGCCATGCGCCTTCGACACGTAGTTGCGCGCCTTGGGCGGCAGTTCGTCGATCAGCGCGAGGTGGGTCATGCCCATGATCGCGTTCATCGGCGTGCGGATCTCGTGGCTCATGTTGGCCAGGAAGCGGGACTTGGCCAGCGTGGCGGCCTCGGCAGCCTGGTGCGCGGCCAGCAGCGCGGCCTCGGCGCGCTTGCGTTCGGTGATGTCCTGCAGGATGGCGCAGGTCTGGCGCTGCCCGTCGTGCTCGAACGGGATGGCCACCACTTCGACGGTGAACTCGGTGCCGTCCAGGCGGGTGTGCATCCACTCGAAACGGAACACCTGTCCGGCTTCGATGTGCTCGCGCACGGTGCGCAGCCGGGCCAGCAGGGCCGGTTCCTGCAGCCGGTTCGGCGCGGTCAGCGGCGGGTCCTGGGGGCGCAGGCCCAGCAGCGCCGAGTCGTGGTCGACCCCGAACATCTTCAAGGCAGCGGGGTTCACGCGGGTGATCACGCTTTCGAAGGTCAGGAACAGGAAGGCCAGCGGGGCGTTGGCGAACACCGCGTGGGTGCGGGCCTCGACCTGCTTGCGCTGGCTGATGTCGGTCCAGTAGCCGCTGAAGGTGCGGGTGCCGTCGGGGTCGGTCACGCACAGGCTGTCGCACAGGATCCACCACGGCCGGCCGCTGTGCCGCAGGGTGAACTCACGCGGTGACTGGGGCGGCTCGCGCTCGCCATCGCCCATCATGCGCCAGACCCGTTCCGGGTCTTCGTGGAGCTCCTGCGTGCTCAGACCCAGCAGCTCGCGCAGACCGTCGCCGATGAAGGTGAAGTGGCCGTGCGGGGCCCCGGCGGGGATGCAGTAGCGGAACACCGTCAGCGGCAGCGCGTGCGCCATCTGATCGAGGTTGCGGTGAGCCCGACCGAGCTGGACGTAGTGCCGCAGGCGTTGCCCGATCAGGCCGATGAGGCCCACGCCGGAAAGCCACAGCAGCGTGGCACCGCCGGCCCAGGCCAGGACGACGGGTTCCTCGCCCTCCAGGGGCACCAGCGCCCAGGCTACCAGGCCACCGTAGGTCAGGGGCAGGGACATGACCAGGTGCGGGCCGTCGGGGCGTTCGACCACGGTGCGTGGGGTGCCGCGGACGGTCAGGGTGTCGATGGGCCATTCAAGTTCGTTCGGTGGCCGCATGTACAGGTCCTTGAGCGCCTCGGTGCCGAGGTTCTGCGGGCCCTGCAGCGGCACGTGCCCCATCAGGTCGGCCACCTGGCTGCTCATCAGCACGACGCCATGGGCATCGGTCACCATGAGCTTGCGGGTGGGGTCGCTGAACAGGCGGTCGAAGGCCTGCGTGTCCTGCTTGACGACGACCACGCCCTGAGGGGCGTCCGCCGGACCCACGCGGGCGGCGAAGTAGAAGCCGGGGCGACGCGAGACCCGGCCGACGGCGAACTGCGAGCCGCTGCCCACGTCCAGGGCGTCCACGAAGTAGGCCCGGCTGCGGTAGTTGCCCCCGACGATGTTGACGGGGGTGTCGAGGGCGCTGTAAGCGATGGCCGTGCCGAAGCGGTCGAGCAGGAAGATCTGATCCAGCCCGAAATCCAGCGCCGTGCCATGGAGCAGCTGGCTGGTCTGGCGCACCCGCAGGTCGGCAGACAGCTGGCGGCGCGTCCGTTCACGGTCGGCCTCGTTCAGCCTCTCGGAGCCGGGCACCTGGAGCTGGTCCAGCAGGGTGATGGTGGCCGTCTGGCGGGCCAGCGCGCGGGGCAGGGCGGCGAGCTGCCGAAACTCGCCATTGAGCGCATCCTGCAGGCCTTCCAGCCGGTGCTGCGCGGCCGCCAGGCGCTCGGCGCGGTGCCGGTCAAGGGCGCGCTGGGCCAACCACGCCGTGCCGGCCACGATCAGGAGGGTCCAGATGGCGGCAGACAGCCACAGTCTTCCCGTGAGGGACAGGCGGGCAGGGCGGCCCTGGCGCGTGCGCGGCGTGGGGGGGACGGGGGTGGACGGTGCGTCCATGCAGGCTCTCTCCTGACTGCCTGACACCGGGTCCAGCCCCGGGCTTCTTGTCGGCAAAGTGTGCCGTGACTTGCCCGCGGGGCCTAGAGGGGCATCGCCCAGGGCGCCAACTTTTTCAGCCTTTGAGCAACAGGCTTTCGGCGCGTGCCAGGTCCTGCGGGCGGCCGGACAGCACCAGCGTATCGCCCGCCTCGAGCCGCAGGCTGGGTGCCGGCGACAGCACCGCCCCGTGGGCGCGCCGAACCGAGACCACCGTCACCCCCACGTCCCGCTGATCCAGGCTGGCATCCAGCGTTTGTCCGACGCAGACCGAACTGTGCTCGATGGTGATCGACTGAAGCCGCTGCAGTTCGAGTTCATCGACGCTGTCGTCGTCCGCGCCGTGGAAATAGCCGCGCAGCAGGCCATAGCGGGCGACCCGCTGGTCCTGCACCAGCCGGATCACCCGGCGGATGGGCACGCCGACCAGGGCCAGCGTCTGGGAGGCCAGCATCAGCGAGCCCTCGATGGCCTCGGGCACGACCACGCTGGCGCCGGCGGCCTGCAGGTCGTCCAACGCCATGTCGTCGATGGTGCGCACCGCCACCGGCACGTGGGGCGCGTGTTCACGCACGTGGTGCAGCACCTTGCGCGCGGTGGGGGTGTCGGGGTAGGTGACGACCACGGCCGCTGCGCGCGTCAGGCCCGCGGCCACCAGGCTCTGCAGGCGGGTCGCATCGCCGAAGACCACGTTCTGCCCGGCGGCGGCGGCCTGGCGCACGCGGTCGGGGTCGAGGTCGAGCGCCATGTAGGGAATGCGTTCCTGCTCCAGCAGGCGCGCCAGGTTCTGCCCGCTGCGGCCGTAGCCGCAGATCACCACGTGCTTCTCGGTGTTGATGGCCTTCGAGGCGATCTTCGTCATCGCCAGCGACTGCATCAGCCAGTCGGTCGACGACACCTTCATCACGATCCAGTTGCTGTAGTGGATGATGAAGGGCGTGGCCAGCATCGACAGCACCATCGACGCCAGCAGCGGGCTTTGCACGTGGTGCGGGATGAGCTTCTGTTCGGACGCCAGGTTGAGCAGCACGAAGCCGAATTCGCCTGCCTGGGCCAGGTACAGCCCGGTGCGCAGGGCCACGCCCGTGGGTGCGCCGAAGAGGCGCGCCAGCCCTGTCACCAGGCCCAGCTTGAACAGCACCGGGGCCGACGCCAGCAGCAGCACCAGCGCCCACTGGTCCACCAGGCTGTGCCAGTCCAGCTTCATGCCGATGGTGATGAAGAACAGGCCCAGCAGCACGTCGTGGAAGGGCCGGATGTCGGTCTCCACCTGGTGCTTGTATTCGGTTTCGGCGATCAGCATGCCGGCCACGAAGGCGCCGAGCGCCAGCGACAGGCCGAAGTGCTCGGTCAACCAGGCCAGCCCGAGCGTGACCAGCAGCAGGTTCAGCATGAAGAGCTCTTCGCTCTTGCGGCGGGCCACCAGATCGAGCCACCAGTGCATCACCTTCTGCCCACCGGCCAGCAGCACCGCCAGCAGTCCCGCAGCCTTGAGGGCGGCCATGCCCAGCGTCAGGGTCAGTTCGCTGGCGCTGTCACCCAGCGAGGGGATCAGCACCAGCAGCGGCACCACGGCCAGATCCTGGAACAGCAGGACACCCATCACGCGGCGGCCATGCTCGGTTTCCAACTCCAGCCGCTCGGCCATCAGCTTGACCACGATCGCGGTGGAGCTCATGGCCAGCGCCCCGCCGAGCGCCAGCGCGCTCTGCCAACTCAGACCCCAGCCCAGCAGGCCACCCTCGACGCCGAGCCATGCCAGCGCCATGCTCAAGGCCACATGCCCCGTGAGCGTCGCCAGCATGGTCAGGCCCACCTGGCTCAGCCCCAGCCCGAAGACCAGCGACTTCATGCTCTTGAGCTTGGGCAGGTTGAACTCCAACCCGATCACGAACATCAGGAACACCACGCCGAACTCGGCCAGGTAGCTCACGCCGGCCGAATCCTTGGCCAGGGCCAACGCATTCGGCCCGATCACCACGCCCACAGCCAGATAACCCAGCATCGGCGGCAGCTTGACCAGCCGGCACAACACCACGCCGACCACCGCGGCAAACAGATAGAGGAGCGTGAGGTCGAGCGTGCTGGCCATGTTGTCCCTAGAATCTCCCGATCCTACCCGGCCAGGGGCGCGCCCGCGCCACCCGGGACCCGACTTCCGACGCTTTCTCTCTCCATGTCCGTACTTCCCTCCCAAGCCGCTGTGGTGGCGCTGGCCAGCCAGGCGCTCGACATCGAAGCCCGCGCGCTGCTCGACATGAAAGACCGCCTGCAGGGCGAGCCGGGTGCGGCCTTCACCCGGGCCGTGCACACCATGCTGGCGTGCCGGGGTCGCGTGGTCGTGATGGGCATGGGCAAGAGCGGGCATGTGGGCCGCAAGATCACCGCGACCCTTGCTTCCACCGGCACGCCGGCCATGTTCGTGCACCCCGCCGAGGCCCATCACGGCGACCTCGGCATGGTCCAGCCGGGGGACGTCGTGATCGCCATCTCCAACTCGGGTGAAAGCGAAGAGCTCACCGCGCTGCTGCCCGTCATCAAGCGCATCGGTGTGCCCTTGGTGGCCATGACGGGCAAGCCCACCTCGTCGCTGGCGCGCCATGCCGACATCGTGCTCGACAGCGCCGTGGCCGTTGAAGCCTGCCCGCTGAACCTGGCCCCCACGGCCAGCACCACTGCGCAGATGGCACTGGGGGATGCCCTGGCGGTCGTGCTGCTCGAAGCGCGCGGGTTCAAAGCGGAAGACTTTGCCCGCTCGCATCCCGGTGGTGCACTGGGGCGCCGCCTGCTGACCCACCTGCGCGACGTGATGCGCTCGGGCGAGGCCGTGCCCCGCGTCGCCCCCGAAGCAACGTTCGGCGAGCTGATGCGGGAGATGAGTGCCAAGGGCCTGGGCGCGGCCGCCATCACCGATGAAACCGGCAAGCTGCTCGGTGTGTTCACCGACGGCGACCTGCGCCGCAAGATCGAAGCCGGCGTCGACCTGCGCGGGCTGACCGCCGCCGAGCTGATGACCCCCGCCCCCCGCACCATCCGCGACGACGTGCTGGCCGCGGAAGCCGTCTCGCTGATGGAAGCCCACCGCATCAACACCCTCCTGGTGGTGGACGCAGGCGACGCCCTCGTGGGCGCAGTGAACACCAACGACCTGATGCGCGCCAAGGTGATCTGACATGACGACCTTGCGCCCGCTGCACGCCACGCTGACCTTTCCCGAGCCGCTGCGCGACAAGGCTCGCGGCATCCGCGCCGCCATCTTCGATGTGGACGGTGTGCTCACCGACGGCACGCTCTATATCAGCGAGGCCGGCGAAACGCTCAAGGCCTTTCACGCGCTCGACGGCCATGGCCTGAAGCTACTGGCCCAGGGCGGCATCACGCCCATCGTGATCACCGGGCGCGATTCGCCGTCGGTGCGCCGCCGCCTGGCCGACCTGGGCGTGAAGCACGCCGTGTTCGGTGCCCATGACAAGCTGGCCGTCGCCACGCCCCTGCTGGCCGAGCTGGGCGTGACCTGGTCCGAACTCGCGGTGATGGGCGACGACTGGCCTGATCTGCCGCTGCTGGCACGCGCGGGTTTCGCGGTGGCGCCGGTGAACGCCCATTTCGAGGTCAAGGCCATCGCCGACCACATTACAGCGCTGCAGGGCGGGCAGGGCGCAGCCCGCGAGGCCTGCGACCTGCTGCTGTGGGCCACCGGCCGCTACGACGCTCTGCTGCACGGCCACCTGCAGACCCTGGACACCACCGCGCCAGGGGCCCGCCGATGAAGGCGCGCAGCTGGGAGCGGCTGTCCTACGCACAGGCCGGTTTGCCGGTGCTCGGCGCTGGTCTGCTGGCTGCCTTCACCTGGTGGCTGGTGCAGTCCTCCCCGCAGCCCGACTCCGCCCGCCGCACGGCGGTGGCCCCCACCGTGCCCGACTACACGCTGCAGCGAGCCCGCGTTTCGCGGCTCGACGCCGATGGCCGGCTCAAGGCGGTGATCGACGGGCAGGTCATCCGGCACTTCCCGGAAGGCGACCGCATCGAGATCGACGAGCTGGTGCTGTCGGCGCGCGGCGACGAAGGCTCGACCGTCCACGCCCTGGCGCGACGCGGCGTCGCCGTGGGGGACACCGAGGTGCTGACCCTCACCGGCGCGGTGCGTGTCACGGCCACCCCGGCGCCTTCCACCGCAGCGCGGCAAGGGCTTCCCAGCCAGGCACCGGCCCGCCTGATGGGCGAGGGGCTGACCATCGACGGGCGCGGCCGCGTGGTCAGCGCCGACCAGCCCACCACCCTGGTGCAAGGCAACAGCATCGTGCGGGGCAACACCATGCGCCACGACCAGACGACCGGCATCACCGAGTTCCGGGGCCGCGTCAGTGGACGCTACGACCCGGCGGGCCGCCCTTGAGCGCGCCGCTGGCCTTCATCACCGGCGCCTCCAGCGGCATCGGCCAGGCGCTGGCGGCACGCTATGTCGCGCTGGGCTGGCGCGTCGTGCTGGTGGCCCGGCGTGCCGAGGCCATGGCGGCCTGGGCGCGCACGCAGACCTGGCCAGCCGAGCGGTGGGCAGTGTACGCCGCGGACGTGCGCGACGAAGCCAGCCTGCAGGCCGCCGCCGCCGACTGCTTGGCGCAGCACGGCCTGCCCGATGTGGTCATCGCCAATGCGGGCATCAGCGTGGGCGTCGACCTGGCACTGGCCGAAGACCTGCCTGTGCTGCGCGACCTGCTGGAAACCAATGTCGTCGGGGTGGCCGCCACCTTCCAGCCCTTCATCACGCCGATGAAGGTGCGTGGTCACGGCACGCTCGTGGGCGTGGCCAGTGTGGCGTCGGTGCGGGGCTTGCCCGGCCACGCCGGCTACTGCGCCGCCAAGGGCGCGGTGGTGCAACTGTGCGAGACCCTGCGCGGCGAGCTGCGCGCGCACGGGGTCCGGGTGGTCACGCTGGCGCCGGGCTACATCGACACGCCGCTCACGCGCGACAACGACTACCCCATGCCCTTCCTGATGCCGCCCGATGTCTTCGCCCGACAGGCCGTGCAGGCCATCTCGGCCGGGGCCCGCTGGCGCGTCATCCCATGGCAGATGGGGGTAGTGGCGGCCGTGATGAAGTGGCTGCCGCGCGGGGTGTTCGACCGGTTGGTCGGCGCTCAGCAGCACCGCAAGAAGCGGCGCCGACCGGCACAGACCGACACCTCCGACGGGTCGACGCGGGGCTGAGCGTCAGTGGCCGCGGCCTTTGCCGTGGCCCTTGCCCGGGTGGTCGTCATGACCGTGGCCGCCGTGGTCGTGCCCATGGTCATGGTCGTGACCACCGCGGTCGCCCTTGTGCTTGCGGGGGGCCGGGCCACCGTCATCGCGCACGAAGTACACGGGCTGGCCGCAGGCGTTGTACTGCCCGCAGTAGCGGCGCCAGTTCTTCGAATGGCCGGGGGGCACGCGCATGTAGATCGGGCGCTGCACCACGCCCACGGGCCCGGGCGCGATGATCACGGGCTGAGGGTAGATCAGCGTGGGACGCGTGTCGCCGATGTCGACCCGACCATAGAAGCCGGGCTGGCTGACGCTGACACTGACCCCGACGTTCTGCGCACTGGCCAGGCCAGCAAGGGAGAACAGGGCCGTGGCGGCCAGCAGGCGGGGAAGGCTGTACTTCTTCATGGTTCAACACGGTGGCGCCCGGACTGCCGGGCCAGGGTGTCATTCTGCGCGCGCCCCGGTGCACCGCTTTGTCCGGACTGTGTCGAGATGTCGCAAAGTGTGCGCGCACCGGCAGCCCATGAAAAAAGGCGGCGCCAGGGGCACCGCCTTCTTGCTGCGTCGGGTGCCGGCGAGGGGCCGCCGGCCTTCACGCATCAGTAGCCGTAGCCACCGTCGCCGCCACGGCCACCGCCGTAGCCGCCGCCGTTGCCACGGCCGCCGCCGTAGCCACCACCGCCGCCTTCGCGACGGCCGCCGCCGAAGCCACCGCCGCCGCCTTCACGACGACCGCCGCCGAAGCCGCCACCGCCATTGCCGCCGTAGGGGCTGCGGAAGCCGGCCGGACGCTCTTCACGGGGGCGGGCTTCGTTCACGACCACGGCACGACCGGCCACGGGCTGACCGTTCAGGCCGTTGATGGCGGCTTGCGCTTCAGCGTCAGAGCCCATCTCGACGAAGCCGAAACCCTTCGAGCGACCGGTTTCACGGTCCATCATGACCTTGGCCGAGCTGACGGCGCCGAATTGCGAGAAAGCGTCCTGCAGATCCTGATCGCGCACGCTGTAGGCCAGATTGCCCACGTAAAGTTTGTTGCCCACGAGAGAGCCCCTTTCCAAGTAACTAAGTAACCATGTGGAGCTTCAACCCATCAGGACCCATTCCAAAGACGGTGTCGCTTCCAGACACAGACAAAACCATTATGGGTGATGCCTGCACAAAGGACCAGCTTTTTCAACCCTTATTTGTGCCCGTATGTCAACCATCCGGGTGGGATGTTGTGCCATGGCTTCAGGGGGACATGAGGGCTTGCCCCTATGATCGGCCGCCAAGGGAACCCCGTTGAACGCGCATCATCCCACGACGATGAGCCCTGATTCTGTGCTGCCTCCTCCGCCTTCCGTCCCCCCGCTGCCTCGCCGCGCACGCCGATTCGACTGGTGGCAGGCGCTGGTGCGCGTGCTCTCCAGCATCGAAGCCGTGCGCGATGGTCAGGTGATCTACATCCTGCTGGCGGCGTTCTCGGGCGCGGGGCTGGCGCTGGCCAGTGCCCAGGCCTCCCTGGGGCGCGGCGACCTGAACTGGGCGATCGGGCAGGGGGCGGCCGCGCTGTTCATCGCTTTTTATGGTGCCAATGCGGCCGGCCTGATGTCCATGGACCGGGCGCGTGGCGTGGCGTGCCGGGATGGCTGGCACGCGGTGGAAGACGGCCTGGGGGTGGGGCACCGCATGCTTGCGGCACTGGTCGGGGCCCTGAGCATGGTGGCGGCCGTCGCGGCGGGCGTGGCCGGGCTGTACTGGGTCAGCGGGCTGCCTTACGTGGGGCCGTGGCTGTTCGTGCTGGTCGTGCCGGCCACCGTGCTGTTGCTCGGGCTGGCGATGCTGGCGGTGGTCGCTGTCGTCGCGCCGCTGACCGGGCCGGTGGTCTGGGCGGGGGCGTCGTCGTGGCAGGCCTGTCGCACGCTGTGGCGGCTGGTCCGCGAGCGGCTGTTGCAGTCGGCCGTGCTGGTGGGCGGGTTGAGCCTGGTCACGGGCTTGACCGGGGCGGCGACCAGCGTCATGGTCATGGCCGGCGGCCGGGTGATGGCCGAGGCCTCGGTGTTCATCCTGGGGGTGGACATCAAGCCGGAGATGCTGATGGCCGGCCTGCTGGGGCTGAGCGTGCGGGTCATCGACCCCATGCTTCCCGCAGACGCCTTGCCTTATGTGCGCGCGGCCACGGTGGGCGGCGGCATGGTGTTCGCGCTGGCGGTGGTGCTGCCCACGGTGGTCTACCTGCGCGGCGTGTGCGAGATCTTCCTGGCCCTGCAGCAGGCCGACCAATTGGAATCCGGAGACACCGCGTGAGTGCCGCGCCCTCTACCCCGGCCGGTGAGGCCTGTCCCTGCGGGCGTGCCGCGTCGTACCAGGCCTGCTGTGGCCGCTACCACGCCGGGCCGCTGGCGCTGCAGGCCCCCGATCCCGAATCGCTGATGCGGTCGCGGTACAGCGCCTTCGTCAAGGACCTGCGCCCGTACCTGCTCGAAACCTGGCACCCCGACACCCGCCCGTCCGTCATCGAGGCGCCCGAGCCCGGGCTGCGCTGGCTGGGGCTGGACGTGCGCGCCGCCGGCCTGAACGGGCCGGACCGCGGCTGGGTGAGCTTTGTGGCGCGCAGCAAGCTGGGCGGGCGGGCCCATCGCCTGGTCGAGAAGAGCGATTTCGTTCGCGAAGGCGGTCGCTGGTACTACGTCGAGGCGCTGGACGAGGCGGTCTGACGCGCGCTCTTCCCCGGGGCCTCGCTTCGGTGCCCCTTACCCGCGGGGTTAAACGGGCCTCGGAAGGGGTTCCCCGGCAGACAAGGGCATGGCCCGTCCTTATGGTCGGGGCCATGAATTCCTTTCTGGCTTCACTGGACGTCGTCCAGATCATGATGGCCGCCATGGGCGTGTCGGCCGTGCTGGTCACCGCACTGGAAGGTGTGCTGATTGCGCGGCGACGCGGGCCGGAGGCTTACGACTGGCGCGCGTTCTGGACCACGGTGCGCATCAATGGCTGGCGGGTCGTTGTCGAGGCCATCCCGATGGGGGCTGTGCTGGGTGCCGCGTTGCCGTTCGGCGCCTGGATGTACGCGCACCGGCTCTGGACTGTGCCCATGGACACGGCGTGGGGCTGGGTCGCGATGTTCTTCACGACCGAGTTCTTCTATTACTGGCTGCACCGCGCCGGGCACCGCATCCGCTGGTACTGGGCCTCCCACCAGGTGCATCACACCGGCAACGAGTACAACCTGGCTGCCGCCTTCCGGCAGTCGATCACGGGCAAGGTCAGCGGCGGCTTCGTGTTCTTCGCGCCGCAGTGCCTGCTGGGCTTCTCGCCGGATGCGGTGCTGCTGTCCTACGGGGTCAACCTCGTCTACCAGTTCTGGATCCATACCGATCTGGTGCCCCGCCTGGGTTGGCTGGAAGGGGTGTTGAACACGCCCTCGGCGCACCGGGTGCACCACGCGGCCAACGTCGAGTACCTGGACTGCAACTACGGCGGCACCATCATGCTGTTCGATCGCCTGTTCGGCACCTACGTGCCCGAGCGTGAAGGCGTGCCGATCCGCTACGGCCTGGTCAAGCCGCAACGCTCCTACGCAGCCTGGTGGATCTGTCTGGCCGAGTGGGCGGCCATCGTGCGCGATGTAGGCAAGGCTCGCCGGCCGGGCGATGTGCTGGGCTACCTGTTCGGGCCACCGGGCTGGGCGCCCGATGGCCAGGGCCTGACGACCGAAGGGTTGCGCCAGCAGATGCAGGCGCTGACCGGATCGCCCACCGGGGCGCCACCGGCCTGGCTGCTGGAAGGCCACCGCACCCCGCCCGATGGCGACCATCTCAGTCGCAGCGGGTCGCCGCTTCCAGTTCGGTGAGCCAGCGCACCGCATGCTGGCGGTCCGGCCCGCACATCTCGTGCGAAGGCTGCAGCGAGCCGCACACCGGCGGCCGTGCCGGCTGACCAAAGAGGCGGCAGCGCAGGGCGTCGTCCAGGTGGGGGCAGGGCACACCGGCGGCCTTGCCGTGCGGCAGGCCGGGCATCGGGGAGCTGATGGAGGGGGCAATGCAGCACGCGCCGCAGCCCGGACGGCATGCTGGCACGGCGGCGACGCCGGGGGAGGGCGGGGCCATCCCGTCATTGTCGCCGCCGGCCATCTCTGCCACAACCCTGCTTGAATGATCGTCGTGATGACAGCGACCGATGACCCACTGTAGGCAGGCGGGCGGAGGATCGCCATCCCTAGCTTGATGCTGCGGTGCAACTGATCCCGTCGCGGCCGGGCTCGTCACCCCCGTGAGGGCAGGGCGACCCCCGGGAGCCCCCCGCCGGGGCGGGGTTTCAGTACAATGGAAGGTTGCTTAAAAATGTGGCAAGCCAGGTGGTTCGGCCACCCTGCCCGCTGTCGAGGTCCCCATGCTTTATCCCCAGGAATTTGACGTCATCGTGGTCGGTGGTGGCCATGCCGGCACCGAGGCCGCACTGGCCGCGGCCCGCATGGGGTGCGCCACGCTGCTGCTGACCCACAACATCGAAACGCTGGGACAGATGAGCTGCAACCCGTCGATCGGCGGGATCGGCAAGGGTCATCTGGTCAAGGAGGTGGACGCCCTGGGCGGCGCCATGGGCCTGGCCACCGACGAGGGCGGCATCCAGTTCCGAATCCTGAACTCCAGCAAGGGCCCGGCCGTGCGCGCCACCCGGGCGCAGGCGGACCGCATTCTCTACAAGGCGGCCATCCGCAAGCGGCTGGAGAACCAGCCGAACCTGTGGCTGTTCCAGCAGGCGGTGGACGACCTGATGGTGGAAGGTGACCGGGTGGTCGGTGCCGTGACGCAGGTCGGGGTGCGCTTCCGTGCGCGCGCGGTGGTGCTGACGGCCGGCACCTTCCTGGATGGCAAGATCCACGTGGGCCTGCAGAACTACAGTGCCGGCCGCGCCGGCGACCCGCCCGCCGTCTCGCTGTCTGCCCGACTGAAGGAGCTGAAGCTGCCGCAGGGCCGCTTGAAGACCGGCACGCCGCCCCGCATCGACGGCCGCAGCATCGATTTCTCGAAGCTGACCGAGCAGCCCGGTGACGGCGTCGGGCACGTGGGGGGATGGGGCGCGCCGGGTGAGCCGCTGTCGGCACCCGCGGGTCCTGAAGTGCCGGTGTTCAGCTTCCTGGGCACGCCGGCCATGCACCCCCGCCAGCTGCCCTGCTGGATCACGCACACCAACCAGCAGACCCACGACATCATCCGCTCCGGCTTCGACCGCAGCCCGATGTTCACCGGCATCATCGAAGGGGTGGGGCCGCGCTACTGCCCGTCGATCGAAGACAAGATCAACCGCTTCGCCGACAAGGATTCGCACCAGATCTTTCTGGAGCCCGAGGGCCTGACCACCAACGAGTTCTACCCCAACGGCATCAGCACCTCGCTGCCCTTCGACATCCAGCTCCATGCCCTGCGCACCATGCCAGGCCTGGAGAACGCCTACATCCTGCGTCCCGGCTACGCGATCGAGTACGACTACTTCGACCCGCGCGAACTGAAGTCGACCTTCGAGACCAAGGCCATCCAGGGCCTGTTCTTCGCCGGCCAGATCAACGGCACCACAGGCTATGAGGAGGCTGCTGCGCAAGGGCTGCATGCCGGCGCCAATGCCGCGCTGCAGGCGCAGGGCAAGCCACCTCTGACCCTGCGCCGCGACCAGGCCTATCTGGGCGTGTTGGTGGACGACCTGATCACCAAGGGCGTGACCGAGCCCTACCGCATGTTCACCAGCCGCGCCGAGTTCCGCCTGCAGCTGCGTGAGGACAACGCCGACATGCGGTTGACGGAACTGGGCCGCGAGGTGGGGCTGGTGGACGATGCCCGTTGGGATGCCTTCAACCGCAAACGCGATGCTGTTTCACGTGAAACAGAGCGACTGCGCACGAGCTGGGTCCGTCCAGCCACACTCCCCGCCTCCGAGGCGGAGCGCCTGCTGGGCAAGGCACTGGAGCACGAATACAACCTGGCAGACCTGCTCCGCCGGCCGGGCGTCACGTACGACCGGCTGACGGAGGTCGACACCATTGCCACCAACCGGCAGGCCGAGTTGCGTGCCCATGCCGGGGCGGAGGGCCAACAGGGTTTGCGTCAGCCAGTGACCCGAATGACCTTGCGCGAGGAGCTGGGTGACGCCCTGGCCGATGCCGTCATCGAGCAGGTTGAAATCAGCATCAAGTACGCCGGCTACATCGACAAGCAGAACGAAGAGGTTCAGCGGGCGGCGCACTTCGAACACATGAAGCTGCCGGCCGAACTGGACTACATGCAGGTGGCAGCCCTCAGCTTCGAGGTGCGGCAGAAGCTCGACAAGCACCGACCCGAGACGCTGGGGCAGGCATCGCGCATCTCCGGAGTCACACCCGCGGCGATCTCGCTGCTCCTGATTCATCTGAAAAAGGGTCGGTTCAAAGGCTTTGCGGCCAACGACGGTGCGGTGGACGGGGAGGGCGGCGCGGCCGCCTGATTTGCTCCGTCGTGGGGACGAGCCGTCTCCCGGCCGGCTGTTTCACGTGAAACAGCCCTGATCGCCGGGGGCGGTGCCAGCTCCCCGCCTTCGCCTCAATCTATCATCTGGTGGCATCGTGGGAGCCCCGCGCCCCGCTGAGCCTCATCGGAGTTTTCATGCCTCCTTCCTCTCGCGGCACCCCGTCGCGCCGACCCGCCGCATCCGCCGCTCGTCCGGCACCGGCCCCGCGTTCGTCTGCACCGGTACAGTGGAATGCCGAAGCCTGGACGCAGGCCATGCAGCCAACCGTGACGGCGCTGGGACTGCACCTGAGCGATGCCCAGCAAACGCTGTTGTCCCGCTACATGGTGATGCTCCAGCACTGGAACAGCACCTACAACCTGACAGCCTTGCGGGATGCACCCGACATGCTGACCCACCACCTGGCGGATTGCTTGACGGTGTTGCCGGCCCTTGGGCGTCATCTGTCGGAGCGCGCAGCGCTCGGCGGCGCGGGCCCGGTTCGGCTGCTTGACGTGGGCAGCGGGGGCGGTCTGCCCGGTGTGGTCCTGGCCATTTGCTGCGAAGGCGTGCACGTCACCTGTGTCGACACGGTGGGCAAGAAGGCCGCCTTCATCCGCCAGGTGGCGGCAGAGCTGCGGCTGCCGAACCTGAAGGCGGAGCACGCCCGGGTCGAACAGCTCAAGCAGAGCTACGACCTGATCACCTCGCGTGCCTTTGCCTCTCTGGTGGATTTCGTCACCCTGACGCACCAATTGCTCGCGCCGGGCGGCCTGTGGATGGCAATGAAAGGCAAGCCCCCCGAGGACGAGCAGGCCGCTTTGCCGGAAACCGTCCGGGTGTTTCACGTGGAACAACTCCATGTGCCGGGCCTGGACGCCGAGCGGTGCCTGGTGTGGATGCGCCCGGAGGCCGGGCAATGAGTCAGAAGAAGCGCGGCGGGGCCGGCATGCGCGTGCGGGTGTGGGTGTGGGCACCGGCTGTGGCGCTGGCTGCGACGACCCTGTCCGTCCTGCCCCACGCGGCGGCAGAGCCCGGTGCGGTGAGCCGTGCCGTGCAGGTGGCGCCGCCGCCGGGCTGGAACCCCGATGCGCCCTTGTTCATGGACGAGGCGCCGCCCGCCAGGCGCCCGAGTGAGCGGCCTGCGGAGCGCTTGATGGAGCAGGCAGTCGAGCGGACAGTCGAACGGAAGACCGAGCGCGTGGCAGACCGGCCGGCCGAACGGCCAGCCGCGGCGCGTGGTGCAATGGAGCGCACCCAGCACGCCGAGGCACGTGGCTCGGCTCGCCCGACGCCGTCGCGGTTGGCCAGCACGCCGGTCGAGGCCCGGGTTCCGGCGGCCGAATCGAAGTCCGTTCCCAGGCGGGCTGGCGACACAAGGCGGGACCAGGACACCGCCCCCCACAACGTCCCCCACAACGCCAAGGCCTCGCGAAGCGGGCAGGGCGAGCGGACAGACCGGCTGGTTTCTGCCAAGGCGCAGAAGGCCGACAAGGCAGAGAAGGTGGCGCGGTCGGGCAGGCCCGCAACTCCGGGCGGCAAGAACGCCCCGACCCAGGCGGCGCCCGCGAAGACGACGCCCGGTAAGGCGGCTCCTGCCAAGGTGACCCTGGCCAGGACGCATCCGGATCAGGCGTATGCCAGGCAGGGTGTGCGCAGTGCCCCCAGCACTGGCCGTGCCGGCGCACCAGCCGCGGTGCCCGTTCGCCCGGCCGGCAAGGCAGCAGCCAGCAAGGTGCACCCTACGGGGCAGGTCGCCAAGAAAGCCGCCGGCCGGTCCGTGGAGGGCGCTGGTGGCCGCACTGGAAGCAAGCCGCCTGTGGCTGGGCACTCCACCGGCAAGCCAGCGGGCCAAGCCCGTCAGGCTGTGCAGGCGGATGCCGCACGTGAAAACCGCGAGACCCGCTCGAAGGCCCCTCGGGGGGCACGCTCGACCACGCCGCCGCCCTCGAGGCCGTTGCGCCGGGGCTGAAGCCCGCGGCGCGATCCACAGGCCCCGCGCCCGCCGGGGCCTGCGCCGCCTCAGGCGGCCTTCACGCCACGACGGCGCATCAGGCCAATCACCGCCAGGCCAGCCAGGGCCAGCGCGTAACTTTCCGCCTCGGGCACGGCCGAGGTCAGGTAGAACACCGCGGTGGTGTTGGTCACCTCATTCGACAGTCCCAGGTAGTAGTCGTTGCCGATGCGGAAGCCCTTCAGTCCTTCCGGCGACACACTGCCCTCGGCCACCAGCATCCGCAGAAAGCTCACCTGGTTCGGGTCGGTGATGTCGAACGCGGCCACGGCGGCCTTCAAGGTGCGCTCCAGGCCCACGAAGGCGATGACCCGCCCGTTGATCTCCATGATCTCGATGCCCTCGGGCTCGACGCCCTTGTCGCGGCTGCGGCTGTCGTCATAGAGGCCCAGGGCGATGGCTTCGCGGTCCAGGATGTTGCCGCTGTCGTAGACCAGGTTGCCATCCTCGTCGCGGATGGAGAAGGAGCGTGCCCCCGCGGCGTACAGGTTGCCGGCGAACGAGTCGGTGTTCGACACGCGCAGGTTCGACAGCAGCGTGCCGTCGAGGCTCGGGTCCACGGTGCTGGCCGCGCTGCGGTCGGCGTCGTCTTCGCGGAAATCGCCCTCGTTGGCCATGACCAGGTAGGTGCGGCCGTTGCGCTCGTAGGTCGCCACGCCGTCCGGCATGTACAGGCCCTTGGCCTTCACCGAGGTCAGTTCGATCTTGCCGTCGTTCTTGGGATCGATCTGGTTGCCCGGCAGGCTGAAGTCCTTGGTGCCCAGCCCGACCACCTTGTCGAACTGGCCGGTCGCGATGTCGAGCACGCCGATGCCGTTGGCTTCCTGCAGCGTCACATAGGCCTTGGTGCCCGCGGCATTGACGGCGATGTACTCCGGCTCGAAGTCCATGCCGGTGTTGGTGCGCAGCGCCGTGCCCGTGCGCAGCGCGGTGCTCAGGTTGGTCGAGGTCGTCACCGTGCCGGTGGCCACGTTGATGATGCTCACACTGCCAGCCGGATCCAGCGCATGGCTGCCATAGGTGCGGGGGAAGGTGCCGGCCGGCGACGTGCGTGCGCCATAGTGGTTGCTGTTCGGCGTGGCTTCGTTGGCCACCAGGATCTTGCTGCCGTCCTTGGTGAAGGTCAGCATGTCCGGCAGCGGGCCCACCGTGTAGCTGCCCGTCAGCGTCCGGCTGGCGGTGTTGTAGAGCTGGACCACGCCCGGCAGCTCGCGGTTGCTGCTGTTTTCGATGGCCAGGGCCGCCACCCCGTTGTGGATGCTGACGCTGTTGACCGAGCCGAAGGCGCGCGTGTCGATGCGCTGCAGGAAGGAGCCGGTGCGGGCATCCAGAATGTCAATGCCGCTCACGCCGGACACCCACACCTCGTTGCGCAGGCCGTCAAAGCTCAGGATCTCGGACAGGTAGCCGTTCGTGCTGTTGTGCGCGTGGGTCCAGCTGAGTGCCGCCTGGTCCAGCAGGCCGGCCTGGGATGGCAGGGCCAGCACGCTGAGCGCCACGCCGGCTGCCATCGAAACAAGAGTCTTTTTCATAGGGTGATACCGCTTGAGGATGGGATGCATGCGCCGGGTCGGGTGAGTGGGCGCAGGGCGGCCCAAGGGTCGCTGCGCGGTGTGAAGCCCGCGTGACGAAAACGGCCCGGATGCTGGCCGCAGCCCCCGCACACACGGGGGTGACACCGCCTCGCCGCCGACAGACCGCGGGCGACAGAGGGGGCGTGGATAATTCCGGGATGCCGCACATCTTCTGCATCGCCAACCAAAAGGGTGGGGTGGGTAAAACCACCACGACCGTGAACCTGGCCGCTGGCCTGGCCCAGATCGGGCAGCGTGTGCTGATCGTCGACCTGGACCCTCAAGGCAACGCCACCATGGGCTCCGGCGTCGACAAGCGGACCCTGGCCCACAGCGTCTACGACGTGCTGCTGGAACATGCCTCCGTGGCCGAAGCCCGGGCGCGCAGCCCCAAGGGCGGTTATGACGTGCTGGGCGCCAACCGCGAGCTCTCGGGCGCCGAGATCGAGCTCGTCAACCTCGAGCGGCGCGACCGTCGCCTGAAGACCGCCCTTGAGGCGGCCGAGGCCGACTACGACTTCGTGCTGATCGACTGTCCCCCCAGCCTCAGCCTGCTGACCCTGAACGGCCTGACCTGTGCCCACGGTGTGATCGTGCCCATGCAGTGCGAGTACTTCGCGCTCGAAGGCCTCACCGACCTGGTCAACACCGTCAAGCAGGTGCACGCCAACCTCAACCGCGAGCTGCAGCTCATCGGCCTGCTGCGGGTGATGTTCGATCCCCGCATCACGCTGCAGCAGCAGGTCAGCGAGCAGCTCAAGGGCCACTTCGGCGACAAGGTGTTCAACACCGTCATCCCGCGCAATGTGCGCCTGGCCGAGGCCCCCAGCTATGGCGTGCCCGGCGTGGTGTTCGACCCGGCTTCCAAGGGCGCGCAGGCTTTCGTCGCGTTCGCCGAGGAACTGGTGGAGCGCGTCAACGCAGGGTTGCGCACGGCGGCCTGAGCGCCCCGATCCGGTCTCCCCATGTGACTCTGCCGCCCCCGGGGCGGGCGAGCGTGAAACAGGGGACAATCCTGCCCATGGCGACCAAGAAATCCAAAGGCCTGGGCATGGGCCTGGAGGCCCTGCTGGGCCCCAAAGTCAGCGACATCCCGGCCACTCCGGCGGCCGAGGGCCAGCCCTCGGTGCTCAAGCTCGCGCTGCTGCAGCCCGGCAAGTACCAGCCGCGCACGCGCATGGACGAGGGCTCGCTGTACGAGCTGGCCGAGAGCATCAAGTCGCAGGGCATCATGCAGCCCATCCTGGTGCGTCCGGTGGGCGAGGGCCGCTACGAGATCATTGCCGGTGAACGCCGCTCGCGCGCGGCCAAGCTGGCCGGGCTCGACGAGGTGCCGGTGCTGGTCAAGCCCGTGCCCGACGAGGCCGCCGCCGCGATGGCGCTGATCGAGAACATCCAGCGCGAAGACCTCAACCCGCTGGAAGAGGCCCAGGGCCTGCAGCGCCTGACGGCCGAATTCGGCCTCACGCACGAACAGGCGGCGCAGGCCGTGGGCCGCTCGCGCAGCGCCGCCTCCAACCTGCTGCGCCTGCTGAACCTGGCCGAGCCGGTGCAGTCCATGCTGATGGCCGGCGACATCGACATGGGCCACGCGCGGGCGCTGCTGCCGCTGGACAAGGCGCTGCAGATCACGACTGCCAACGAGGTGGTCGCCAAGAAGCTCAATGTGCGCGAGGCCGAAAAGCTGGTCGCCAAGGTGCAGGGCTCGGCCGGCCGTCAGACGCCGCTGCTGCGCGTCAAGGGCGAGAAGTCGCGTGACGTGCTGCGTCTGGAAGAAGAGCTGTCCGACCTGCTGACTGCCGCGGTGCAGATCCACGTCAAGAAGCGCACCAAGCGCGGTGAGCAGGGCGAGGTCACCATCGCCTTCGGCAGCCTGGATGAGCTCAACGGCCTGATCGACAAGCTGCGCGCCGCCGCGCCCCCGGCCCGCGAAGCCTGAGGCTGCGCTGACCGTGCTCGCCCGGTTGATGACATGGCCTGTGCCGGCGCTGCTCACGTGGGGCGCCGCCTGGGCCCTGTCGGTGATGCTCAAGGCGGCCGGCGCACCGCTGTGGGCGGTGCTGGCCTTGCCGGCCGCGGCTGCGGCCTGTGCGGCGTTGCTGCCGTTCGTGGCCGCCACACCGTGGCGCCGGGTGTTCGTGGCGGCCGGCTTTCCGCTGAGCGTCGTGGCGCTGGGGCAGGGTGCCGGTCTGCCGGGCTGGTTGTGGCTGCTGCCCCTGGCCGTGCTGCTGCTGGCCTACCCGCTCAACGCCTGGCGCGATGCGCCTGTGTTTCCCACCCCGCAGGGCGCCCTGCAGTGGCTGCCCGTCCACGCGCCCCTGTCCGACCCGGCCGGCCGCGTGCTGGATGCGGGCTGCGGCCTGGGCGATGCCCTGCATGAACTGCGCGCGGCCTATCCCCAGGCCCGCCTGGAAGGGGTGGAGTGGAGCTGGCTGTGGTGGGCCGTGGCCGCCTGGCGCTGCCGTGGGCTGGCCCGTGTGCGCCGGGGCGACATGTGGGCCGACAGCTGGGCCGACTGCGCGCTCGTCTACCTGTTCCAGCGGCCGGAGAGCATGCCCCGCGCGATGGCCAAGGCCGCGGCCGAAATGCGCCCGGGCAGCTGGCTCGTGAGCCTGGAGTTCGAAGCGCGTGACGACGCCGGCCAGCGGTGGACGCCCCACGCCCGGCTGGAAGGCGCAGCGGGCTCACGGCCCGTGTGGATCTACCGCATGGGCCCCGCAGCCGGCGCGCCGCGGCAACAGCCTGCCGCGCACTGAGGGCAGCCCGGGCCCACTACACTGGCAGCTTGCCAGCCCCGCCACCATGTCGACGCCTTCCGCTTCCTCCTCCGCCTCGCTCCCGCTGCCGTTCACCCCGGAGGAGTTCCGTGCTGCACTGGGCCAGTTCACCACCGGGGTCACCATCGTCACCGCCCGCGACCCGCAGGGCCAGCTGATCGGACTGACGGCCAACTCCTTCAACTCGGTGTCGCTGACGCCGCCGCTGGTGCTGTGGAGCCTGTCGCGCCAGTCGACCTCGATGCCCGGCTTCCAGCGCGCCTCGCACTACGCCATCAATGTGCTGGCGGCCGACCAGCGCGTGCTGGCCGAACGGTTCGCGCGCAAGGGCATCGACCGATTCGAGGGCACGCCGTGGCGGGCTGGACTCACCGGCGCCCCGCTGATCGAAGGGGCTGTGGCCACGTTCGAATGCCGTCACCACGGCTGCCATGACGCCGGTGACCACGTCATCTTCGTCGGCCAGGTGGAACACTGCCACCGTCGCGTGGGCGTGGCCCCGCTGGTCTACCACGGCGGTCGCTTCTTCACCGAGCTTCCCCTCTGACACGGTCCGGGCCTTGCAGGCCCGGCTCCGGCCGGCGGTTCAGGGCAGGTGCTGCCCCACGGCCAGCTGGTCGAGCAGGCGCAGCAGCCGGCCCACGTCCAGCGGCTTGGTCAGGTAATCGACAAAGCCGCGCCGGCGTGCCTCGCTGATCTGGTCGGGCATCGCATCGGCCGACAGCGCCACACACGGCACGCAGGCCAGCGTGGCGTGGCTGGCCAGGGCATCGGCCACGTCCAGCCCGCTCATGTCGCCCAGGTGCATGTCCAGCAGCATCAGCTGGGGTGGGTGGGACAGTGCCATCTCGATGGCCTCGCGGCCGCAGCGCGCCACCTCCAGGTGCCATTGCGGGCGCATCCGCAGCACCTGGCGGACCAGTTCGACGTTGACCACGTTGTCCTCGGCGTACAGCACGGTGAGTGCGCCGCTGTGGGCGTCGTCCTGGCCGTCCAGGGTGCCGAAGCCCGAGCGGCCGCCGGGCTCGTCATCCTGGCCTGGCGCGGCGGCAGCCGGCAACCAGACCCGGAAGATGCTGCCTTCACCCGGCCGGCTGCTGACTTCGATGCGGCCCTGCATCAGCTCCAGCAGGCGCCGCACGATCACCAGGCCAATGCCCGTGCCCTCTACCCCCGTGCGCTCCGCCCCGAGGCGGTTGAACGGCTCGAACAGGTGGGCCAGCTGATCGGCATGCAGGCCACGCCCCGTGTCCATCACGGTCAGCACCACCTCGTCGCCCACGGCCATGGCTTCCAGCTGCACCCGGCCACCCTGGCGGTTGTACTTGATCGCGTTGGACAGCAGGTTCACCAGGATCTGCCGCAGCCGTACGTGGTCGGCGCGCACATACAGCGGGCCCACCGGCGGCGCCACGGTCAACGTGAGCTCACTGGCTGCCGCCTGATTGCTGACCATGGCGGCGGCCTCGTCCTGGGTCTGCTGCACCGACACCGGCCCGATCTGCATGGGCATGCTGCCCGCTTCGATGCGCGACAGATCGAGCACATCGGTCAGCATGGCCAGCAGGTGGGCGCCGGCCCGTTCGATGTGCTGCACGCTGCGCTGCTGCGTCTCGTTCAGCGGGTGGCGGGGGTCGACCCGCAGCAGCTGCGCAAAGCCCAGCATCGCGTTCAGCGGGGTGCGCAGCTCGTGACTCATGCGGGACAGGAACTCCGTCTTGGCCTGGCTGGCGCGCTCGGCGGCGCGGGCGCTGTTCATCGCCTCCTGCAGCTGCCGCCGTTCGGTGATGTCCTCGATCACCGAGACGAACTCGGTGGGCTCGCCCCGCGTGTCGCGCATCAGCACCGTGCTCACATGCACCCACACCACGGTGCCATCGGGCCGGATGTAGCGTTTCTCCAGGGTGTAGCGCGGCCGCTGGCCGTACAGCGTGGCCTCGATCTCGGCGGCGGTGACGGCATGGTCCTCCGGATGGGTGAGGTCCAGCACGTTCAGCCCGACGAGCGCCTCCTGCGGTCGGCCGACGATCTCGGCAAACCGCTGGTTGCCTTCCAGCACGCGGCCGCTGGGTGCCACCCGGGCAATGCCGACGCCGGCGGCCTCGAAGACCTGGCGGTAGGGATCCGTTGCGGGCGCGCGGTCGCCCTCATGCACAAGAGGGACGACGCTGGGGGACAGCATGACGGCAATCGATCAAGACGGGGCGCCACCTCGCACGGCCTGCCGCATCTGGGTGCTGGCTGCGCCGCGTCCTCCATTGCATCCACGGGGGCGGGAAGGTGGCGGCTCCCGTCCGGTGTGATGCCCGCACTGTCTCACAGATGCGGCTGCTCTGCCAGAGGGCGCTCCCGGGGCTGACGCGACGTGGCCGGCAGCACCTCGGTGCGCTGCCGGCCCGCGGCCTTGGCAGCGTACAGGGCCTTGTCCGCACGCTCCAGCGTGGCATCCAGCGGCTCGCCGGCCGGGTGCTCGGTCACCCCGGCAGAAAACCCGAGCTTCAGCCCGATGTCGCTCACGGGCCGAGCCTGCAGCTCATCTCGGATACGGGCCAGCGCCAGCTCGGCGCCGACCGGGCCGGGCTCCGGACTGGGCAGCATCAGCAGGAACTCCTCGCCGCCCCACCGGGCCAGGGTGTCCGTCTGGCGCAGCACCTGGCGGGCCGTCTCGGCAAAGTGCCGCAGCGCGGCGTCACCGGCCTGGTGGCCGTGCTGGTCGTTGATGCGCTTGAAGTGGTCCAGGTCCATCAGCGCCAGGCAGAAGCCTTCGCCCGTGCGCTGCTGGCGCTGCATTTCCTTGTCGATCAGCGCGAGCATGTGCCGCCGGTTGACCAGGCCCGTGAGCTCGTCGCGCGTGGCGATCTCCTGCAACAGGTCCAGCGCGTGGCGCAGCTCCGCCTTCTGCTGCACCAGCCGGGCCCGCACCTGGGCCACGTAGAAGGCCACCGCCGACACGGCCGGCAGCGTGCTGGCGGCCAGCACGAACTTGATCAGCTCCAGCCGCGGGTCGAAGGTCACCGGGTCGATGTGGACCATGGCCGCCATCACGCCGCCCAGGCCCAGCACCGTGGCCGCACCCATCACGAACACCTGCCGTGCCGACAGCGTGAACATCCCGAACACCAGCACCAGCGCAATCATCATCAACACCGAACTGCGCACCGGCCCGGTGATGGCATAGGCAAACAGGATGGCGCCCAGCGCATACAGACACTGCGGCAGGTCCATCCCGGGGCTGCCCATCCGGCTCGACCAGTTGCTGCGCACCAGCAGGTAAAAGGTCGACATGCCGATCCACATGTAGGCCATCAATGCTTCGCCCGGCCCCCGCTCCACCAGGCCGATGTGCATGGCATAGACCAGCAGCACCGAGCTCACGCTGTAGCCCCACACGGCGATCATCGACAGCCGCACGCGCTCGCGCACCCGGCGATCGGCGCCGAGCACGAGGTCGTTGAGGGCCCGCCAACCTTTTCGCATGGTCGCTCAGCCTCGCTCTGCGCCTGCACGGTGCAGGGCGTGGATGGTGCGCGGCGGACCCTCGTGCACCACGGTGCAATTGCGGCCGCCCGCTTTGGCAGCGTAGAGCGCGCGGTCGGCGCGGTCCACGCACTGGTCCAGCGGCTCGTCGTCGACATACGGCGTCAGCCCCGCGGAAAACGTGAGCTTCAGCTCAGGTACCGAGGGCGAGATCGTGGTGCCAGTCACCGCCTCGCGGATGCGCTCCAGACCGGCGAGCGCCTGCTCCTGCGTCGTGTCATTGAGCAGCACCAGAAACTCCTCGCCACCCCAGCGCGCCAGCACATCGGTTTCCCGCAGTGCCTGCTGGGCCGTCTGCGCGAAGCCGCGCAACACCTCGTCGCCCACGCCATGGCCATGGGCGTCGTTGATCCGCTTGAAATGGTCGATGTCGAGCAGCGCCAGGCAGAAGCGGTGGTGCCCCGAGCGCTGCAGGCGCTTCTGATGCTGGTTGATCACCTCGATCATGTGCCGACGGTTCACCAGCCCGGTCAGCTCGTCGCGCGTGGCCAGGATCTGGATGCGGGTCAGCGCATGGGCCAGCTCGTTCTTCTGTGTCTGCAGGCGGGCGCGCATGCTGCTGAGCTGTGCGGCCAGCGTCGAGATCGTCGGCACGATGGCCACCACCAGTGCAAAGTGCACGAACTCCAGGCGCAGCGGGTAGAGCCCCGGGTCGGTGTTCACCTTGTAGGCAATGGCCAGCCCCATCAGCACCACCGTGTAGCCGCTGGCCAGCCGGGCCGCCTGCGGTTTGAGGTTGAAGATGCCGAACACCAGCACCAGGGTCAGCAGCATCATCACGGCCCCGTGGGCGGCGCCGGTGGTGGCATAGGCGCCCACGATGATGGTGAGGGCCGCCATGATCTGCGGCAGCGTCAGGGCCGGGTCGTTGCAGCGCAGGTTCAGACCCGAGCGCAGCAGGGCGTACCAGAAGGCGATGTTGGCCACGATCAGCGTCGACAGAGCCTGGGCCTCGTCGCGGTTCATCAGGCCGACCAGGCACGCGTAGACCTGCAGGCCGATGCAGGCCACGAACACGTTGGCCGCCATCAGCGAGCGCTTGATCCGCAGCCGCTGCTTGGGGTCCGTGCCGAGAATGAGGTCGATGATGCCGTGCATGGCGAAGCTGGCCGAAAAGCCAGGGTGGTACATCGGAGGTTTCGGACGAAACCACCCAAGCTTTAACGGGTCATACGCAGAATCGCCCCAGGGTGTGCCCCACTGTTCAAATTTCCTGAAACGAGGCGTGAACCAGCCTCAACCGATTTCACGACACGGCGGGCACACTGCCATCAGACCCTCGCAAACCGGAGTTCACCCATGTCCCAGGCCACCCGCCGCTACACCCTGACCGCCATCGCGCTGCACTGGCTGCTCGCCATCGGCATCCTGGGCGCCTTCGCGGTGGGGCTGTATGTGGATGACCTGCCGTTCTCACCGGCCAAGCTCAAGCTCATCAACTGGCACAAGTGGGCGGGCGTGACCATTCTGGCGCTGTCGGTGCTGCGCCTGCTGTGGCGCCTCACGCACCGCCCGCCGGCCTTGCCGGCCCGCATCGAAGCCGCCATGCCGCGCTGGCAGCGTGCGGCCCACCACGGCACCCACCACCTGATGTACCTGCTGTTCTTCGCTGTGCCCCTGCTGGGCTGGGCCTACAGCTCGGCCAAGGGCTTTCCCATCGTGTGGTTCGGCGTGCTGCCGCTGCCCGACTGGGTGCCTGTCAGCGACGACCTGGCCGCGGTGCTCAAGCCCCTGCATGCCCTGGCCGCCTGGGGCCTGATCGGCCTCGTGGCCGTGCACGTGGCCGCCGCGCTCAAGCACCAGTTCATCGACCGCGATGGCCTGCTGGACCGCATGCGTCCCGGCCGCGCCTGATCCCCCGCTTCCGTCCCTCGAAAGGAATCCGACCGATGTCTGCCTCCCTCCGCCTGCGTGGACGCCTTCTGGCACCGGCCGCCGTGGCCGCCATGGCGCTGTTCGCCGCCGCTGTGCCTGCCCAGGCCCAGAACGCCGCGGCCGCCCCCGCAGCCCAGACCCTGGTGCCTGCCCAGAGTGAGGTCACCTTCGTGGCCAAGCAGCTGGGCGTGCCGCTCAACGGCCGCTTCAAGGCCTTCAGCGTTCAGAGCAATTTCAACCCCAAGGCCCCGCAGGCCAGCCAGGTCGCGTTCACGATCGACTTGGGCAGCGTGGCCATCAACGCCGAAACCGATGCCGAACTGGCCAAGCCGGACTGGTTCAACACGGTCAAGTTCCCCAAGGCCACGTTCCAGTCGTCGGCCATCAAGCCCACCGGCCCGGGCCGCTTCGACGTGGCGGGCAAGCTCACCATCAAGGGACAGGCCCGTGACCTGGTCGTGCCCGTGCAGCTGACGCAGGCCGCCGGCGTGACCACGGCCGCGGGCGGCTTCACCCTCAAGCGCCTGGACTTCAACGTGGGCGGCGGCGACTGGGGCGATCCGTCCATCGTCGCCAACGAAGTCCAGGTCAAGTTCAAGCTGGCGCTCAAGGGCGTTCCCGCCCTTTGAACCGCCCCCCCAAGCTTCACTCAACCCTTTTGTTCAACGGTGCCCTGCGCACCCCATTTCAGGAGCCCTGCATGACCCGTCTTGCCCTCTCGACCCTGGCCGCTGCGGCCGCTGTGCTGACCTCCGTGGCCCACGCTGCCCCCGCCACCTACAACATCGACCCGACGCACACCTTCGTCACGTTCGAGGCCAAGCACTTCGGCACCTCCACCGCCCGCGGCCGCTTCGACAAGAAGAGCGGCACCATCGTGCTGGACAAGGAAGCCAAGAAGGGTTCGGTCGACATCACGATCGAAACCGGCTCGATCAGCACCGGCGTGGGCCCGTTCGACGGCCACCTCAAGAGCAAGGACTTCTTCAACAGCGAAGCCTTCCCCACCGCCACGTTCAAGAGCGACAAGCTGGTGTTCGACGGTGAGAAGGTGACGGCCGTGGAAGGCACCCTGACGCTGCTGGGCAAGAGCCAGCCCGTCACGCTGAAGGCCGAAGGCTATGGCTGCTACCAGAACCCGCGCATCCAGCGCGAGGTGTGCGGTGGCGACTTCGTCACCACCATCCAGCGCAGCGCCTACGGCATGAGCTATGGCGTGCCCAACATCCCGGACGACGTCAAGCTTGTCATCCAGATCGAAGCGATCAAGCAGTAAGCGCAAGTCGCGCGCGTCGGGATGACGCGCGCCAGCCCAGCCCGGCCACCCCGGCGAGCATCAGGACCCAGGTGGCCGGCTCGGGCACGGCAGGCGGCGTGTCCAGCGTCACGTAGAACGACGTGGTGGTCCGCGCGGCCACCCCCATGTCCAGCATCACGGCCACCTCCTGGTCGGTCGTGTTGACCAACGTCAGGTTGAATGGCTTGACCATGGTCGTGCTGAACGACAGGCTCGGATCGGTGCTGCCCACCAGGTTGTACGGCGTGGTCAGGTCCACCGTGGCCGAGGCATTGAACACATCCGAATCCGCCGAGAAGGCCGACCAGTTCATGCTGAACAACAGGCGGTCTGCCCCGAAGGCCAGCTGCCAGTCCAGCACATTGCCCTGCGCGGCGGCCCAGTCCGCCACCGGCTGCGCGTCCAGCGTGTAGCTCACGGTCAGCACGCCGGACAGGGTCACCAGTGAACCGGCGGCCACCATGACGTGCGGGCGGTCCATCAGCGACCAGACGTCGGGCCCCACCACGGGCGAGCTGCTGAAATGCAGGCCGCCGGGCGTCCCCACCACGTCGTCCAGCGAGGCAGCCGTCTCGGCGCGGATCCCGTCGGGGCCGACCTCGACGTGGCCCTGGCTTCCTGCGTAGCTCAGCGGGCTGGCCGGCAGCAGGCTGTCCGACCAGGTGGGCACGGCCGGATCGTTGTCGAAGACGCTCAGCGTGAACCCGCCTGCCACCACGCCCGGCTGGGGCGACAGGTCGGCCAGGCTGCGCACGGTCAATTGCAGGTCGGTGAGGGCCGCGCTCGCGCGCAGCACCTCAGGGCTGGCGGCCAGCGCGGGCAGGGCCGCGGCAAGGCCGATGGACAAGACCAGCGGGGCGACCGCAGGCAGGCGGATGGACATGGAAGCACTCCTTGTTTCTTTATCGTGTTGAGGCCGGGCGACTTTTCCGCCAGGCGGCAAGCCGGGTATAGCGCAAACCAGAGGCCCCACCCATCCCGACTGTCGCGTTCCGTTTCATCCATTCGGGTGATGGCGGGCCCACCTCGGGAGGAGGAAAGTGCCCTTGATGTATGCAAAACGGTGCGCTTTTTGTATGCAATCTGGTGCAGGTTTTGTATGCAATCTGGTGCGTGGCGCACCAAGCCCAGGCGCTTGCGCGCTCAAGAAGGCCGGATCAGCGGGGTTCTGCGGCCAAAACTCGCTGGCACGGCCTTTGCGCTATGTGAAGCCGTCTGCCGCATCCTGCCGAGGCCTCCACCATGTCTTCCCCTTCCTTGCACGACCAGCGTCTGGCCACCATGGCCAGCCAGCCCGACCTTGAACTGGTGCAGCTGGTCAAGCGCTATGGCGAGGGTCCCGATGCGCCGGTCGCCGTGCAAGGCATCGACCTCCACATCGCGGCGGGCCACTACTGCTGCCTGCTCGGCCCGTCGGGTTGCGGCAAGACGACCACGCTGCGCATGATTGCCGGCCATGAAGGCGCCAGCGCCGGCGACATCATCCTGGGTGGCCGCAACATCACCAACCTGCCGGCCTCGGCGCGCGGCACGGCCATGATGTTCCAGAGCTACGCGCTATTCCCGCACCTCAGTGCGCTCGACAACGTGGCCTTCAGCCTGAAGATGCGCGGTGTGGACAAGGCCACCCGCCAGCAGCGCGCGATGGACCTGCTCGAGCGTGTGTCGCTGCAGCACCTGGCCGCGCGCAAGCCGGCCGAGATGTCCGGCGGCCAGCAGCAGCGCGTGGCGCTGGCCCGCGCCCTCATCACCGAGCCGCGTGTGCTGCTGCTCGACGAACCGCTCTCGGCGCTCGACCCCTTTCTGCGCATCCGCATGCGGGCCGAACTCAAGGCCTGGCAGAAGAGCCTGGGCATGACCTTCATCCACGTCACCCACTCGCAGGAAGAGGCCATGGCCCTGGCCGACCAGATCGTGGTGATGAACGCCGGCCGCATCGAACAGGATGGCAGCCCGCGCGAGGTCTTCAATGCGCCGCGCACCGAGTTCGTGGCCCGTTTCATCGGTGGGCACAACGTGCTGCCGCTGGACCAGGCCAAGGTCGCCGTGCGCACCGACAAGACCCGCCTGCTGGACGAGGCCGGCGGGGCAGGGGGCCTGGGCGCCACCGTCACCGGCGTCGAATACCAGGGCACCTACGTGCTCGTCACGCTCAAGGGCGATGCGCTGCCCGGTGAGGGCGAGCTCAACGTCGTGCTGGGCGAAGCCGACTACGCCGCCCGAGCCTGGCAGCCCGGCGAACGCGCCCGCGTGCACTGGGCCGAAGCCGATCTGCACCGCCTCGCGGCCTGAAGCGCCCCCCAACCCGATCTTCACCACCGAACAGGCTCATGTGCTGAGCCTGCGGGGATCCCTTTTCCTGTCAACCCAACCTGGAGAGCCCACCATGTCCCGTGATCCCGAAGACCAAGCCTGCCAGAGCGCGCCGCTCGCGCCCAGCACCCCCCTGGCGAGCGACGCGTCTCCCTGTGGCCTGTCGCGCCGCACCGTGCTCAAGAGCGGCCTGCTCGGCGCCGGCGGCATCCTCGCCAGCGGCTGGGCCCCGGCCATCCACGCGGCCGACCCGATCACGCTGCGCTACCTGGGCACCGCGGTCAACCAGGACAAGGCCATTGCCGAGAAGTTCGCGGCGGACACCGGCATCAAGATCCAGTACATCCCCGTCACCACCGACGACGTCACCAAGCGCGCCGTCACCGCGCCCAACAGCTTCGATCTGATCGACACCGAGTACTTCAGCCTCAAGAAGATCATCCCCACCGGCAACCTGAAGGGCATCGACGTCAAGCGCATCAAGCACGCCGACAAGATCACCCCGCTGTTCACCCGTGGCGAGGTCAACGGCAAGAAGGTCGGCGACCAGGGCACGGCGCCCAAGAAGGTCATGTTCCTGGAAGGCGAGAAGAGCAAGGCCTTCGCCAAGGCCCCGACGCAGTTCATGACGCTGATCCCCACCGTGTACAACGCCGACACGCTGGGCATCCGGCCCGACCTCATCAAGCGGCCCATCACCAGCTGGAAGGAACTGCTCAACCCCGAGTTCAAGGGCAAGGCCGCCATCCTCAACATCCCGTCCATCGGCATCATGGACGCGGCCATGGTGGTCGAGGCCATGGGCCTGTACAAGTACCCCGACAAGGGCAACATGACCAAGGCCGAGATCGACCTGACGATCAAGACCCTGATCGAAGCCAAGCGTGCCGGCCAGTTCCGCAGCCTGTGGAAGGACTTCAACGAGTCCGTCAACCTGATGTCGTCGGGCGAGGTCGTGATCCAGTCGATGTGGTCGCCCGCCGTCACGGCGGTGCGCACCAAGGGCATCGCCTGCACCTTCCAGCCGCTCAAGGAAGGCTACCGCGCCTGGGCCGCCGGCTTCGGCATCCCGGCCACGCTGTCGGGCAAGAAGCTCGATGCCGCCTACGAATTCATCAACTGGTTCCTCGATGGCTGGGCCGGCGCCTACCTGAACCGCCAGGGCTACTACAGCGCCGTGCTCGACACCGCCAAGGCCAGGATGGAAGCCTACGAGTGGGCTTACTGGATGGAAGGCAAGCCCGCCGCGCAGGACATCAAGTCGCCCACCGGCCAGGTGCTCGCCAAGAAGGGCGAGGTGCGCGATGGCGGCAGCTACGAGCAGCGCATGGGCGGCATCGCCTGCTGGAACGCGATCATGGACGAGAACACGTACATGGTCAGCAAATGGAACGAATTCGTCGCAGCTTGATTCACCCGGAGTACCTGTTCATGTCCCACACCCCATTCCGTCTGTCCGGTCTCACCGTGGCCCTGCTGGCGCTGGCCGGCGTCGCCCAGGCCCAGTCCAGCGTCACCGTCTACGGGGCCATCGGCCTCGACGTGGTCAGTGCCACCCACGTCTACAACGGCACCAGTACCGGCTCGGTCGTCAAGGTCGATGACAACGCCATCGTCAACTCGCGCATCGGCTTCAAGGGCAGCGAAGACCTGGGCGGCGGCCTCAAGGCCCAGTTCGGGCTCGAGTCCAGCGTGCGCCCCGACACCGGCACCGCCGGCAACGGCGGCACTACCTTCTTCAACCGCGGTTCTTACGTGGGCCTGGCCGGTGATTTCGGCAGCGTGCGCGTGGGCCGACAGTGGAACGTGGCCGACGACTACATGGGCAACTACTTTGCCTTCGGCTTCTACTCGGCTTTCCTGCTGGGCGGCTTCGGCCCCCTGTCCGACCTGACCAACAACGCCATCAAGTACACCACGCCCAAGATCGGCGGCGTCGAAGCCGGCCTGTTCTACGGCCTGGGCGAGCAGGCCGGCCGCACCTCCGCCGGGCAGACCTTCCAGGCGGCCCTCAACTACGCCGAAGGCCCGGTCGGTGTCGGCGGCGTGGCGTACTCGGCCAAGAGTCCCACGGCCGGTGTCGGCGCCACCACCATGTACGCGCTGGGCGCGTCCTACCAGTTCGGCGCGGTCAAGGCCCGGGTGGGCGTGGCCACAGCCGATGTGAAGGACGTCACCGCGGCGGGCACCTACAAGGCCAACGTCGTCGATTTCGGGGTGGACGTGCCGCTCAGCGCCCAGGCCTCCCTCAGCCTGGACTACGTGAAGTACGACAAGAAGGACAGCGACGACGACACCGCCTTCTTCCGTGCCCGCGGCGCCTATGCCCTGTCCAAGCGCACCACGCTGAACGCCAACGTGATCTTCCTGAACAACTCGGGCAACGCCGATTTCGCCTTCGTCACGCAAGGGCGTGGTTTCGCGGGCAAGGCCGGCCAGAGCCAGACGGTCCTCACCGCCGGCATCACCCACGCGTTCTGAGAAACCTGAGCAGGTGCTCACGTCCTGGCGGCGTGGGCCTTGCTTGCACGAGGCCCCAGCATGAAAGCACTTCCTTCCTGGCTGCAGGCCACGCCCATGGGCGTGGTCTTCCTGGTCTTTTTCGTGATGCCGCTGCTGCTGGTGGCCGCCGTGAGCTTCTGGCCGCAGAACGAGTACACGCTCGAGCCCGGCTTCACCCTGGCCAACTACACGGCGCTGTTCGATGGCTGCTTCAACCCTCCCGATGGCGAGCTGTGCACCACCGTCAAGACCTACCTGTCCACGCTGAAGTTCTGCGCGCTCGTGTGGGCCATCACGCTGGTGCTGGGTTTCACGCTGGCCTACTTCGTCGCCTTCCACGTGCCCAGCGTGGCCGCGCAGACGGTGCTCTTCACCGTCATGACCATCCCGTTCTGGACGTCCAACGTCATCCGCATGATCTCGTGGATCCCGCTGCTGGGCCGCCACGGCTGGGTCAACACCACGCTGATGGACCTGGGCCTCATCAACCAGCCCATCGAGTGGCTGCTGTATTCCGATTTCTCGGTGGTGCTCGCCTTCGTGCACCTCAACACCACTTTCATGATGGTGCCCATCTTCAACTCGATGATGAAGATCGACCGCGCGCTGATCGAAGCCGCCGACGACTGCGGCGCCAGCGCCTGGCAGACGCTGTGGCACGTCATCGTGCCCCTGTGCCGCACCGGCATCCTGATCGGCTCCATCTTCGTCATCACCCTGGTGATGGGCGATTTCGTCACCGTGGGCGTCATGGGCGGCCAGCAGATTGCCTCGGTCGGCAAGACCATCCAGGTGCAGACCTCGTACCTGCAGTTCCCGCTGGCCGCGGCCAATGCTGTCGTGCTGCTGGGCGTGGTGCTGCTCATCATCGCCGCGCTCAACCGCCTGGTCGACCTGCGCAAGGAACTCTGACATGAACAAACGCGGCTTCTGGCCTCTGGCCCTGGTCTTCGGGCTCTATGTGCTCTTCCTCTATGGCCCCGTCATCACCATCTTCGTGCTCAGCTTCCAGGGCCCCGAAGGCGGCCTGACCTTTCCCATGCGCGGCCTGTCGCTGCACTGGTATGAAGAGCTGTTCAAGGGCCTGGGCGTGGTCGACATCGGCGCGGCCGTGCAGCGTTCGCTGGCGCTGGGCGCCGTCGTCATGGCCCTCACGGTGCTGATCTCGCTGATGGCGGGCCTGGCCTTCCGCAAGGGCTTCAAAGGCAGCGGCGTGCTGTTCTACAGCTCGGTGGCCAGCCTCATCATGCCCAGCATCATCATCTCCCTGGGCATCGGCCTGCAGTTCCGCCTGTTCGACACCCTCGTCAAGGGCCTGCTCGAGCAGTGGGAATGGACGGACGCCCTCGAGGCCTACACCACCCTCATGGGCCTGTACACCTCGGGCCTGGGCGCGCACCTGACCTGGACGCTGCCCTTCGGCATGCTCATCATGTTCGCCGTCTTCAACCGCTTCAACCCGGCCTACGAAGAAGCCGCTCGCGACCTGGGTGCCACCCCCTGGCAGACGCTGCGCCACGTCGTGCTGCCGCTGATCGGGCCTTCGCTCGTGGGCGTCGGCATGTTCGGCTTCACCCTCAGCTGGGACGAAATCGCCCGGTCCTCCCAGGCCATCGGCGACCTCAACACCCTGCCGCTCGAACTGCAGGGCCTGACCACCACCGTCACCACCCCGTCCATCTACGCGCTGGGCACGCTCACCACCGTCACCTCGCTGCTGGTGATCTTCGTGGCGCTGGCCGGCGTGGCCCTGATGCGCCGCCGCACCCGCGCCACCTGACCGACACTGCAACCGCCCGACCGGAGCCCCGCCATGACCGCGCCCGACGACGATTCCGTGCCAGCCACCGCCGCCACGCTGTCCGATGACGACATCTACGAACGCCTGATCGAGGCCATCGTCGATCAGCGCCTGCTGCCTGGCACCAAACTGGTGGAAGACAAGCTCGGCCAGGCCTTCGGCGTGTCGCGCACCCGCATCCGCCAGGTGCTGATCCGCCTGGCGCAAGAGCAGGTCGTCACCATCCAGCCCAACAAGGGCGCCAGCATTGCCGAGCCCACCGTCACCGAAGCACGCGAGGTGTTCGAAGCCCGCAGCGTGGTCGAGGCCCTGCTGGTGCGCCGCTTCATCGAGCACACCGCCGGCCGCGCCCGCACCCAGGCGCTCAAGGCCTTGGCCGCCTGCATCGAAGCCGAAGAAGACGCCCGCCAGCGCGGTGACCATGCCATGGCGCTGCGCCAGTCCGGCCGCTTCCACCTGCTGCTGGCCGATGCCGCCGGCCACCAGACCTTTGCCCGCTTCCTGCACAAGCTGGTGTCGCGCACCAGCCTGATCCTCATGAGCTACGCCCCGGTCGAGCGCAGCCGCCCGCCCGCCAGCGCCACGCCCGTGCGCTGGGTGCAGGCCTGCCGCTGCGACGAACACCGCGGCCTGCTGTCGGCGCTGCGCGCGGCCCAGGGTAATGCGGCCGAGGCCACCGACCACGCCGTGCGCCTCATGACCGACCACCTTGCCCACATCGAAGCCGGCCTGTGCTTCAACCAGCCCGAGCCCGCGCAACCCGATGTGTTCGATGCCCTGACCACCCCTCGCCGCGGGCGTCGTCCCCGCGGCCCGGCCAGCCCGGCCTGAGCCGCCACCCCATGCACGTCCTGCTCCTCAACCCCAACACGCGCGCCGACCTGACGGACGAACTCGTGGCCCTGGTGGCCCCTTCGTTTCAGGACACGGGTGTGGCCGTGCGGGGCGCCACCGCGCCGTTCGGGGCTGACTACATCGCCAGCGAACAGACCTACCTGATCGCCGCCCATGCCGTGCTTGATGCCTGGCATGCCCACGTGCAGCAGCACGGCCGGCCGTTGGCCGTGCTCGTGGCGTGTTTCGGGGATCCGGGCGTGTGGGCGCTGCGCGAGGTGGCCGGCGTGCCCGTCATGGGCCTGGCCGAAGCCGCCATGCGCGAGGCCGAAGCCATCGGCCCCTTTGCCATCGTGACCGGGGGAGCGGCCTGGGGCCCGATGCTCGAACGCCTGGCCCGCGGCCTGCGCCTGCATGGCGAGCAGACCCCACGCGGCCTGATGGCGGTGCACACCGTGGCGGCCTCCGGCGGCGCCCTGCGGGCCGCGCCCGATCAGGCCCTGGCCGAGCTGTCTTCCGCGTGCGTCGATGTCGTGGCGGCGCAAGCCCATCGGGCGCGGCCCCTGGATGCCGTCATCCTGGGTGGCGCCGCCCTGGGAGGCTGGGCCAGCCGCCTGGCGCCCGTGCCTTCCGTGCCTGTGATCGACAGCGTCGAAGCCGGGGCCCGCTGGCTGCGCCGAGTGGCCGTGGCCTAGCCCTGCTGCATGTTCAGGCGTTCGCACACCCGCATCGTGGCCAGCTGAAACGCCTGGAAATGCAGGCCCACCTGGGCCGCCACCGGCTCCAGCTCGGCCCACACCGCCTCGGTCGACTGCATCCGTGCCGGGTTCAGCAGCAGGTTGTCCACGGCCGCGTCGATCGTCAGCAGCCGCTGCACCGTCGGCCGCTCCTGCGTCCACTGACTGGGTGTGTGCGGGCGAGCGCGCACCGTGTCGGCCACATCCCGCGACAGGCCCCACGACTGCACCATCGCGGCGCCCAGCGCCGAATGGCTCACGCCGAAGGCCTCGATCTCGGCGGCGCACAACAGCGCCTCGTCTTCGTTCTCCGCCTGCGTTTCCAGCTCGGTGTAGCGCGTGCTGTCGTACACGTACAGCACCGCGCGGCCCGATTCGGCAAACAGGCCGGCGGTATGCGCCAGCCACGGGTCCACGTCCAGCTGGCGCGCAATGCGGCTCATGGCCAAGCCACGCACCCCCGCGCGATCCCAGATGCGTTGCAGCGTCGGGCTGGGCGGAAACGCCCCGCGCAGGCCGATCTCGTAGGTCAGGCCGGCCACCTGCGCCATGCCCAGGTAGCGGATCGCCTCGTGCACCGTCTCCACCCGCTTGAGCAGGCCGAACAGCGCCGAGTTCACCGTGCGCACCACCGCAGACGACAAGGCCATGTCCGTCTCGATCAGCCCTGCCAGCTGGTCGACCGAACTCTCGTCGTCGGCCATCAGCAAGGACAGCTTCACCAGCGTGTTCGGGCACGCCGGCAGATCGATGTTCAGGTTGCGCAGCTGGGGAGCGATGCTCATGGTCGGCTTTCCTGTCTACCGGGGCAGTCTAGGCTGTTCGCAGGGGCGCAGAAAGCCGGACATCGCCGGCAAAACGTGCGCTATCTCTCGCCTTGGGGCGAAATCGCCGCCCCTCAGCGCGGAATGAACCGCCGCCGCAACTGCCCGCTCGACGGCGGTGGCAAGCCCTGTTCCCGCCGGAACGTGCTGGGCGCCACGCCCTTCCAGCGCCGGAAGGCCTCGATGAAGGTCGTGACATCCGCATAGCCCAGCCGCTCGGCAATCTCGCCGTGCGTCAGCGTGGCGCTGGCCATCAGCTCCTCGGCCAGGGTCGAGCGCACCTCTTCCAGCAGCGTGCGGAACGTGGCCCCCTCGGCCGTCAGATGCCGGCGCAGCGTGCGCGAGGTCATGCGCATCTCGGCCGCAATCTCCTCCATGTCGGGGATGTGGCCCGGCGTGCGCATCAGGCGGTTGCGCACCGCGGCGGCCACGCCCGTGCGGGCCTTGCGCGCATCCACCAGGCGGCGGCACATCTGCTCGCACAGCTGCATGGTGTGGGCGTCGGCCTGCGGCAGCGGCATGTGCAGGTGGCTGGCGTCGAAGCTGCCAGCCTCGCGGGCCTGGCCGAACAAGGGGCGGATGCCGAACAGCTCGGTGTAGGCCGCCGCCACCTCGGGCGAAGGCTCGGGCCGCCGCATCTCGACGCGGTTGTAGGGCAGGGGGCGACCCATGATCTCGCGCTGCAGCGTCACGGCGGCGGCACGGTCGCGGTCGACGATGAACTGCCGCACGTCCGGCGGCAGGTGGTCGCTCTGGTAGGTGATGTTCACCACGCTGTCCAGCTGCTCCACCGTGTTCGTGGTCAGCGCGAACGTGTGGTTCAGCATGCGCGAACCCATGCTCACGGCCGCACCCAGCGTCGGGCTGCTCAGCAGGGCGAAGCCCCACAGCCCGTAGGTGGTCACGTGGTAACGCGTGCCGGCGATCAGGCCCAGCGTGGGCAGGTGCGGCAGCTCGGTGATCAGGTTGCGGATCAGCTGGACCTCCTGCAAGGCCTCGATCTCGCTGCCCGGATCGTCCAGCACGGCCCGGGTGATCCCCGTGTGCTGAAGCATGGCATCGACGCTCACGCCGTGGTCGAACCCCACTTGCGTCAACACCCGCGCTGTGGCTATGCCACGGCGGAAATCCCAGATGTTTCCTCGAGATGACGTCTTTTGACTCATGACCGCTCTCACCGATCGCCTGATTTAGTCAACCGATTATGCGGGGTACACCCCCGTGTTTGAACGGGTTTTGTACGTTGCTAACTAAAAACGCAACTGATTCTCATTTTCGGACAATGAGCAAAGGGAGCCGCAGCGGCACCCACGCTGTTCGCGAAAAGCACATCAAGTTGCGGGAGTTCCGCACAGCCGGGACTTTGTCACAATTTGTTGCTAGAAGTTAGCCGTGTGTCCTGCGATGCTCACATAGTTGTGCGGAGGCTTCTTCCGCCCCCCCGTAGTGAGGGGCGTGCGTCCTGGCACGCAACTTTCAACGCGTTACGTGCCGGGAAAGAGATAGATTCATGTCGCGCGCTCGCACCTCGTCCATCTAAGCATTCAACATGACCTTCAAGCAGCTTGTTCTCGTCCTCAAAGCCCGCTGGCTGCTCAGCGTGAGCATCTTGGTTGCCGTGCTGATTGCCGCAGGCCTGACGGTCCTGTTGCTGCCTTCGCAGTACACCGCCACCGCTACCGTGTTGGTAGACGGGCGCAATAACGGCGCCTTTGATCCCATCAATGGCAATGTGGTGCCTCTGACTGGCTCCTCAAGTGTCATCCTGACCCAGGCAGACATCGTGCGGAGCGAGCGGGTCGTCAAACGCGCCATGCGTGCAATCCGTATCACCGAGAACCGGCAAGTGCGCGCGCAGTGGAATGACGCCACAGGTGGAAAGGGCGACTTCGAAGCGTGGTTGGCTCAGTTGATCCAGTCCCGACTCGACGTTAAGCCGTCGAAGGATTCCAACATCATCAGCGTCAGTTACACCGCGACCGAGCCAGCCTTTGCCGCGCTTGTCACGAATGCGATCGTGAAGGCTTACATGGATGTGACCCTGGAACTCCGCGTCGAGCCCGCAAAGCAGTACACCAACTTTTTCGATGACCGTGCCCGGCAGGCCCGCGACGCGCTTGAGAAGGCCCGCGCAAAGCTGTCCACGTATCAGCAGCAGAGCGGCATCACGTCGACTGACGAGCGCCTCGATGTCGAGAATGCACGCTTGAACGAACTCTCCAGCCAAGTGGTGTCCCTTCAGGCCATCGTCAGCGAATCCGTCAGCCGCAAGGCCGCTGCCGAGCAGCGCGGGGACCGCACAACGGAAGCGCTGTCCAACCCCGTCCTGGTGGGCCTGACAACGGATCTGGCTCGTCAGGAGGCCAAACTGCAGGAAATGGATGCGCGATTTGGTGATCGGCACCCTTCCGTCGTCGAACTGCGCGCCAATATTCAGGAGTTGCGTCGCCGCATCGATTCCGAAACGCGACGTGTCACGTCCAGCGTTGGCGTGACCACCGACATCAACCAGGCCCGTCTCGCGCAGGTCAGAGCCGAACTTGACGCGCAACGAGCGAAGGTGCTCCGACTCAAGGCTGGCCGTGATGACATGGCCGTGCTTGAACGCGAGGTCGAACATGCACAACGGAACTACGACCTCGTCATGGCCCGGGTGAGCCAGACCAGCCTGGAAAGCCAGAACAATCAGACGAACGTCTCCATGCTGCGAGACGCGAGTGCCCCTGCCTTCCCATCGTCTCCCAATGTCAAGCTGACTTTGGCCGTCGCCTTGGTGCTGGGTACCTTGCTGGCCATCGCAACCAGCCTGCTGCTTGAGCTTGTGACACCGAGGCTGCGTGGCGAACAGGAAGTAGCAAGCAAGCTCGGGCTGCCGGTTCTGGCCGTGTTGCCTGATGCCAGCGCAAAGCCCGGCAGCCTGCGTACGGGCCGCATCGTCGAACAGGTTTCGGTTTCTCGCAATCGCTTGCTCGCCCGCTGAGCCTTTGCTGCTTGCCAGCAAGACATTCGTACCGAACGACCAGAGTCAAACCACATGAGTACCAACAACCCGGCAGACCGTGCACCCTCCGAAGGCGAACTTGCACTGTCCACGAGCGCTGACTCCAGCATTGGCGACGTCTTGCGCCGCTCGAAGGGCTTGACCGACGAGCAGATCGAACAGATCGTCCTGTACCAGCGAGCCAACAACCTGCGTTTTGGGGAATCCGCTGTCGCGCTCAACTTCGCCAACAACGACGAAGTGCTCTGGGCCCTCTCGCAACAGTTTCACTACCCGTACGCCATCAAAGGCGAACGTGAGTTGTCCGAAGAACTCCGTGCGGCAATCGACCCGTTCGGCGAGCAATCTGAAGTATTCCGGGATCTGCGGAGCCAGTTGCTGACGGACTTCTTCACGCCAGACAAGCCCAAGGCAGCACTGGCCATCGTCAGCCCTGACTCTGGCGACGGCAAGACGTTCTTCTCCGCCAACCTGGCCGTGGTCCTGAGCCAGCTTGGTGCGAAGACCCTTCTCGTCGACGCCAATCTCCGGACACCTCGACAGCATGAAGTCTTCAAGATCCGGAATGATGTGGGCCTCAGCTCTATCCTGATGGGGCGAGAGGAGTCTCACGTCATTCACCAGATCTCGGATCTTCCCAGTCTTTTCGTCATGCCGGCGGGCACGGTCCCGCCGAACCCACTTGAACTCGTGCAGCGTCCCGCTTTCGGCTTGCTCATCAACGATCTGCTGAACAAATTCGACCATGTCGTGGTCGACACCCCGGGTGCAACCAACGGGTCCGACTCGCGTGTCATCGCAGCCAAATGCGGTGCAGCGCTTGTGATCGGGCGGCGCAACCGCACCAAGATGGACGGCCTGGAGAAGCTCGGTATGGGCATGGCTCGCAGTGGCATCCGTCTTGCTGGCATGGTCATCAATGAGCACTGACGGCGCTTACTGGTGCACGCGACGCCACCTTCTCGCCTGGGGCTTCGCCCTTGGCTCGGGTGCGTCGGTTCGTGCGCAGCAGAGCGGCCCGACTCCGTACCCCTCGCGCCAAGTCGATTGGCCTGGAGAAGGCGCAATCCGTGTGTTCGATTACATGAACCAGAATCGTGCGCACTTCTGGTCCCGACGTGCCGCCGATCAGCGGGCACTGGTTTTCGTGGGCGACTCATTGACAGGCGGTTGGTCCACCCTGGCAAAAGACTTCCCCCAGGTGAAGACGGCCAATCGGGGTATTGGCGGTGACGTGACGCGCGGCATGCTTTTCAGATTCGGCGAGGACGTGCTGGACCTGAATCCGATTGCGGTTGTGATGCTGGCCGGATCTGCTGATCTGAGCGCATTGCAGGCGCCCTCAGTGGCCTTGCGCAACATTTCCGCGATGGCCGGCATGCTGAAGAAGAGGCTGCCCACCACCCCGCTGGTTCTTTGCACGGTACCGCCCCGCCTGAACGCCGCTGCGCCAGTCAACCCCGCGAGGATTGCCGAGCTGAACGAAGGCATCAAACAATTCGCATCTTCCAGAGACGGCGTCGTCGTGGTCGATCTGCACACGGCCTTGTCTGACAGCGAGGGCAATCCCGTTCCAGCCTATTTTGCGCCTGACCTGCTCCATCTCAGCCCCGCCGGATACAGGGTTTGGAAGGCTGAGCTCGAGCCTTCGCTCAGGCGCATCGGTATATTGACTTGAACCAAAAAGCATGAGCAGTACCACGACCATCGCACAGCGCCTGGCCCAGGTGAATTTCCGGCCCAGCGGCTTCGATTACATGCGGCTGGTTCTTGCTGCCGGGGTGATCTACGCCCATGCCATGTTGTTAACCGGTACCAAGACTCCTTGGCATGCTACGGTAAACAGCGCGCAGGGGATCCTGATCACACTCATCGTTCCGATGTTCTTTGCTCTAAGCGGCTTCCTGGTTGCGGGCAGTTTGGAGCGAACTAGGACGCTCGTCTCATTTCTTGGGCTGAGAGTGTTCCGGATCATGCCGGCGCTGAATGTCGAGGTGATTCTGTCGGCGGTTATCTTGGGTAGTCTATTTACGACACTCCCACTCCGAGAGTACTTTGCTCATGCCCAGTTTTACAACTACTTCTGGAACATGCTTGGCCATGTTCAATATCACCTTCCCGGGGTGTATGAAGCCAACCCGCTGACCTCCGTGAACGGGCAGATGTGGACGGTGCCATACGAATTGGTCTGCTATGTGATCCTGTCTGTACTGGCTATCACGGGCGTCTTTAAAAACCGGCGCTGGCTCTTGGCTTTTATGGCGCTCTACTATGCTGCCCAGATCGCTAACACAGTGCTTCGTCCCAATCCGGGTTACGGCGGCGCAGGCGGGTCTACCGTCGTGATGGCGTTCGTCGCAGGCCTGTTGATCTATCGCTACCGAGACAAGCTTTCTTGGTCGCTCGGCATGGCCACGGCCGCCAGCGGCCTGACCGTGAGTCTGATCTGCTTCGTTCCCAACGGGATTCGCTTTACAGCGTTGCCGCTTGCCTATGTGACGGCCTACCTTGGGCTTCTGAATCCGCCCCGCAACGGAACGGTTCTTAGTGGAGATTATTCCTACGGGATGTATTTGTACGCGTATCCGATTCAGCAGGCGGTAGTGGCATTGTTTCCCGAACATAGAAACTGGTACTTCAACTTTGCCGTGTCGCTGCCGCTGGCCGTGGCCTTTGCGTGTTTTTCCTGGTGGTGCGTCGAGAAGCCAGTGATGGATCGAAAAGGCGTGCTGCGTGATCTTGAAGACTGGTACATCAAAAACGTAAGGGTGGGGCGACTCAGGCCTCAATGAGATGAATTTCCGCAAACTGTCGGTCGTCATACCGAATTACAACTACGAAAGCTATATTGCTGACGCCATCGAGAGTGCGCTGAGTATCGATTGGCCAGATGTCGAGGTGATTGTCGTGGACGACGGATCCACTGACAACTCGCGTGCAGTGATCGAACGATACAGGGGCCGGGTTCAATCCATTTTTCAGGAAAATAAGGGCCAGGTGGGCGCCTGCAACGCTGGCTTTGCCGCCAGTACCGGCGATGCCGTGCTGTTCTTGGACTCCGACGATTTCGTAGAGCCATCGGTTGCCAGGGAAGCTGACGCGGTCTGGACGGATGACACCAGCAAGGTTCAGTTCCAGATGCGCTGCGTGAGTGGTGACGGGGAGCCCTTGGGGTCTTACCTCCCGCAATACCACGTCGTGCCCTCTGCGCAAGAAGTGCGTGCATGGGTAACCACCACCAGCGCTTATCCCACACCGCCGGGGTCAGGGAACATCTACAGTCGCAGGTATCTGGAGAAGATATTTCCTTTGGATCACTCCGGAGGGCGCGCTGCAGACTCTTGCTGCATTGCGGCTGCGCCATTTATGGGTGATGTCTTGACGGTTCCTAAAGCGCTCGTCTCTTACCGTATTCACGGGAAGAACGACGGGGCGTTTTCCGAATTGGATGTTCAGCGGTTCAGTAGGGAAGTAACCCGTGCAAGCCTGCTCTATGAGTACGCTAGAAAAACGGCGAGTAAGGTGGGTATTCAGGTGCCAAGCGACAGTATTCGCTACAGCCTGACCCTGTTGCCGTATAGGGTTGCCTCCTTGAAGCTCGCTCCGTCCATGCACCCATGGTCCGATGATTCTGTGCTGCGCTTGCTGAAAGATCTGCTTGTAGGTTTACGGCGTCCTCAAGGGCTGAATGGCAAGGCCTGTATGGCAGTAGCTGCTTGGAGCGTGGCGGTCTTGGCCTCGCCAAGAAGGGTGGCTGAGAAACTGATCCTCTGGCGGTTTGCGGCTGGCTCCCGTCCTAAGGTTTTGATGAAGGCTCTCCGCTTGGCAGGGGTAATCCGCTGATGTTGAATCTTTGGCGACGAGGGAAAAACCTCTCGACTCTGTTTGCCAGTAATGCGCTGGGTACGGTCCTGGGTCAGGTGGTCGTCCTTTTGACCATTCCGATGCAGCTGCATTTTCTCGGTGCGGAGCAGTTTGGTCTTGTTGTTTTGTTCAATTCGTTCGTAGCTGCCGGCGCATTGACGGACCTCGGAATCGGGCCTACGGTAGTGAGGTACATCGCCAGAACGCAGCACCATCCTAAAGCACTGGCACACGTGTTTTCCACCGGCTTTACCGTGATCTGTCTGTTATCACTGGCTGTGGGGGTGATTGGTGTCGTTGTGGCAGCGCTCTACCCGATTATTTCTGAAAGAACCGAACTCGTTGCTGGAAGCGTTTCTCATCTGATGCTTGGTCTTCTTGTGGTGACCACCATCGGAGCGTCGATGCTGACCGGTCTCGGACTGAACGTCATCAAAGGCTTGCGTCTCTACAGACCATTTGCCATTGCTGAAAGCAGCTTGCGTGTTTCCGTTCCGGTTGCTGGCACAGTGGCAGCAAGTTTGACGAAGGACGCAGGGGCGACGATGTTCGCCGTGTGTCTTACTTTCGTGATGGCTGCGTTCATTCTGCTGAGTTGGGCTCGCAACTTGGTGAATGCACCCAATCTCCTGACCACCAATCTTCGCTATTTCCGCCGCAAAATGCTTCACTTTGGGCGGTGGGTCTGGGTCCAGGCCATATTTGGGTTTCTTGGGGCTCAGGCAGACAGATTCATTGTTGCAGCGACAATGAGCCTGACGGCGCTTTCCGCCTATGCCGTGGCGATGGGCGTGGCGAACGCCATGGTTGCCGCTCTCCAGGCAGGGGGGGGGTTCTTGCTTCCGGAGGCCAGCAGTCGACTTTCAGATAAAGCTTGGTTGGCTGCCACATACAGGCGATTTACGTTGGTGTTCTCAGGTCTTTCTGCCCTCGGGGTCTGTGTCTTTCTCTTTTTAATGGTGCCAGTATTGCGGATCTGGGTTGGCGTGGAAATGGCTACTGCGGTCGTGCCCATTCTCCTGCCCCTTCTTTGGACTGTCAGCAGTGGAGCTTCGAGCGTACCGGGGACTCAAATTATGAACGCGATGGGATATACCCGGTTCGGCGCGCTTCTCGGGATTGCGAACAACAGCGTTTTGCTGGTAGCCATGCTGATTGCAGGGTCTGTCTTCGGGTTGACGGGCGTACTTGGGGCCAAGCTGTTGGCTGTACCCATTGGCTACGTTGCGCGAGCTGTCACGGCGCGGCACGTCTTTGACTCGAAGCGTCCCCTTCTTGATGCAATTGGGATGATCTGGCCTACCGTTCTCGGAGCAGTCGTCGTGCTGCCCATTTCTTGGAAGTTATTAACCTGAGGATATTATGGATACGCGCGCACTCCTTGAATCGGTCGAGCGGCTTATCAGTGACAACATGGCCGAGGTGCAAGCTGGCCGATACAATATTACCTACAAGTCCGACGGAAGCCCAGTTACCAGTTCGGACCAGTTCCTTGAGCGGCTGGTCCGCGCTCACATAGAGCAGCACCTGCCCGACCTCGTCTTTGTGGGGGAAGAGTCTTACGACTTTCAGTCGCCATCTCAGGACGGATATGTTGCGCTTCTGGATCCTATCGATGGAACTGAGAATTTCTGCAGTGGGTTAAAGGAGTGGGGGGTGTCGCTCAGCATCTGGCGCAAAGGGCGTCATCTAGGCAGCATGCTGATGATGCCTGAACTGAATGAGCGACTCATCACCGGTGACGATGTTCCTCCGGTGTATTCGCGCATCACTGGACTGTCGTCTTCGTTCAACGAGGGGATTGTCGACGCGCTGAGAAATGCGGTCGAATACCGGGTAACAGGCTGCGCGGTCTACAACCTGCTCAATGTGATTCGCGGCTCGTTTGCGAGGTTCATCAATCCAAAGGGAGCTTACGCGTGGGACCTTCTTCCGGGTCTGATGCTGGCTTTAGAACATAACTGCTTGGTTCGTGTCAATGACGAGGTCTTCAATGGACAATTTCTCGACCCTTCTCAACGATATCGCGTCGATATACAGCACCGATACGATCTACATCGTCGGTAAGGGGCCCAGCGTCGACGACGTCAGACCTGAGGTCTATCAGGGCTCTTTGGTGATCGGTATCAATGATGCCGAGCGCATCGTGCCTGCAGACATCACCGTTTTTCACGGTGAATGGGTGGAGCGGGGGCTGGCAGAGTCGCAATTCCGGTCGCGCCTGTACGTTGCAAGCCACGAGTTCGATGCCAAAGGGAAGAAGGTTCACGTGGCCCCTCACGTGCCGCTTACCCAGGCTTCATCAGATCTGATCATGCAGCGCTTCATGAGCGATGATCTGGTCATTGAAGACGTGCTGTTTCTCACTGCACTGAAGATCGCACGTAAGGTTGCTGAACTCAAAGGGCGGCAGCAAACCGTTTACATGGTCGGGTTCGACTTCAATGCGGGCGTCGGGCTGAGTCAGAAGCTCGGAAAGGATTTCGCACCGCAGGATGCAGAAGAAACCGCGCTTCGCATCTCGGTACAGGAGTTCTATTTCGTCAACACGCTGTACTTTCTGCGTGACTCGCTGCTCAACCTCAAGCATGTTGGCGGCCGAAGCTTCAGCGCCCTGACGCCCAGTGAGCTCAATGCGTCATTGCCGCATGCATCAACTCGCCCAGACAGTCCAAACAGAGTGTCGATCGTTGCGGAACTGACTACCAACCACTTTGGTGACCGTACTCGTCTCGAAAGGATGATTCGTGCCAGTAAGGCCGCGGGTGCCGATTTCATCAAGCTGCAGAAGCGTGATGTTGCCGGCTTCTACACCCCCGAACAGCTCGCCTCCCCTTATGTCTCACCTTTCGGGAAAACTTTCGCCGACTATCGCTACCAGCTTGAATTGTCCAAGGAGGATTTCCTCTTTGTCGATCAGCTCTGCAATGAGGTCGGAATCGGCTGGTTTGCCTCGGTATTGGACCAGGTTTCGTTTGAGTTCATGCAGGACCTCAACCCTGCGATGGTGAAACTGCCGTCCACCATCTCCGAGCACACAGACTATCTGAAGTATGTGGCTGACACCTATGACGGCGCTGTCGTCTTATCCACCGGGATGACCGATGCGGAGTACGAGAACTTCGTATTGGAAAACTTCTCGAAATGCAGTCAGCTCTATCTATTGCAGTGCAATTCTGCGTACCCAACGCCGTTGCACGACTGTAATGTGGGCGTTGTCAGGCACTACCACGACCTGTCGCTGAAACACGATCGAATCATCCCTGGCTATTCTAGTCACGACTTTGGGTGGAAAGCGTCAGCACTGGCCGTCGCAGCAGGTGCCAGGATGCTCGAGAAGCATGTGAAACTGGGAAATACCGAATGGGCTCACTTTGATGCTGTGGCCGTGGATCTCACTACACCCGCATTTAAAGAGTATGTGGATAACATAAGAGAGACCGAAATGATAGTTGGGGAATCAGAGAAGCGTATTAACGAAAGCGAACATCATAAATATAGAAGGGGTTAAGATGTCGACGACATGGGCAATAGTGCCGGCTAGATCCGGGTCCAAGGGTTATCCAGGGAAGAACGTGGCGACGGTCGCGGGAGTTCCGCTGTTGGCGCATTCCATAAATTTCGCCAAAAAGCTGTCGTTTATCGACCGCGTTATCTTGTCTACAGATAGTGCTGATTATGCCAGTGTGGGCGAGCAGTATGGTGCGGACGTTCCTTTTCTCCGAGGGGCGGAGGCCTCTATGGATTTTTCTATGGAGGAGGATATCCTCGAGGATTTCCGTGTGAAGTGCGAACGGGAAAACATCCCCTTGCCAACCAATGTCCTTTGGTTGCGGCCAACGCATCCTCTTCGTGATATACAGACCTTTGAGTCCGCTTACAAGAAGTTCTCCACGGGCCAGTACTCTTCCGTGTGTGTTGTTACGCCCGAGGACCCTCGAGTTTTTTTTGACCAAGACGGTCTCTTGTCTCCATCTATTAAGAATTTTGAGCAGCGCTCGATGGTTCGCCGTCAAGACTGTCCGCCAGCGTATCGTATATTCGGCGGTGAAATTTTTCCTTTCCCTCGAGCATTTGATCCTTTATTCCTCGGTAATAGAGTTGCTTTCGAGTTGGCGAGTAAGTTCTGCAAATTCGACATAGATTATGAAGAGGATCTGGCTTACCTCAACTACCTGACCGCTACGACTGGAGGCGCCCAGCGTCTCTCGGGATTGCTGCATCCTGACTGATGTGAGGGCTTTGGGCGATTCACGGGCGGCATGGCAGATTAATTAATATAGATTAAACAGAATGCCCGCGAATCCGGGCTATTCGTTTCGGATATGGCGGCGGTGTTTGGCGCCGAGGGACAATGTCTGATTATTTTGTATACAACGGCCCGTTGCAATATTTCCTGTGTAAGCTGATCGCGGATGAGCGAGGTTTGCACAACGCGGTTGGTATCCAGTACACTGACTGTGGGGATTTTGCTTCTGTGTTTTCCGAGATTGATGCGTTGTTGGGTGGGCGAAAATTTGATTCGTTGCGCTTTTCATCGGGTTCCCGGTTTGATTTCTCCCCGGAGGACAGCGTATTCCTGAGTAACAGATTCAATCCGTCGGAGGTGGAGATTTATTTGGCCGCAAAGAGGCGTTCCAGTCGAATTTGCGGTTTTGAGGACGGACTGGCTTTGTACCTGCCGCATAGCTTCAAGCATCCAAGTTGGAACGATGGAAACAAGTACATTGTCGCAAAGAATATTACAAAGACTTTTCTTCGGAAAGTCGGCGTAAGCGGGGTCGGCTTGCCTAGCTATTTTCCGCTCTCGGGGTTTGACGCGTTCTACAGCATGTTCGAGAATATTCCTGGCAAGGAAGTGAGTATTCCGTGGTACGACTTAAAACCAGCTTTGCGAGCAATCAGAGATCGCTCGCCTGAGCGAGGAGAACTGTCAGGTTCGTTGATATTGTCGCAGTCCTTGGTAACTGACGGCTTGGCTGCAGAGGCGACATACCTGAAATTTCTCAAGAGCCTCGTGCATCGCCTTACTTCAAGCGGGGAAACCGTATATTTTAAGCCGCATCCTCGCGATCCCGTTTCTGTTCAGGAGTTGGTAAATTCTATACCAGGGTGTCGCCCTCTCCCTGAAGAGTTTAAAAGGGTCCCCGTGGAGATTTTCGTTGCCATGAACCCTGAGGTGGAGTTGTATGGATTCTGGAGTTCTGCTCTGGCCTATTCTTCTGGGGTTTTTCAGCAGCGGTCTTATAGCTTTGCACAAGTTTTCTTCGATAGTTTTGATGGCGATGGGGATGTCGCTGTACGGGCCGTATGGGATTCGGTTCGACCTATTCTTGAGGGTTGCGGTGTCCAGTTAATGAGATAATTTTTTAGGTGGATTTTAACTTAATGAGTCCCTGAGCACATTATCATTTTGTGGTGCGTCGTGAGTGCTGGCGCGGCTCTTTGGGTGATATTAATCGAGTACGCGATAGCATATCGTGGTAAGCGAGCGGCATTAGCGTGGTAAAATACTTATTTCTGTCTTATATATCACCTCACCAACGCTGGGGCTCCGCCCAGCGAAGCCGCTTTTTGATTGAGGCGCTGAGGCAGTTAGGTCAGGTAGAAGTGGTGGTAATCAACTTCTTCTGGCCTGGCGAGTCCAAGCCGCCCGAGCGAGTCGATACCTTGCTTGACGGGGTGTCAGTCATCGAGCTCAATCTGACCGTGAAGGGCTGGCTGGGCAGACCGCGCTTCGATCTACCTTCGGCTTACGTTACTGGCGTCGTTGCGCAGCATGTCGACTTCACGTCGTACGACGTCATCGTCAGCCGTTACGTGAAACCCGCTCTCAAGCTGAAGTTACCGCCCCGTGTCCCTGTTGTGGTCGACTTCGACGATGCCGTGTTCCATCCTCCTTGGGGTACGCTGGCCACCTTGAAGATGAAGGTCGGGGCGTTGCTTCGCCTCGTCAACGACCGACTGATCGTTCGCGGCCGCCTTCGGCTTGGAGGTTTGAATCATCGCCATTATTTCTTTTGCCGTGAGGCAGAACGCCAAGCTTTCCCCTGGCTTCCTGGCTCTGTGCTGCCGAATCTGCCGGCTGCGGCTCAGAGAGAAGGGGCGGTTCCCGTATTCGCTCAGCCGGACACTCCAGGCCTGATGTTCATCGGCTTGCTGGATTACCTTCCCAATCAGGACGCGGTGGACTGGTTTTTGGACGCGATCTGGCCCAAGGTCCTCGAAAAGGTGCCGCAGGCTCGTTTTCTGGTCGTGGGTAAGGGCAGCCCGGAAAAGTGTCGGGCGTGGTCCGCGCAGCCGAACGTGGAAGTACTTGGCTTTGTCGAATCCCTTGCTGACGCCTACGCCCGCGTGACGGCAAGTGTGGTGCCGATGCGCGGGGGGGCCGGAACGAACATCAAGGCCCTAGAGGCCTATCAGTATGGGCGGCCCGTGGTTGCTACCCGCCACGTGATCGACGCATTTGCGCCACTGTTCCGCGATGGAATCGACATGCTGGCCAGCGACTCGGATGCCCGAATCGCTGAGTTTTGTATTGATTTGCTCCAGCATCCGGATCGCGCGGAAGCCATGGCCCGTTCAGGCCACGCGCGCATGCGGGAGCACCTCAATCCTGCCCGGTTCAACCAGATCGTCCGCGAGGTAATGGAAAAGCTGGGCTGAAGGCGGCTGCAGTGCCGAGGCCGGTATGTGGCAGCTTTGCTTTCTTCTGCGCCACGGGAACGAAAGCCAGCAGCAGCCAGCTGAGGTGAATGCTTTCCGGCGTCAGCAGGTGCCCGCCCATGATGAGCCAGTAAGCGAACAGGGTGGCTTTGACAGATGAGCCCAGCCCTGACTCGTGCATCATCAGGCCGAAGAGGGCAACGAAGCACAGGAGCCCAGGAACCCCGTACTCGAAAATGGCCTTGGCCCAGGTGGGGTCGTGGAACGCGTAGCCCACTTCTGTTCTCAGGATGGAGCCTGGTCCGTTGCCAAGCCAGAACGCCGTGGCACTGGCCTCCCAAGTTTCTGCAATCAGGCGCATCGGGGCGATATATCGGATGTAAGCGCTGCTTTGCTCGGATTGGAACTCGCCGATTCGGCCCAAGGTAAAGGACAGGTTGAGCGCATCGCCGAACGCCCAGAGAAGCGCCCCGCCGACCACTGCTGCCCCGACATAGCGCAAGACGGTTTTGACGCCGAACGGAAACATCAGCCCGATCGCCAGGGCAAGCAACCCGGTACCGGAGTAGGTGAGCAACAGCGCTCCGATGAGCACGGCCAGCCGCCAAGGGCGACGCCCTCTCGTCAGCTCCAGGATGATGCCGAATGCCATCAGGAATGACGCCCCCGAGGGCTCCCGTATGAAGAACCCGTTGGACTTGAACAGGTTGCCCACTGGGATGACGGTGTTAAAGCCCGTCGGGCCTCTCAGAACCTCGGGGATCAGCGGTGTGAAATCGAAGAGAAGCGGGTCTTTCAATCCGAACTGCACGACGAACTGAACGACACCGAATATCGCTGTCAACAGAATGAGGTTGCCCAGCATGTCGAGCAGCCAGTCGAGATCATCCTTGTTGCGCGGATCCGGCCGGAGTCGGAATGCAAGTGGCAGATACATCGCCAGCAGCAGCATGAGCGACGACATGGACGTCTTGCCGAGGGTCATGGCGTCTGTCGTGTTGAGCAGCAGACTGAGGGTGGCGATGCTGCCTCCTGCCAGAATGACAATCACGCGCCAAGGCGCCAGTTCCAGGTAGCCTCGCACCACCGCGATGCCAAGCAGCACGTAGGTACCGATCAATGCGGATTGCAGCGCGTAGTTCGCAGACAGCGTCAAACCGAAGCGCTGTAGCACAGTGATACCCAGCAGTGGCAGGAGGAGGCCCAACCTCAAAGCTGTTCTTCGATCGCCAAAGTCTGGGGGAGAAGGGTTCGCGTTGTTCATGATTCAGCGTTGCCAGACTCGGATGTACTGGATGTCCAGTTGGGCTGGCAGCGTACGTGCATCCGGAGGCCCGGGCCATTTGCCGCCGATGGCGAGGTTCACCAGCACATGTGCGTCGCCAGCGTCTCGACCGTCGTTGTGTATCCAGGAAAAGTCCCGGTCGACGATCAGCGCACCATCGACATAGTGCCTCACGTACTCCGGAGCCCATTCCACCGCAAAGGTGTGGAATCCGTCTGCAAAGTCACCCTGCGTCAGGTAGCGGTGGTGTCTGTCCAGCCGTGAAACACGGGTCTGGCGGCTCTTTGTCCCTGCGCCGTGAAGGAAGTGAAAGCTGTGCCTGGTCGTGTCCCGGCCGTTGTTCACGATCTCGACAATATCGATTTCGGGTGGCCACACGGCATCTTGGGGGTTCAGCCAGAACGCTGGCCACGATCCAAGTCCGCGCGGGCACCGCATCGAGATCTCGAAGACGCCGTACTGACCGCTCCAGCGCGATCGAAGCATGCCGCTTTCGATTCCGCCTGAGGTGAGCCCCTTCACATTTCTTGCGACCAAAGCCAGGCCATCAGGCGTGAAGACATGGTTGTCGTTGTCCCGATAACGTTGCCACTCGTCATTCAGATGATCGAGCTTGCCTCCACCATAGATGTAGCGGGTGTGAAATTCCTTGCGCAACGCATCATGGCTCCGGATCACATTGACGAAGTCCCAGTCTTTGACCAGCCGATAGCCGTGTTCGCGTGTTGCCCCCAACGGCTGGGGCGCACTGCCTGCCGTGGAGGAGGTCTGCGGCGCAGCACACGCGGAGAGCGGTAACGCCGCAAGCGCGGTGGACAAAAGCTGGCGGCGGCGCAGGGCGTCGGACATCGTGGCGGACTGAGGACAGCATCAAGTTGAGCCGTGCCTGGTGACGGCCTGATTGAGCAATATACCGGTCCAGCGTACCGAGCGCGCGGCCGTCTTGCATGCAGTACTCGCAAAAGGCGGAATGGCCCCTATGCAGGTGGGCCGGCAGCCGTAGAGGGTGGTCGTTACACCACGTTGCGAAATGGCGGAGGGACGTTACCACTCTTCGCCTCAGTTGTCCCGGCAGGTGCCGATCACCAGAGCACGATGTGGATGGGTTGTTCTGGAGCAGGCATGGCGGGATCGGGGTACGGATACTGGCGGCGGAGGTGGTGCGCTTTGGTTCTCACGGCGGTGGTGGCGGGATGCGGTGGAGGATCTTCTGAGACGATGCAATCGCCATCCCAGGCGCCTGTTGTGACGCAATCAGATGTGGTGCAGGCGACGGGACTGGAGGTGAGCTATCCGGAACTGATCGTGAACGGCCTCTTTACATCCGGGAGCGCGGGTTGGAACCTGTCGGATGCACTGGTCACGTCCAGCGAGTTGCGTCCAGGAGGTAAGGCGATGGACGTCGGGTGGCGTGTCTTCCAGTCGCTAGGAACCGCAGGGTTGAAGCCCGGGGCATCCTATCGGCTCGAAGTACAGGCGCGCAACGCCTCGAGCGGGAAGACCACTCGTCTTGCAGTCATCTTCCGGACGGCGTCCGGAGAGCCCTTCCGGACACACGAAGTGAGCGTAGTGAGTTCGTCCTATGCCCGATATGTCATCGAATTCACGGCACCCAACTACGTCGCGAACGCAGAGTTCCAAGTGTTGACGAATGGTACGCGGGCGCGTGTCGACTCGGCCTCCTTGAGGCAGCGGGATGCCATCGAGCAGACCGAACCGATCGTGTCAGCCGTAGGGTCGTTTGTACCGGCGGGCTACTTGCTTGCCTTTAACGACGAATTCAATGGCTCCTCGCTGAACCGGGCGAAGTGGTTTACCCGATTCATTTATGCAGGAGGCACGTCCGACAGGCTGAACGATGAGCAGCAACGCTACCGAGACAACAGCAACCACGTGGTCGCAGATGGAGTGCTGAAGCTGATTGCCCGACGCGTGAGAACCGGCTCTGCGGACGGAATTGACTACGAATCAGGGATGATCCGGTCGGATTGGACTACCCGCTACGGGTATTTTGAAGCAAGGGTTCGAATGCCCGCTGGAATTGGTCTGTCGTCCGCGTTCTGGCTTAACTCTGACGTGTCGGAGTTCGGAAGGCTCGCATGGCCCCCCGAAATTGATATTTTTGAATTCGTGAACAATGGTGTCGAAGACACCCGTGACATGATTCACTCGGGCGTGGTGGATGCAAGGGGGCTTGCCGCAAGCTACGCGTTCAAGCATCCGAGTTTCGATTCGACATGGACTTTCTGGCGCGCGCCGTATGATTTCAGCGGGGGCTGGCACACCATTGGTGCGGAATGGACCCCCGACGCCTTGACACTCTATGTGGATGGTGAGCGGATCTACACGCGAAACGTCCGTTGGAACTATTCGGATGGATCGGCAGCAGCCCCCGCGCACATCATTCTGAACCTTGCTGTCGGCGGTCAGTGGGCCGGGCGATACGGGGTGGACTCCAGCGTGATACCTCAAGCACTGGAAATCGATTGGGTGCGCGCCTATCGGAGGGAATTCAATTGAGTTGAAGCCGGCGCTTCACGCTCAACAGAAAATCCGAGCGGTTATAGCGGAAACGGATGAGGGGCTGCAACAAGGCTTTAGGCAGAATCGCAATCAGCGGGAACCAGCCCAAATGACCGATTTTTTGGGTCCAGGGGACTGGCTGCCTCAAACCTTCCGTGCACCCGGCCCAGACAAGTTTAAGGACGTTGTCCTTATCGCGACCCGCGTAGTCCAGCCCCAGCCTCATCGCCATCAGACGATAGTTGATGAAGGGGAGTTCATAATCGAGTGGGTTTACTGAGACGGGAGGTAGCCCTTTCCGCTGGGCCCAGTGCTTCATTGCAGCGATTTCAAGTTGCCGGTGTGAGATGCGTCTGGGCAGTTTGGCGTTGTCGTTGCCGGTGTTTGACCACAGGTTTGAGCCGTGCACCCGGTAACTACCCAGCACTTCGGGGATGGTAATGACATCGCCGAACGCTGGCGCGATGGTATTGAGCCATCCATCAGGGGCTTCGCTGACCGTGAGCGGCATGACCTCGGCAAGGAAAGCGCGGCAGTAAGCGTTCCCGACCGTCACAGGCCACCGATAGGTGCCTGTGCGCTTGAAGTCGGACCGCACGCGATCCGCGTCGTAATCTGCTGTGAAATGACAGAAACGTCGTCCGAGGTCGCGTCCGTCTGCGTCGATGATGCGGACGTCATATTGAAGCTTCGAGCAGTTCGGTCGCCACGCCTGCGCCACCTTCTCCAAGGTATCCGTATCCAGCAAATCGTCAGCGTCCAGAAATATCACGATGTCGCCGGTGGCTGCTTTGAACCCGTTGTTACAGGCAGCAATATGCCCCTGGTTCGGTTGATCAATCAACTGAACCTGATCAGCATAGCGACCAATGACCTCCAGTGAATTGTCCTTGGACCCGTCGTTGACGACGACGATCTCCTTGTGTGAATAGCTCTGCCTCAGTGCGCTTTCGATCGCAAGCGCGACGTACTTGGCGTAGTTATAGCAGGCAATAACGATGCTGATTTTTGGAGGTTTGGTCACGAGAGGATCCAGTCGGTGTCTTCAGGATGAAAGGGCGGTTGCGCGCTCAGCCCGCTGTCTGATAGCCTTCTCGTACACTTTTCTTGTCATTTCTCCAATGCCTGACCAGGTTCCGGTCGATGAAACAGGGCCCGGCGTGTGCCTCTTCGTAATGGCGTTATGCAATGCATTTTTCAGTGCATCGACGTCTTCGGGCTCTACAAGTACGCCTTGTGCGCCTTGCTCCATGTCCTCCGCGAAAATTCCCACCCTGCTGGCGATCATCCATTTGTTGAATGATTTCGTGAGGAAGTAGACGCCACTTGCATCAATCTGTCGGTATGGAAAAACGAAGCAGTCGCAGTCTACAAAAAGGTTCGCCATTTCGTCTTCCGACTGGCGGAACGGCCGGATGTCGATGAGATGCTCCACGCCCAACTCTTTGACGCGCTGATAGATTGGATTCATGTCCATCCGTTCGCGGCCAGCAATGATCACACGTGCCTGCTCCCGGACGTCCGCCGGTAACGAGCCCACAGCTTCGACCAGCAAATCAACACCCTTGTAGGGTTTCAGTTCGCCGAACAGCACAAAGGTGTAACGCTGCGGATCTTTTGCTGGGCGGAGCGGGTCTGGCTTAGCGTGCAGGGGTAAGGGACCGTGCGGCACGACATTGATCTTGGATGCAGGGATACCATGACGCAAGAGCGTGTCCCTGCCCGAGCGCGTGTGCACGATCACTTCATCTGCAAGCCGGATGGGCGCATGAAACCCGATGTTTTGCAGCAGTGAGATCCGTTCCCCGTTGAACGGAACAGTGTCGTGCACGGTAAGCACAACGGGTCTGAAGCGTTTGATGAGCCACAGCGCAATAAGATCGACCGGTGGCAATACAACCCACTGCACGTGGACCACATCCGGGCGAGACCGAATCAGACATCTCAGAGACCTCGCTAGTCCGACGAGATGGGCGAGACCCTTCACAGCTGTGCGAGCAGCTTTTGGGAAGGCTCTGGCATCGTCCACATGCTTATAGAACACCGCAGACGTGAACTCGACAGGGATCTCTTGACGGTCGCCGCGACGGGTGGGGCGTGTGAGCCAATGAGGGCGAACACCGCACGACTGTAATCCTGCGGTTAGCGCCGCATCATAGGGGCCGGTGAAAAGAGAGGGGTCGATGAGAGCCACGCGAAGATCGGAGGTATTACTCATGCTCCTCCAGCAACTGACGAGCCCGATAGCGCCAGTGGCTCGGCATTCTTCTCAGTCCAGGCCTCCTCTCGGAATGCGAGCATCCCCCTGAAGAAGCCAATGGCCCAGGCCGTATGCATGACAAAGGCTGCTGGGGCAGCGAGCGCAGCGGCGAGATTACGATGCTTGATCCCGAGTGCTGCGCTAGTACCAAGCAACACGGCCAAATACAGGAGTGGCCAAGCAAGCAACCAAGGTACCCATGGCGCCGCCACGAGCGCACCCGTAGAGAGCGCAACATGAACGGGGACCGCCAGTTGTCGGGCACGAAGGGACCCAGGGTGGCGACGAACAGTTCGTGACCGCCCACTACCATATGCGCTGTACTGTTTCCAGAGGCTGCGAAGCGTCGGGCGAGCGTAATATCCGATGCGGATATTGGCGTCAAGGAATATCCTCGAACCCAGGGCGCGCTGGCGGCAATCAAGCTCTGCATCTTCGTTATGGCTGAACGATTCGTCGTACCCACCGGCCCGGCAGAACGAAGCCATTCGGAAAGCGGCGTGATGGCCGTGATCGACAAAGCCACTTTGCCTTCCTCCGCGGTGAGCCGACCCTCCGGACCCAACAGGCGTGTCCGATACCCACGCAATCGCCTTTCTCAGAGGCGTGTCTCCGATGGAATCCATGGGGACGACAACGGCGTCTGCGACGTGCTCATCCAACGACGCAACCAAATCCCGAATGAAACCTGGTGGGTATACAGAATGGGCGTCGCATCGGACGAGGACTTTATAAGGGGCTCCAAATTGCCTGACGGCCAGATTCACCGCCGCGCTTTGAAGGCGTTTTGGATTGTGCAGTAGCCTCAAATTGGGGAAATTGCAATCTTTCAGTTGCTGCACGATGGCTTGCGTACCATCCGTACTGCCGCCATCCACGACAACGAACAGAATGTCCGCCTTGTCTGGTATGGCTTGATGCAAGGCAACGATTGTGGCCTCGATGTGCTCTGCCTCATTGAGCGTGGGGATGACGACGAGGACCTGCATTTTTTCCATGGGTTCCTTGTCTCACTCAAAGTCTTGAGGGCTGACTTTCTTCCAGTGCGCCAGCGATGCAGCAAAGGGATACTTGAAATCAAACCCCATGTCCAGCAACGTCTGCGGCACGATGTGAGTGGGGCGTCCAGCCTTGATCACCCGCACTGGATGGATCGGGTTTCGGCTTCCGGCAACCAGTTGCACCAAGTATGCAAATGGGAGCAGTAATCCTGTGGGCAGACTCAGGATGGGGGCCTTGGAGCCTACAAACTGTTTGACGATATTGGCAATGGTGCCTAAATCTTCGGTTGGGGTTTCCACATAGTTGTAGGTGATGACAGGTTCCCGTCGTGCGGTGGTGAATCGCATTGACTCTAGAAGCCCATACACATATGCATATGATTTCTTGATGTCGGTGGATCCGGGGAATGCGAAATAACCCTTCCGAATTGCTCTGATCATTCGACCAATATTGCCGGGGTCGCGAGGGCCATACACTACTCCGGGCCGAACGATGACGAGGCGCCGATCATCCCCCAATTTCTGCCAGCTGCGATGGATCAGCTCCGCAGGATACTTTGATCCGCCGTATGGCGTGATCGGACACATCGGAGATTTTTCATCTGTCGCCTTGCTTGTGGGGCCGTATACGCTGATGCTGCTCGTGAAGTAAATATTCTTGCATCCAGTAGCTTCGGCGAAAGCGCAAACATTTTGCGCGCCCGCGATGTTTGTATCAAAGTATTCGTGAGCTTCGTGGCCGGGTTCACGATGCACCGCTGCAAAGTTGAAGATCCAGTCGACTGCTCCATTTTCCGCCAGATCCGCCGGAATAGCCTGTCGCACATCACAGCGCTTGTAAGTGACGCCAGGATTGCCTGTGAGCGAGGATTCCCGGATATCGGCAATCACCACCTCGGATGCCCACCCCTCTGAAAGAGCATATTTTGCCAGTTCTGTGCCGATGTAGCCGGCTCCCCCGAAGATGACGAATTTCATGATTCAGTTTATGAGTAGTTGTCGGCCTTCTTTTGGAAGGGCGGCAATGAGTTCGCGAGCAAATGCTTGTTGCAGGTTTTTGGATGCTGCAGTATCCGAATTCCTCGGTATGATCTGAGAAAAGCGAACGAGTATCCCGTCTGATCTCCGCCCTTTCAAGCCCTCTGTCAGAATATGCAGGCGCTGGGTCAGTCCGCTTTGTGAGAAGGTGTGACCAATCCGAATCCAGTAAAGCACCAGTTCGTCTGCTTCCTGCCTTGGAAGGGTAGTCAGCATCTGCATGCCGATCACGGGTTGGCCATCCCCGGATTCGATTCCGAATTCAGTGGGCGCGATAGAGACCACTTTTCGACCCGCGGCGGCATAACAGACTTCCGGACGATGGACTTTGATTTCCTGTCGTTGGTTTCTGCCGTATGCAATCGCAATCATGACAGTCTGACCTGAACTGTGCCGGTACGTGCGCATTACCTGCGCGTCATACGGTTGCTGGTCGGACAAGGCCTGATCCGTGGCCGTAGTCACTTGAGGTACGGTGCTTTTCACTTCCACCCATTCGCCAAAACTCTTAGGTATTAGTCGATTAAGAGTGGCTTCATCCACAGTGTTCTCTGTTAGACGAGGTTGGAGGGCGTAGCCGAGCGTCAGCAACAAGAGCGCCATGCCAACAACGAACCATGTCCTGCGAGTCGGACGCCTCCATTCTGGCCACATCCCGGTCTGCTCAGTTGCTGCCTGCATGAGATGGACTGGTGCGGACATTTTGTGACCCATCCTTCAAAAAAAGGCCAAGCAAGGAATCTGTTGCGAGCGTGAGGAGGGTTGCCACGACGAAAAGCAGAATTCCGGCAAATCCATGAACGAAGCCTTGGCCAGCTTCATCGCCAAAATAATAGGTAATCAGAACGAGTGTACACACGCGCGTGACGTTTGAGATAAAAGATATAGGAAGGATGAATGTGGCCAGTAGAATGTTGCGGAGCCTGTTGGTGTGGCCGGCAATGCTCATGTAGAAAACCCCGACGGCTTCTAGTGCAAAGATCGAGTTGATTCCTGCGCATGCATCAGCAACCAACAACTTGTAGGGGCCGATTACCAGCATCACCCCTTCTCGTCCTATTGGAAATCCGGCGGCATGAAGCACGTTTTCCGATACCACGGACACTGCCATCTTCAAAGGAGCAGTAACGGAGTCCACGAATGTCGTGGGAAGCGGGATAATAAATATGAAGAAAAACAGAGGAAACCACATGAGCCTTAGTCCGGCCCAGCCTCTGTAAAGCAAAGCTATGCTTCCTAGGAAGAAAACTTGAGAGAACGTGTCAAGCGCCATCAGGTCTTGGGACCGTCCTAGCACATACATCACGGCACCAAGCAGCAACGTGACGCTCCCCGCAAATGTGTTTGGGGGTGTATTCAGAGCGAGGAATTTCGGAAGGCGTGTCCAGATGAGCCATCCGATCAATGCGGCCAAAATAGGGCCATGCCCTTGACCCTCTCTGATCCACACGACTCGGTCGAGGGTTGCGTAGGTAGGCGCGTATAGCGCTACGAATGCGCCGAGCAGTAGCCAGAGGTCATACCTCCCCAGCGAGACGGATTTTGGTGCGCCGAGAGCGATCCGGTGGTTCATGAGGTGCCAGTTCAAAGACTTGTTCACCATCGCCCTCCCGAGGGTGGCTTGGTGATCGGGGTCTGATCCGGTTCACATCTTCTCAGATCTGCGCTATTTCTGTCACATGTTGCCCCCGGAGTCGGGGTTCAGTGACTTTTCATCACAATTGTCGTGCGAGTGAGCTATCGCCGAGTGATCCTGAGGTGATCGCACGTGGCGGTCAGGTCGCGCGCTCGCCCGTTACCCCTTCCGCACGATGGCCAGTCCCTTCAGATACTCCCCTTCCGGGAACGTGATCGTCGTGGGGTGATCCGGTGTGGCTTCGAGCCTGCGCAGCAGGTAGCCATCCACCTGCGCATCCAGCCCCGCGCCCGCCACGATCTTGTGGAACAACTCCGCGCCGATGCCGCCCGAGCACGAGAACGTGAGCAGCAGCCCGCCCGGGTTAAGCAGCTTGAAGGCCAAGCGGTTGATGTCCTTGTAGGCGCGGCTGGCGCGGTCGGCGTGGGCGGCACTCGGCGCGAACTTCGGCGGGTCGAGCACGATGGCGTCGAACGTGCGGCCTTCCTTGATGAAGCGGCGCAGCGTGCCGTTCACGTCGGCGTCCAGCGCGGTGTGCGCCGCGGCGTCAAAGCCGTTCAGCGTCACGTGGGCCGTGGCGCGCGCCAGGGCCGGGCCGGATGAATCCACGCTGGTCACCTCGGTGGCGCCCCCAGCCAGCGCGGCCACGCTGAAGCCACCGGTGTAGCTGTAGCAGTTCAGCACCGTCTTGCAGCCCATTTCGCGCACCAGGCGCGCAAACAGCCCGCGGTTGTCGCGCTGGTCCAGGTAGTAGCCGGTCTTGTGGCCCTCTGCCACGTCCAATGTCAGCTTCCAGCCGTTTTCGTGGATGGTCACCTCCGTCGCGCGGCGGCTGCCGTCGGCGGTGTCGGGGTGGCGCAGCCAGCCGGTCACGGGCGCCAGGCCTTCCAGCCCGCGCACGCCGGAATCCGATCGTTCATACAGATAGGCGCAACCCGTGGCCGCCAGCAGGGCGTCGGCAATCGCGTCCTTCCAGCGTTCGGTGCCGGCGCTCAGGAACTGGGCGCTCAGCAGGTCGCCGTACTGGTCGACGATCAGGCCGGGCAGGCCGTCGGCCTCGCCGTGGATCAGGCGGATGCCGTTCGAGTCGATGCCCAGGCGGCGGCGCAGGGCCACGGCCTGTTCCACCCGGCGCTGGAAGAAGGCCGCGTCGATCCGTTCGGCTTCGTCAAAGCTCCAGGCGCGCACGCGGATCTGCGAGCTGGGGCTGAAGGCGGCCCAGGCCAGGAACTTCCCGTCGTGGGACTCGACCCGCACGGTCTCGCCCGCGTCGGCGCCACCCTTGGCGATGCTGCCCTGGAAGACCCAGGGGTGGTGACGCAACAGCGAGCGTTCTTTGCCTGCGCGCAGGGTGATGGTTTTCATGTTCGGGACCGGGAATGTGCAAAACCCGAATTGTCCCTCAGGGGCCCTGCGCGGTGGCGTCAGACCTTGCGCTTGGCGCGCGGGTGGGCCGCGTCGTACACCTTGGCCAGGTGCTGGAAGTCGAGCTTGGTGTAGACCTGCGTGGTGGTGATGTGGGCGTGGCCCAGCAGTTCTTGCACGGCGCGCAGATCGCCGCTGGACTGCAGCAGGTGGCTGGCAAAGCTGTGGCGCAGCATGTGCGGATGCACGTGCGTGGGCAGGCCCGCCTGCTGTGCCAGCTGTTTGAGGCGGTTGCGAAGTTGCATGGGCGTGATGCGCGTGCCCAGGCGGCTGATGAACAGGGCGTTGTCTTGCGGCGGCGTCAGGCTGGCCCGGACGTCCAGCCAGTGGCGCAGCGCCCGCATCGCGGCCGAGCCGACCGGCACGCTGCGGCGCTTGTGGCCCTTGCCCAGCACATGGGCCTCGGCGGCCTGGAGGTCGATCCAGCCTGCGGCGTCGGGGCCGGCTGCTGCATCCAGGCCGATCAACTCCGCGCTACGCAGGCCGCTGCTGTAGAGCAGTTCGATCATCGCCGCGTCACGGGCGGCCAGCCAGGGGGCTTCGCGCTCCTGGCGTGTGGCCGCGGCCTGAGAGGCCGCAGGTGTGGGCGGCAGCCTGGGCACCCGTTCCGCCAGCGCTACCGCATCGTCCACCGACAAGGCCTTGGGCAAGGGCTTGGGCGCCTTGGGCGGTTTGATGCCGTCCACCGGGTTGGCGGCCACCAGCCGCTCCCGGCCCATCCACTTGAACAGGCCGCGCCAGGCGGCGAGGGTGATCGCCAGGCTCCGGGGGCCCAGCCCCTGGGCGTGCAGCCGGGCGATCCAGCCGCGCACGTGGTGGGGGCGTATGGCGTCCAGAGCCAGGCCCTCTTTCTCGCACAGCGTCTGCAGCCGGGTGAAGGCGTCGCCATACATCGCCAGCGTCCGTTCGGCCAACCGGCGTTGGGTGCGCTGGTAGGTCAGGTGCTGGGCGATGAGGCCGGCGCCCGGCGCAGCCGTCATGTTCAGCCCAGCAACCGGCTCAGCGACGCCCCCGCCACCTCGCCCACCTGCACCAGAAACTCCACGCCCATGTCGGCCGTGTAGCGGGTCGGGTCGGGCGAGCCGAGCACCAGCAGGCCGAAGCATGCGCCATCGCGGTGCAGCGGGATCAGGGCCAGCGAGGTGACGGTGCTGGCGTCTTCCAGCCACTTCGAGGCCTCGAAGCCGGCGTTCACGCCGCAATAGGGCTGGCTCAGGCTACCGGCAAAGCTGCGGGCGTCGTCGCTCACGGGTTGCAGGGCGGGCAGGGCATCGGCCTGTTCGGCCAGCGCCGCGCGCACAGGGTGCGCGGTGGTGCCCCAGATGCGCACCGCGGCCTGCGGAATCAGGAACTGGTCCTGCAGGCCCTTGACCACGGTGTCGGGCAGGGCCGCGTCGTCATGGCACAGCAGCACGCTGCGCACCCACAGGTGCAGGCGGTGCACGATGGCCTCGTTCTCCTGGCTGAGGCGGATCATGTCCATGATGCGCTTTTCCAGCCCGCGGATCTTGTCGCGCAGCATCTCCATCTGCCGCTCTTGCAGCGACACGGCCCGGCCGCCATGCGGGCTGCTGAGCGTGATGCTGGCCAGCAGCTGCGCGTGGCGCTCGAAAAACGCCGGGGTGTTCACCAGGTAGTTGGCGATTTCTTCTTCGGTGATGCCTTGCAGGGTCATGGGGGAAGTCGGTTCAGAAGGGTTCAGAGCGCGGGCACGTCGATTTCGCCGTCAAACACCTTGACGGCCGGACCGGTCATGAGCACGGGCGTACCGGGGCCCGCCCAACGGATGGTGAGGCGGCCACCGGGCATGTCGACGTCCACGGTGTCATCCAGCCAGCCCAGGCGGATGCCGGCCACGACAGCCGCACATGCGCCCGAGCCGCAGGCCAGCGTTTCGCCCGAGCCGCGTTCGTACACGCGCAGGCGGATGTGGCCGCGGTTCACCACCTCCATGAAGCCGGCGTTGACACGGCGGGGGAAGCGGCTGTGGCCTTCGATCTGGGGGCCCAGCTCGTCCACCGGGGCGTGCTCGGTGCTGTCAACCCGCATCACGGCGTGGGGGTTGCCCATGCTGACCACGGCCACTTCCACCGGGTGGTTGGCCAGTTCGATCGGCCAGAGCTCGCAGCCGTTCTCCAGCCGCGGGGTCAGGCCAGCGCCATCGAAAGGCACATCGGCCGGCACCAGGAAGGGCGCGCCCATGTCGACCGTGACGCGGCCATCGGCCTGCAGGCGGGGCTCGATCACGGCCTTCATGGTCTGCACGCGGATCACGTCCTTGGCCGTAAGGCCGGTGTCGTGCACGAAGCGGGCAAAGCAGCGCGCGCCGTTGCCGCACTGTTCTACCTCGCCGCCGTCGGCGTTCATGATGCGGTAGGTGAAGTCGGTGCCGCGGGCCGGGTCGCCGGGTTCGACGATCAGGATCTGGTCGGCGCCGATGCCGAAGCGGCGGTCCGCCAGAAAGCGGTACTGCGCCGGGCTCAGATCGAGCGGCGAACGGGTGGCGTCCAGCACGACGAAGTCGTTGCCCGCGCCGTGCATCTTGGTGAAACGCAGCTTCATGGTGCGGATTATCGGCCTTACCGATGCAAACACACCGTTTGCTCACACCTGGTTGCCTGAGCCGCCACCGAAGGGGGTTAGCATCGCTGCTGTTCTCAACAGCACGTGACGCTCTCTTCGAGGGCCTTGAACCACTCATGACTGCACCCCAACCTAGCCTCACTCAGCAGCCTCCCTCGAAGATCGCGGTTGTGGGTCTTGGTTACGTGGGCATGTCCATGGCCGTGTTGCTGGCCCGCCAGAACGAGGTGATTGCGATCGACATCACCCCCGCCCGCGTCGACATGGTGAACAACGGCGTCTCGCCGATCGAAGACGCCGACATCACCCGCTACCTGCAGACCGAAAAACTGAACCTGCGCGCCACCACGAACGCCGCCGAGGCCTACGCCGAAGCCGAGTACGTGGTGATCGCCACCCCGACCGACTACGACCCCGACACCAACCGCTTCAACACGCGCAGCGTGGAAGCCGTGATCCAGGAGGTGCTGAAGGTCAACCCGAAGGCGGTGATGGTGATCAAGTCGACCATCCCTGTGGGCTTCACCGACGAGGTGAACGCGAAGTTCAACACCAGCCAGGTGATCTTCTCGCCCGAGTTCCTGCGCGAAGGCCGCGCGCTGCACGACAACCTGTATCCCAGCCGCATCGTGGTGGGCGAGCGTTCTGCGCGGGCCGAGCGGTTTGCCGGTTTGCTGAAGCAGGCTTCGCTCAAGCCCGAGGTGCAGGTGCTGCTGACGGGCTCGTCCGAAGCCGAGGCCATCAAGCTGTTCGCCAACACGTACCTGGCGATGCGCGTGGCTTACTTCAACGAGCTGGACACCTACGCCCAGACGCACGGCCTGAACACCCGCGAGATCATCGACGGCGTGTGCCTGGACCCGCGCGTGGGCACCCACTACAACAACCCGAGCTTCGGCTACGGCGGCTACTGCCTGCCCAAGGACACCAAGCAGCTGCTGGCCAACTACTCGGCCGTGCCGCAGAACCTGATCGGCGCCATCGTCACGTCGAACACCACGCGCAAGGACTTTGTGTCCGACAGCATCCTGGCGCGCAAGCCCAAGGTGGTCGGCATCTACCGCCTGATCATGAAGGCGGGCAGCGACAACTTCCGCGCCAGCTCCATCCAGGGCGTGATGAAGCGCATCAAGGCCAAGGGCGTGGAAGTGATCCTGTACGAGCCGGTGCTGGAGGAAGACGAGTTCTTCAACTCCAAGGTGATCAAGGACCTGGCCGAGTTCAAGGCGAAATCCGACGTGATCGTGGCCAACCGCATCGGCCCCGATCTGCAGGACGTGCTCGACAAGGTCTACAGCCGCGACCTGTTCGGGCAGGACTGACCCGCCCGAAGCGCCGTGCAGCCCCCGGCTCAGGCCGGGTCCAAATGGAAACGCTGCACCGTGCGCGACAGGTCGGCGGCCTGTTGGCGCAGGCTGTCGGCGGCCGCAGCCGATTGCTCCACCAGCGCGGCGTTCTGCTGCGTCATCTGATCGAGCTGGTTGACCGATTCGGTGACCATGCCGATGCCGGAGGACTGCTGGCGCGTGGCGTCTGCGATCTCGCTCATGGCCTGGGTGACGCGCTGGATCGAATCGACGATTTCCTGCATGACGGTGCCGGCTTCGCGCACCTTCTGTGAGCCGGTTTCCACCCGGTCGACCGATTGGCCGATCAGGGTCTTGATCTCGCGGGCGGCCTCGGCGCTGCGCTGCGCCAGCGAGCGCACTTCGCCGGCCACCACGGCAAAGCCGCGGCCCTGCTCGCCGGCCCGTGCGGCTTCCACGGCCGCATTCAGCGCCAGGATGTTGGTCTGGAAGGCGATGCCGTCGATCACACCGATGATGTCGGCGATCTGACGCGACGCCTGGGTGATCTGCTCCATCTGCGCCACGACGCTTTCGACCACCTCGCCGCCTTGTGCGGCCCGCTGGCTGGCCGTGTCGGCCAGGTGGTTGGCCACGCTGGCGGATTCGGCCGAGTGTTCCACCGTCTTGCTCAGCTCGTCCATCGACGAGGCGGCGGCCTGCAGGTTGGACGCCGTCTGCTCGGTGCGGGTGGACAGATCCTGGTTGCCGGCGGCGATCTCGGTGCTGGCCGTCAGCATGCTTTCCGACGACATGCGCACCGAGGCCACCATCTCGCGCAGGCCGGCCTGCATGCTCTTCATCGAGAGCATCAGGTGGGCAATCTCGTCGTTGCCCTTGGGCGCGATCTCGCGGGTCAGGTCGCCGTGGGCGATGGCCTGGGTGATGTCTTCCGCCCGGCGCAGCGGCCCGGTGATCGAGGCGATCGTGAGCCCCATCAGCGGCAGGAAGATGATGCCCGGCGACAGCAGCAGCACCCACAGCCAGATCACGGTTTCGGTGGCGGTTTCGGCCGAGCGGTCACGGCGTTGCTGGGCCAGACCGGACAGGCGCTCCTGCAGGGCCGTGGTGCTCAGCTCCAGCACATCGGCCTTGGCGCGGGCCACTTCGGTGGCGGCGTAGGCGTCGGGCGGGGTGTTGAGCACGCCCTCGGCCATGTGCCCGAGCGAGGGGGCCAGGGCTTCGGCGTAGCCGTTCAGCTTGCTCTGCAGGCCGTCGATCTGGTCGATCAGGTCCTGCTCGGTCAGCGTCTGTTTGATGCGCGCGATGGCGGCGCGGCTGTTTTCCAGGCTCTTGTTCCACGACAGCCGGTCGGCTTCGGCCGAGACCGAATCGCCTGCGTGGATGATGGCCGCCTTTTCGAACCCGCGCAGCCGACCCATGTGCAGGGCCAGCTCGGCCATGGCCTGGGTGGCCTCGAATTCATGGCTGGCAAAGCCTTCCACTTCACCCTTGAGCGTGTGCAGCTTGAGCGTCATGCCGACGCCCACCACGGTGCCGATGCCCACCACCAGCACCATGCAGGCGATCAGGCGCGATCGAATCGAGAACTTGCGTAACCAGGTGATCCAGCCCATCTGTCTCTCCATCCAACTTTTTTTGGGAACGTGTGGGGGTATCGGCAGGGGCGGAAGGGGGCTTGAGTAGGGTTGATGCGAGGGGGGTGTACCGGACAGGACCAGGCATGAAAAAGGCCGCACACGGTGCGGCCTTTTGCGGGGGCGGAGAGGCGCCGATCAGCCGAGGCGGCGGCGGCTCATGATGCCGACCACGCCGAGGCCGGCGAGGACCAGGGCGACGCTGCCGGGCTCGGGCACGGCGGCGGTGACCGTGGTGGTGCCGGCGAAGACGCCCACCAGCGAGGTGTTGGTGTTGCGACCGGTGATGTACAGGCCGTAGGTGCCAGCGGCCAGGTTGTTGAAGGCGAAGCCGTCAGCCAGGTTGGTGTCGGTGCCGACCAGGGTGGTGCCCGACTTCAGGTAGACGCTCTGGATGTCCAGGGCGGTGGCGCTGAGCGTGATGTTGAAGGTCGTGCCGCCGACCGTGACGGGGACCAGCGTGGTGTAGCCGCTGGAGGACACGCCGCCGACCAGGTTGGACGGGCCCGTGATGGTCAGGCTGGTGGCCAGGACGTCGAACGGATCGGTACCGGCGGCGACAGCGCCAGAGAAGGTGCCGGCTTGGGCGCCGAGGGCGGTGGCGGCCAGAACAGCGGTGGCGGCCAGCGAACGGATGAACTGCATGAAGGGAACTCCTGGGTTGGTCCGGATATCTGACCACGTTGGCCGCAGGGTGTCATCACTCAGACGAGGGGCGCTTATACGTCTGGCCGATGTCCGCTTTCCTCATGATGGAAGAACGCAGCTTGGCTTCCCCCTTCCGGGGCAGGCTCAATACAGCCCGGGCGCCCCGTCCGGCCGGGTCTTGAACCGCTTGTGCACCCACAGGTACTGCGCCGGTTGTTTCAGGATCTCGCCCTCGATGTAGCGGTTCAACGCGGCGGCATCGGCCTCGGCATCGGCCGTGGGAAAGCCCGCCAGCGGCGCTTCGAAGCGCACGCGCCAGCCGCGGCCGCCGGGCAGGATCTCGGCGATCACGGGTTGCACCACCATGTCGAGCATGCGGGCCAGGCGCGAGGGCGCCAGCAGCGTGGCGGCCTGCACACCGAAGAAGGGCACGAAGGCTGCGTCCCTGGCGCCGAAGTCCATGTCGGGCAGGTTGAAGAAGCCGCGCCCTTGCTTGACGGCCTTGAGCAGTGGCTTGACCGAGTCGCTGCGGGGGAAGATGTCGGCGTTGCCGAAGCGCAGCCGGCCGCGGCGCATGAGGGCGTCCATCAGCGGGTGGCTTTGCGTCTGGTAGATGGAGGCGCCGGGGCGCGGCTGCTTGAGCAGGATGGCGGCGCCGGCCACGTCCAGGCCCACAAAATGCGGGCACAGCCACATGGTGGGGCGGCCGCTTTCCTGGAACACGCGCTCGGCCAGGCCGATGTCGCCTTCGACGTGGATGAGGCGTTGCACCCGCTCGGGCGAGGCCCACCACAGCACGGTGCGGTCCAGCAGGCTTTGCGTGAGCCAGCGGAAGTGCTGCTTGAGCAGGGTTTCGCGCTCGGCCTGCGACAACTGCGGGAAGCACAGCTCGAGGTTGCGCAGCCCGATGCGGCGGCGGGATCCGGCCAGGTGGTACAGCGCCCGCGACAGCAGCGCGGCCAGCGCGGCCAGCACGGGCAGGGGCAGGAAATGCAGCAGCCAGAGCAGGCCGATGGCGAGGCGGATGCCGGCCTCGCGCGCGAGGTGGCTGACAGAGAAACGGGCCTGGCCGGGGCGCATCAGGCGGCCTCTCCCGGGGTGGCCGAGGTCAGGATCTCGGCGCGGGGGGCCTTGTAGCGGTTGTAGCCCCACAGGTACTGCTCGGGTGCTTGCATGATCTGGTGTTCCATCAGCCGGTTCACGGCGGCGGCCGATTCTGCCGCATCGCCACCGGCCAGGACGGCTTCGACTTCAGGCGACACCCGTTCAGCGTGGACGAGGTAGTCGCACCCGAGTTGCTGGCGCTGGGTGGCGTCCAGGCGTTCACCGCGCAGCAGCACGACGGCGCAGCGGGTCTGGCTGACGAGCCGGGCGGCCATCGTCATGGTGTAGGCGGAGCGGCCGAAGAAGGGGGCCCAGGCGCCCATCCCTTCGGGCGGGACCTGGTCGGGCAGCAGGCCGACGGTCTCGCCCTTCTTGAGGGCGCGCAGCATGTGGCGCACGCCGGCCAGGGTGGCGGGGCTGGTCTGCATGCCGGGGCGGTTGCGCGAGCCCTTCATCATCTCGGCCAGCCAAGCTTGCTTGGCCGGGCGGTACAGCGCGGTGATGGGTTTGACGGCGCCGAAGCGTTCGGCATAGGCCTGCGCCGTGACCTCGAAGCAGCCGAGGTGGGGCGTGAGCAGCAGCAGGCCGCGGCCTTCGGCCAGGGCGGCTTCGACCACTTCGGGGTGGCGCCACTGCACCGTCGCGCCCAGGGCCTCGTGCTGGGGGCGGCCCCACAGCCAGGGCAGCTCGCCCACCATCTTGCCGGCGTGGGCCACGGCCTGGCGGACCTGGCGGGCGTTCAGGCCGGCCGCGCGCGCGTGCGCCTGCAGGCGGCGGCGGTAAGAGGGCGACAGGCCGTACACCAGCCACCCCAGCAGGGCGCCGATGCCGTGCAGCAGAGGCAGCGGCCAGTGTGCAAGCAGGGTGAACAGACGGTTCATGGGCCACAAAAAGCATCACGGCCGGCACCGGGCTGGTGTCGGCCGTGAGGGATTGTGCCTGAGCGGGGCCGTGTGCCGGCCCCGTGGCGCGCAGGTCAGGCCTGAGCGGCGCGGCGACGGCGGGAGAGGAAGCCAACAACGCCCAACCCCGCAGCGACCAAGGCGTAAGTCTGGGGTTCGGGCACGGCTGGGGTGGGCGGCATCGGGGTGGCGAGCGTACTGCCTGCGAATTGAACACGGTACCCCACCGCCAGAGTGAACACGCCCGGATCGAAGCGGAACTGGTAGTCGGTACCGGCGGCCACGTCAGAGAACGTCAGCTGGCTATGCTGGAAGTTCTGGCGGGCTTGGCCGCCGCTCAGACCCAGCGAGAGTCCGGAGACCGTACCCAATTGAGTGGCGCCGCTCAGCGCCTTGGAGTCGATCAACGTGTTGGTGTTGTCGTAAAGGTCAAATTCCGCTCCGATAGTCAGTGCGAGGCGGGAATAGATGTCAATGGTGACGTCAGAGGCGAAGTCCAGATCAAACTCGAACCGGTCGAAAGAGCCGGGTTGCAGCGATGCACCAAAGATGCCTGCATAGATGATGTTCTGTGTAGCGGATGCGGTGTCTGTGAGGTTGCCGAGGTCTTTCGTTGCGGCAGAAGACGAGACAGCAAAGCCAGCTAGGACAGCGGCGGCGAGGATGGGCAGCTTGGACATGGTTACTCCCGATGAACTGCAAGAGGAGCGCGATATACAGCAAAGGGTGGTTCGCTCTCCTTGGCCGCCATTGACCTTTGTAACCAGGTTGTAACAATCACCTGGCTGAGGGGGGCTGCTTTCGTGATACGGATTCCGTACGGTAAACGGAGCACTTTTCGCGATCGGGCGTGAATTCGGTCACGACCCGAGGCTTTGCGAAATCCACTACACTTTGCGCATCGCCGAGTTAACAGGACAACTTGCGGGGCGATTTACAAATGCCGCTAAAGCGTTCGCCGCTGCCAGAAGAACCGCACCCGGATGACTTCCACAGCCTCGGCGACGCCGAGTGCCCGTCATCAATCTTCTGGAGTACCCACTGTGGCGAACGATTTCCTCTTCACTTCCGAATCCGTCTCTGAAGGCCACCCCGACAAGGTCGCCGACCAGATTTCGGACGCCATCCTCGACGCGATCTTCGAACAAGACCCGAAGAGCCGCGTGGCCGCTGAAACGCTGTGCAACACCGGGCTGGTGGTGCTGGCCGGTGAGATCACCACCAACGCGCACGTCGACTACATCCAGGTGGCGCGCGACACCATCAAGCGCATCGGCTACGACAACACCGAGTACGGCATCGACTACAAGGGTTGCGCGGTGCTGGTGGCGTACGACAAGCAGTCGAACGACATCGCCCAGGGCGTGGACCACGCCTCGGACGACTATCTGAACATCGGTGCGGGCGACCAGGGCCTGATGTTTGGCTACGCCTGCGACGAGACGCCCGAACTGATGCCGGCGCCCATCTACTACGCGCACCGTCTGGTCGAGCGCCAGGCCCAGCTGCGCAAGGACGGCCGTCTGCCCTTCCTGCGCCCGGACGCCAAGAGCCAGGTGACGATGCGCTATGTGGACGGCAAGCCGCACAGCATCGACACCGTGGTGCTGTCGACCCAGCACAGCCCCGAGTGGAGCCTGGGCGACAAGATGAAGCCCGAGTTCAACGAGGCGATCATCGAAGAGATCATCAAGCCGGTGCTGCCGAAGGAATGGCTGGAGAACACCCGCTACCTGATCAACCCGACCGGCCGCTTCGTGATCGGGGGCCCGCAGGGTGACTGTGGCCTGACCGGCCGCAAGATCATCGTCGACACCTACGGCGGCGCCTGCCCGCACGGCGGTGGCGCGTTCTCGGGCAAGGACCCGTCGAAGGTGGACCGCTCGGCCGCCTACGCCGCCCGTTACGTGGCCAAGAACATCGTGGCCGCCGGCCTGGCGCGTCAGTGCCAGGTGCAGGTGGCCTATGCCATTGGCGTGGCCCAGCCCATGAACATCACGGTCTACACCGAAGGCACGGGCGTGATCCCTGACGACCAGCTGTCGAAGATCGTGGCCGAAAGCGGCATCTTCGACCTGCGTCCGAAGGGCATCATCCAGATGCTGGACCTGCTGCGCCCGATCTATTCCAAGACCGCGGCCTACGGCCACTTCGGCCGCGAAGAGCCCGAGTTCACGTGGGAGCGGACGGACAAGGCGGCTGCGCTGCGCGCGGCAGCGGGCCTGTAACCCCGTTCACACCTTGAACACCCGCACCAGGCTGTTGAGCTGATCAGCCTGGTCGCGCAGGCTGGTGGCGGCTGCGGCCGCCTCTTCCACCAGCGCGGCGTTCTGCTGCGTCATCTGGTCGAGGTGGTTGACCGCGCCATTGACCTGGCGGATGCCGTCGCTCTGCTCGCTGGCCGACGCGGTGATCTCGGTCATCATCTGGTTCACGCGTTCGATGGCGGAGACGATCTCGCGCATGGTCTGGCCGGCCGAGCCCACCAGCTTGGCGCCGTTGTCCACGCGCTCGGTCGAGTCGTTGATCAGCGTCTTGATTTCCTTGGCGGCCTGCGCGCTGCGCTGGGCCAGGGTGCGCACTTCAGCGGCCACCACGGCAAAGCCGCGGCCTTGTTCGCCGGCCCGGGCGGCTTCCACGGCGGCGTTCAGGGCCAGGATGTTGGTCTGGAACGCGATGCCGTCGATCACGCCGATGATGTCGGCGATCTTGCGCGAGGCCGTGGCGATGCCGTCCATCTGCGTGACCACCTGGTCGACCACTTCGCCACCGTGGCGCACGGCGACGGTGGCGTCGGTGGCCAGCTGGTTGGCTTCGCGGGCCGTGTCGGCGTAGTGCTGCACGGTGCCGGACAGCTGCTCCATCGACGAGGCGGTCTGCTGCAGGCTGCTGGCGGCCTGCTCGGTGCGGGCGCTCAGATCCTGGTTGCCCGAGGCGATTTCGCTGGAGGCCGTCTGGATGCTGTTGGTGGCGTGGCGGACCTGGCTGACCAGGCCGCCCAATGAGGCGGTCATGGCCTGCAGGGCGCGCATCAGGTCACCCAGTTCGTCGCTGCGAGCGGTGTCGAGCTGCACGGTGAGGTCGCCCTCGGCGATGCGTTGCGCGGCTTCGACCGAGTGCTGCAGGGCCTCGCGAATCGAGCTGATGAGCCGCTGCGCGCCAAAGGCCATCACGGTCATGAGGCCCAGCAGCAGGCCCAGCGAGATCAGTGCGTGCCGGCGGTTGGTGTTGACCAAGGTTTCGCCCGCGGCCACGCTGGCTTCTTCCTGCATCTCGGCAAAACGGCCCAGGGCGGCGTAGTACGCCTCGACTTCCTGCTTGAAGGCGGTGTCGGTCAGCTGACGCGCGCCGGCTGCGTCGCCGGCATCGCTCATCGCCTTGATGCGGGCGTGGGTGGCGAGGACGGTCTTGCGGTGTTCGCCCACCAGCTGGATCTGGGTCTTGTCCGCGTCCGTCAGCGGCATGCCTTCGATCTGCGCCTTGATGGCGGTGATTTCCTTGATGTCGGTCTCGTTGCGGGCGCGGATGTCCTTGGCGGTGTCTTCGCTGCTGGCCGACACATGGGCGAGCGCGATGACACGGTTGACCACCACTTCGCTGAGGTGGGCCCAGCGGCGGGCGGCCTTGAGCTTGTCCGCCGCCAGGGCGCGCTCGGCTTCGGCATGTGCGGCGTCCTTCAGCGAGAGCCAGGTGGTCCCGCCCACCAGCACGAGAACGGCGGTGATGAGTGTGGCCAGACCGATCCACAATCGACCTGCAATGCCCAGACGCGTCGTGTTCATGTCGCTACCCTTCGATGATGTTCAATGATGCGTATGGGGGTATCGGCGCCGATGGCCACGACTTGATGAGGGTTTTCAGGCTGATCAAAGGGTTTTGCATGCTAGTCGTTATCTGGCGGTGGGCATGACAAAGTTGTCCGATGGCCGCATTTCGGCCGAATGAGGCCCCGAACTTGCCTCTAGGATGCAGACTTCGGGAAACTGGTGAGAACTGGCCTTTTCGGTCCTGTATGAAAAAGAAGATCCCTGTCGCGCAGGCCCGCCTTGGCATGTTCATCGATGCGCTGGACGGGTCGTGGCTGGACCATCCCTTCTGGAAATCGGCCTTCAAGCTCGAGCAGCCGGCGCAACTGGCGCAGTTGCAGGCGTCTGCCGTGAAGATGGTGTGGATCGACACCGATCGGGGCCTGGATGTGGCAGGGACCGAGGACGCCGCATCGCAGTGGGTGGATGACGTCGAGCTTCCCCGGGATACGCCGGGCACCGCCGAAGCCGACCTGAGCGCCGTGCCGCCCCCCGCGCCGGCCGTGCACCCGGCGCGTTCTGCGGAGGCCGAGCCATGCGGGATGACCGAGGAGGTGGTGCGCGCCCGCAAGATCCTGGGCCAGGCTCGCCCGGCCATGAAGTCCATGTTTGCCGATGCGCGGCTGGGCAAGGCGGTGGATGCCGAGCACTGCCTGCCGCTGGTCAACGAGATCACGCAGTCCGTGACGCGCAACCCGGGCGCCATCGTGAGCCTGGCGCGCCTGAAGACGAGTGACGACTACACCTACATGCATTCGGTGGCGGTGTGCGCGCTGATGGTGGCGCTGGCCCGGCAGCTGGGGCTGGGCGAGGACGAGACCCGCGAGGTGGGGCTGGCTGGCCTGGTGCACGACCTGGGCAAGGCCATGATGCCGCTGGAGGTGCTCAACAAGCCCGGCAAGCTGACCGATGCCGAGTACGCCATCATGAAGGGCCACCCGGAAGCCGGCCACCGCATGCTGGTGGAGGGGCAGGGGGTGGGGCCGATTCCGCTGGACGTCTGTCTGCACCACCACGAGAAGATCAACGGCAGCGGCTATCCGCACCGCCTGAAGGGCGAGGAAATCAGCCTGTACGCCAAGATGGGCGCGGTGACCGACGTGTACGACGCGATCACGTCCAACCGACCGTACAAGGCGGGTTGGGATCCGGCCGAATCGGTGCAGAAGATGGCGCAGTGGACCAAGGAAGGCCACTTCGACGAGCGCGTGTTCCAGGCCTTTGTGAAGAGCCTGGGCATCTATCCCACGGGCTCGCTGGTGCGGCTGCAGTCAGGCCGGCTGGCGGTGGTGGTGGAGCAAGGCGCGGGCTCGTTGCTGAGCCCGGTGGTGCGGGTTTTCTATTCGACCAAGGCGAAGGAGCCCATCACCCCGGAACTGCTGGACCTGAGCAAGTCTGTGGACCAGATCGTGAGCCGGGAATCGCCCTCGACCTGGGGCTTCAAGAACCTGGACCAGCTGTGGATGCCGCAGGGCTGAGCGCCCTGCGGACGGCGGCGCTGACGAATCAGGCACGCTGACGGCGACGGGCGGCAGCCACGATGCCGACCAGACCCAGACCCATCATGGCCCAGGTGGAAGCCTCGGGCACGGCGGCGACCGTGATGCCGGCCAGGTAGTAGTCCTCGGAGCTCTTCTTCACGGCGTAGCCGAAGGTGAAGGTCTTGCCCACCAGCGGCGTCGACAGGGTGACGGGCTGGCCGCCGTTGTTGCCGAAGCTGTACTCGACGGCGGCCTTGCCATCGACGGAGATGGTGAAGCCGTCGAAGCTGTCGAGCTCCTTGGTGAGGCTCAGGGTCAGGCGGTCGTCCGGGAAGAAGACCAGCTGGCTCAGCGACACGGTGTTCTGGAAGCTCAGCGTGAGCGTTTCCTTGGGCTGGCTCAGCGAGTAGTTGAGGTCGGCAATGTGGAAGCCGGTCGGCTTCATGTAGCCGGTGACCACGCCCAGGCCGGCGTTGTTCAGGTTGCTCTGGTGGACGTAGGCCAGGGTGTCGAAATCGGCGCCATCGGCCGCGGTGACGGTCAGCTTGCCGCCGGCCGTGGTGTTGTAGGTGATGGCTTGCGCACACGTGCCACTGGATGCGCACAGGTTGCTGCCGGTGATCGTGCCGGTGGTGGCCGTCAGCGACACGCCCCCCACAGTGGTCTTGGTGAAGCCGATGGTTTCGGCGTGGGCGGCGGTGGCGCCGGCCAGGGCAGCGGCGACAAGGGCAAGGCGGAGGGCGGTGTTCATGACGGCTCGGACAGTGGGTTGGCGCGTGACATCACGCCGATGCCCGGACTGTAACGAACCGTGTCATGGCCGTGTCCCCCCCGTTCTCGCGGGTTGCCTCGCGTTGTGGGGCGAATCCGTGCAGTTTGCCGCAGTTACTGGCTCGACAGGCTCAGGCCGGCGTGCTCGCGCAGCGGGTGGAAGTGGACCTGTGGGTGACGCTCGGCGGTCAGACGCAGGTCGTACGCCGAGGTCATCATGTAGGCCAACGTGTCGGCCGCGTCGAGCGCCAGCTTGCTGGCGTTCTCGTCGGTGAACTTCTTCAGCGCCTCGGGCGTGTCGGCCGTGATCCAGCGCGCGCCGGTGAAGCGGCAGGGCATCAGGCGGATGTCGACGCCGTACTCGGCCATCAGGCGGTGCTGCACCACTTCGAACTGCAGCTGGCCGACGGCGCCCAGCAGCATCGCCCCGCCCACCTCGGGCCGGAAGACCTGGATGGCGCCTTCTTCACCCAGCTGGAGCAGGCCGGCCTGCAGCTGCTTGCTCTTCATCGGGTTCTTCAGCTCGACCGTCTGGAACAGCTCGGGCGCGAAGAAGGGCAGGCCGGTGTACTGCAGGCTGATGCCGTCGGTGATGGTGTCGCCCAGCTGCACGCCGCCGTGCGTGGTGAAGCCGATGATGTCGCCGGCAAAGGCTTCGTCGACCGCTTCACGGCGCTGCGACAGGAAGGTGACGACCGACGTGGGCCGCAGCTCCTTGCCGCTGCGCTGCACCTTGAGCTTCATGCCCGGGGTGTACTTGCCCGAGCACACGCGCACGAAGGCGATGCGGTCGCGGTGCGACGGGTCCATGTTGGCCTGCACCTTGAAGACGACGCCGGAGAAGTTGGCCATGTCGGGCGCGATCTCCTTGTGCGAGCCGTCCTTCTCGGTGCTGAAGCGCGGTCGCGGTGCCGGGGCCAGGTCGACCAGGGCGTCGAGCACCTCCTGCACGCCGAAGTTGTTGACGGCCGAGCCGAAGAACACGGGCGTCTGCTTGGCTGCGAGGAACTGTTCGAGGTCGAACGCGGGCGCGGCCTCGGCCATCAGCTCCATGTTCTGCTCGGCCAGCTCCCAGTCGTGGCCGAAGCGTTCGGCCAGCTTGTCGCGCTCGGTGAGCGGCACCACTTCGTACTCGTCGCTGCGCTTGTCTTCGCCGGCATCGAAGAGGCGCATGCTTTGGGTGCGCAGGTTGACGATGCCGCCAAAGCCCTTGCCCTGGCCCACCGGCCAGGTCATCGGCACGCAGGGCATGCCCAGCTCGGCCTCCACCTCATCGAGCAGCTCAATGGGGTCGCGGCCTTCGCGGTCCATCTTGTTGATGAAGGTGATGATGGGCGTGTCGCGCTGGCGGCAGACCTCGATCAGGCGCTTGGTCTGGGCTTCCACACCGTTGGCGGCGTCGATGACCATCAGGGCCGAGTCGACGGCGGTCAGCACGCGGTAGGTGTCTTCCGAGAAGTCCTTGTGGCCCGGGGTATCGAGCAGGTTCACCACATGCTCGCGGTAGAGCATCTGCATGACGGACGAGGCCACCGAAATGCCGCGCTGCTTTTCGATTTCCATCCAGTCCGACGTGGCGTGGCGCGAGGCCTTGCGGCCCTTCACCGCGCCGGCGATGTGGATGGCGCCGGAGAACAGCAGCAGCTTTTCCGTCAGCGTCGTCTTACCGGCGTCGGGGTGGGAGATGATCGCAAAGGTGCGGCGGCGGCGGGTTTCGGGCGTGAAGCTCACGGCAGGGCTCGGCAGACAGGGCGGCACAGGGCCGCGGGGAAAGGGGGCAAACCGCCGATTGTCGCAGCAACGGCCCGGGCTGTCGCTCAGGCGGTCTGGGCGTCGTGCAGGTTCAGGGCCACTTCCAGCGGCTCGGGCCGGTGCACCAGGTAGCCCTGGGCAAAGTCGACGCCGATGCGGCGCAGTTCGGTCACCGTGGCTTCGTCTTCGACGAATTCGGCAATGGTGCGCAGGCCCAGCACCTGGGCCACGTCGCGGAAGCAGCGCACGGCGGCGTGGTCCAGCGCGTTGGTGGTCAGGGTCTTGATGAACTGGCCGTCGATCTTCAGGTAGTCGACCTTCAGGCTCTTGAGGTAGCCGAAGGAGGACGAACCGGCCCCGAAGTCGTCCAGCGCGATGCGGATGCCCAGGCGGCGCATCTCGTCGATGAACACGGTGGCGTCGGCCAGGTTGGTGATGGCGGCGGTCTCGGTGATCTCGAGGCAGAGCTTGCGCACGTCGATGCGGCTGCGCGCCACCAGCTCGGTCATGAAGTGGTGGAAGGCGCGGTCGCCAATGGACTGGCCGGACAGGTTGACGGTGAGCGTGGCGACATGGTCCATGTGGCCTTCGTGCGCTTCGAGCAGCCGGAAGGCGTGGCGCAGCACCCATCGGTCGATGCGCGAGGCCATGTGGAAGCGCTCGGCCGCGGGCAGGAAGGCACCGGGCGGGATGAGCTTGCCGTCGTCGTCGCGCAGGCGGATCAGCAGCTCGGCGTGCAGGCCTTCGCGTGCCGCACCCTGGCCGAGCGGGGCGATGCGCTGGGCGTACAGCACGAAGCGGTCTTCGTCGATGGCCTGCTCGAGCCGGCTGGCCCACTGCATCTCGCCCTGGCGGGCCTTGAGCATCTGGTCGGTGTCGTACCAGGCGTGCACGCGGTTGCGGCCGGCTTCCTTGGCGGCGTAGCAGGCGGTGTCGGCGGCCTGCAGCACCAGCGAGGTGTTGGCCCAGCGCTCGTCGACCGGCACCAGGCCGATGCTGGTGCCGATGCGGAAACGCCGGCCTTCGTGCGTGAAGCGGAACTCTTCCATGGCGTCGCAGATTTCCTGCGCGACGCGCTGGGCCTGCTCGACCGTGCAGTGCTCGAGGATGACGCCGAACTCGTCGCCACCCAGGCGGGCCAGCGTGTCGCGTGCGCGCACGCAGCCCTGCAGCAGCGTGGTGACCTGGCAGAGCAGCTGGTCGCCCATGGCGTGGCCGCACGCATCGTTGACCAGCTTGAACTGGTCCAGGTCGATGTACATCATCGCGTGGCGCGTGTGGTCGGCGTGGGCCTTCTCCAGCGTGTGCGCCAGGCGGCGTTCGAATTCGCCGCGGTTGATCAGCCCGGTCAGTTCGTCGTGCGTGGCGCGGAAGCGCATCTCGCGGCCCATGCGGCGTTGCTCGGTCACGTCGTGGAAGACCAGGACCACGCCCAGCACGGTGCCGTCGTCGTCCCGGATGGGGGCGGCCGACTCCTCGATGCCGTACTCGCTGCCGTCGCGCGACAGCAGCAGCGTGTGCTGGCAGGGCGCGATGACGTCGCGTTCGCCCAGGCAGCGGGTGACGGGGCAGGGCGCAGGCAGGCGGGTGTGCTCGTCGACGATCTCGAAGACCTGTGCCAGCGGCAGGCCGCGGGCCGATTCCGTGCTCCAGGCCGTCATGCGTTCGGCCACCGGGTTGAGCCACTGCACGCGGCCCTGCGCATCGGTCGTGATCACGGCGTCGCCGATGGACAGGAGCGTGACCCGCAGCAGCTCGTGCTTCTCGGCCAGCTCGCGCTCCATGCGCTTGCGCTCGGTGATGTCGTAGTTGGTGCCGACCACGCGCTGCGCGCGGCCGTGCTCGTCGCGGAAGATGGTGGCGCGGGCGTAGACCGAGTGGACCGAGCCGTCGGGATGCAGCACGCGGAAGTCGTAGTCGATGGCGCGCCGGCCGGCCAGGGCTTCTGCGAAGACCTGTTCGGAATGGGCGCGGTCGTCGGGGTGCAGGCAACGGCGCCAGTCGTCCAGTGTGCCGGTGAAGTCGGCGCGTGCAGAGCCGAAGATGGTGAACATCTCGTCGCTCCACATCAGCCGGCCGGCTTCGATGTCGTATTCCCAGATGCCGATGCCGTTGGCCTGGGTCGCCAAGGTCAGGCGTTCCTGGTGCGCGCGCAGTTCAGCCTCGACGGCACGGCGCCGGGTGACGTCTTCAAGAATGGCCACCGTGCGGACGTGGCGGCCATCTTCATGGCGCTCGAGGATGGCCGACATCAGCGTCTCGAGCACGCTGCCGTCCTTGCGTACCAGCCGGTAGGGCATGTCGTGGCACTGGCCTTGCCGGTCGAGCTCGCGGCGGGCCAGCTGCCGGGTGGCGTCCATCCCGGGGGCCATGAAGACATCGACCCGCTGACCCACCACCTCGTCGCGCTGGTAGCCGGTCTTGTCCAGCCAGGTGTCGCTCACGGTGAGCACGATGCCGTCCGGATCCATCGAGCACAGCATGGCAGGGGTGCGCTCGTACAGGGTGCGCAGCCGGGCGGCGCTGTGGCGCAGTTCGTCTTCGTAGCGGCCCTTGGCTTGCAGGCTCTGCTCGATGGCGCGACCTCGCATGGACAGGGCGGCTGCGGCGGTGGCGGCCAGCTCGCGCAGGACGGTGCGCTGCCGGGCGTCCAGTTGGCGTGGCACGCTGTCGATCACGCACAGCGTGCCGATGCGGGTGCCGTCGTCCAGCGCGATGGGGGCGCCTGCGTAGAAGCGGATGTGCGGGGGCTCGGTCACCAGCGGGTTCTGGGCGAAGCGCGGATCGAGCCGGGCGTCGGGCACCTCCAGGATGTCCTCGCCGAGGATGGCATGCGAGCAGAAGGCGACGTCGCGGGGCGTTTCACACACGCCGGGCAGCCCGACGGCCGCCTTGAACCACTGACGGTCGGCATCGATGAGGCTCACCAGCGCGATGGGCATGTCGCACAGTTCGCTGGCCAGCCGGGTGAGCGCGTCGAACAGAGGCTCGGCAGGGGTGTCCAGCACAGCCAGCGCCTTCAGGCGCGCCAGGCGGCGTGCTTCGTCAAGGGGCAGGGGAGCGGGGCAGGTCATCCGGATGCGTGGGCCAGCGTGGAAACGAAGGGCGGTACAGCAGAGGAGCCCCGTGCGCACGCTGGCGCCGGCTCCCTGGCGCTATTGTGGGTGTGGCGGGGTGTGGCTATCCTCGAACCATCCCGGGTTTTTCGCCCGATTTGTCACGTTCCATACGCTTTCCTGGCCCAGGCTCAAGCCGCCGTCTGCCCTGCCGATACACAGTCGAATCAGCGGTCTCTTTTTCCTGGCGCGGACGCGCGACAGCCACCTTGCGACAACTCCAGTCCCTTCTGTTTCCATCCGGCACGTCGGACGTGTTCCTGGCCTTGCTGGGGGTGGTCGCATGCGTGGCGGGGCTGACCCATTTCTGTCTCTTGCTGCTGTTTGCCGCCACAGGGGTGACCGCGCTGGCCCAGGTGAACGTGGCCAGCGTGCTGTGCTACGTGCTGGCAGCGTCGCTGCTGCATCGGGGCTGGCCGAGCGCCGCCATGATGCTGATGGGCGCTGAGATCATCGCCCACGGGCTGATGGCGGTGGCCGTGATCGGCTGGCAGAGCGGCTTTCACTTCTACATCGTCCTGATCATTCCAGTGATCATCGTGAACTCGCTGCTGTCGCCCGTGCCCAAGGGCGTGCTGGCGGTGGGCGTGGGGCTGTTGTACCTGGGCATGGACTGGCGGTGGCGCAACGCGACGCCCTACATGGACGCGCCCCGCGCCGTGCTGGACGCGCTGTATTACTTCAACCTGACCTCCACCCTGGTGATCCTCGGGGTGTTGAGCACGGTGTATTTCCAGTTGGTGATGAATGCGCAGAAGCGCCTGCGCGACGTCGCTCGGACCGACCCGCTCACGCAACTGCGGAACCGCCGCTACGCCATGGAGGCCGCGCAACTGGAAGCGGCCCGTGTGCAGCGGGGCGCGGGCCCACTGGCGGTGCTGCTGGGGGACATCGACCATTTCAAGGTCATCAACGATACCCATGGGCACGAGGTCGGGGACGAGGCGCTCAAGGCCGTGGCCGAGGTGCTGCGCGGCGGCGTGCGGGAGGTCGACCACGTGGCCCGCTGGGGCGGCGAGGAGTTTCTGGTGCTCTTGCCAGGCACCGATGCCGGCGAGGCACTGGCCGTGGCCGAGCGGCTGCGCGCCGGCGTGCACGCCGTGAGCGTGCCGGCGGCGCACGGCTGGTCCATGGGCATCACCCTGGGCGTGAGCGTGATGGTGCCCGGCGAGACCTTCGAGCAGGCTTTGCAGCGCGCCGACCGCGCGCTCTATCAGGGCAAGGCTGCAGGCCGTAACCGCGTCGTCCTGGCGTCAACACCCGGCATTTCTTGCCCACAGGACAAGGCGGGCGTCCTATAATCGCGGCTCCTCCGAGGAGCGTTGCAAGGTCACGGGCGCATGTCGCCATCGCTGACCCCAGGCTCGGAAGGTCAACTCTGATTGCAACGGCGCTCACCCGCATGTGTCCCGCTGGGTGAGTTGCATCCTTTCACGTCCTCCCGGTAGCGCACGGCGGCTTCTGAACCCATTTAGGAGCTCTGTCCATGAACGCTGTTCTGAAACCCCTGCCCGTTGACCAGTACGTGGTGGCCGACCTGTCGCTGGCCGACTGGGGCCGCAAGGAACTGACCATTGCCGAGCACGAAATGCCCGCGCTGATGGCCATCCGCAAGGAATTTGCCGCCAGCCAGCCGCTCAAGGGCGCGCGCATCACTGGCTCGCTGCACATGACCATCCAGACCGGCGTGCTGGTCGAGACGCTGCAAGCCCTGGGCGCCGAAGTGCGCTGGGCCTCGTGCAACATCTTTTCGACTCAGGACCACGCCGCCGCCGCGCTGGTGGCCGCAGGCACCCCGGTGTTCGCCTACAAGGGCGAGACGCTGGAAGACTACTGGGACTACACCCACCGCATCTTCGACTTCGGCCCGGCCGGCACGCCCGGCGAAGGCCCGAACATGATCCTGGACGACGGTGGTGACGCCACGCTGCTGATGCACCTGGGCAAGAAGGCCGAGACCGATCCGTCGGTGCTGGCCACCCCGGGCTCCGAAGAAGAGCGCATCCTGTTCGCCGCCATCAAGGCCAAGCTGGCGCAGGACCCGACCTGGTACTCGCGCAAGTCGGCCGACATCATCGGTGTGACCGAAGAGACCACGACCGGTGTGCACCGCCTCAACGAGATGAGCGCCAAGGGCACGCTGATGTTCCGTGCCATCAACGTGAACGACTCGGTGACCAAGTCGAAGTTCGACAACCTGTATGGCTGCCGCGAGTCGCTGGTGGACGGCATCAAGCGCGCCACCGACGTGATGATCGCCGGCAAGGTGGCCGTGGTGGCGGGCTACGGCGACGTGGGCAAGGGCTCGGCCCAGGCCCTGCGCGCCCTGAGCGCCCAGGTGTGGGTGACCGAGATCGACCCGATCAACGCGCTGCAGGCCGCGATGGAAGGCTACCGCGTCGTGACGATGGACTGGGCCGCCGACAAGGCCGACATTTTCGTGACCACCACCGGCAACAAGGACGTGATCACCTACGAGCACATGGCGGCCATGAAGGAAAACGCCATCGTCTGCAACATCGGCCACTTCGACAACGAGATCCAGGTTGCGAAGCTGGAAGAGAAGTGCAAGTGGGAAGAGATCAAGCCGCAGGTCGACCACGTCATCTTTGAAGATGGCAAGCGCATCATCCTGCTGGCCAAGGGCCGCCTGGTGAACCTGGGTTGCGCCACCGGCCACCCGAGCTACGTGATGTCGTCGAGCTTTGCCAACCAGACGCTGGCGCAGATCGAGCTGTTCACCCGCCCGAACGACTACGAAGCCGGCAAGGTGTATGTGCTGCCCAAGAAGCTGGACGAGAAGGTGGCCCGCCTGCAGCTGACCACGCTGAACGCCCAGCTGACCGAGCTGACGCCGGAGCAGGCCGCCTACATCGGCGTTGCGGTGGAAGGTCCGTACAAGCCCGATACGTATCGGTATTGATCTCCCCCCTACGGCCTGACGGCCGCCCCCCTTTCCGGGGGGCAACCACCAGCGGACTGGCCAAGCCAGATCCGCGGTGGTTTGCTCGATCGCGGTGCTCCGCGTGAGTGCCTCGATCCACCACAAGGAAATTCATGCCACGCGCTGATCAGCTACTCGTTCAACAAGGGCTTGCGCCCACCCGCTCGGCGGCCCACCGGCTGATCGACGCCAGTGCGGCGCAGTGGCTCGGCCCCAAGGGCTGGACCGCGCTGCGCAAGGCCGGCGAAGACCTGCCCGAGGACGCGCAGCTGCGCGTGACCAACGACGACGAGTTGCGCTGGGTGTCGCGCGCCGGGCTCAAGCTGGAAGGTGCCCTGGCACACATCGGCCTCGATGTGTCGGGCATGACCTGTCTGGATGTGGGCCAGAGCACGGGTGGCTTCACCGACGTGCTGCTGACGCAGGGCGCCGCCCGCGTGGTGGGCGTGGAAGTGGGCCATGGTCAGCTCCACGACAAGCTCAAGGCCGACGACCGCGTGGTCTGCCTGGAAAACGTCAACGCCCGCGAGCTGGACGCCAGCCCGCTGCGCGAACACGCCCCGGCCGACGGCTTCGACCTGATCGTGGCCGACCTGTCTTTCATCGCCCTGTCCAAGATCGTGCCCCACCTCGGCCCCTGGCTGAAGCCGGGCGGGCAGGTGGTGTTGCTCATCAAGCCGCAGTTCGAGGTCGGCAAGGAGCACGTGGGCAAGGGCGGCGTGGTCAAGGACCCGGCCCAGCACGCCCGCGCCCGCGACATCGTGCGCCGCGCCTGCACCGACCTGGGCTGGAAGGTCCACAAGGGCTTTGCCAGCCCGATTGCGGGCGGCGACGGCAACCTCGAGTTCTTCATCTGGGCGCAATCGCCCGTGCCCGACCAAGAGTGAGTTCATGACGACCCTGACGAGTTCGCAGCACGCGCTGCCCATCAGCATGGAGTTCTTCCCGCCCAAGACCCCCGAGGGCGTGGACAAACTGGCGGCCGTGCGGCAGCAGCTGTACCCGCTGAAGCCCACTTACTGTTCGGTGACGTATGGCGCCGGCGGCTCGACCCAGGACGGCACGCTGCAGACGGTGTGCGCCATCCTGCGCGAGGGCTTCGATGCCGCGCCGCACTTCTCGTGCATCGGCGCCAGCAAGGACGGCGTGCGCGCCCAGTTGCAGCAGTTCAAGGCGGAAGGCATCCGCCGGATCGTGGCCCTGCGCGGCGACCTGCCCAGCGGCTACGGCGGCTTCGGCGAGTTCCGCTACGCCTCGGACCTGGTGTCCTTCATCCGGGCCGAAACCGGGGATCACTTCCACATCGAAGTGGCGGCCTACCCCGAGATGCACCCCCAGGCCCGCAACCCGCAGGCCGACCTGCAGGCCTACGTGACCAAGGTGAAGGCCGGCGCCAACGCCGCGCTGACCCAGTACTTCTACAACACCGACGCCTACTTCCGCTTCGTGGACGAGGCCGCGGCACTGGGCGCCGACATCCCGGTCATCCCGGGCATCATGCCGATCACCAACAGCAGCCAGCTGCTGCGGTTCTCCGACGCCTGTGGCGCCGAGATTCCGCGGTGGATCCGCACGCGGCTGGAAGGCTTCGGCGACGACAAGGCCTCGATCCAGGCCTTCGGTCTCGACGTGGTGACCGACCTGTGCGACCAGCTGCGCTGCGCTGGCGTGCCGGGCCTGCACTTCTACACGATGAACCAGTCGGGGCCGGTGAAGGCCATCTGCGAGCGCCTCGGCCTGACGCCCGCAGCCTGATCTGTCCGGTACACCCGGGAGGGGGGCTCAAGGTGTTGCGTTTGCGCATCACCCTTGTCTGATCTGACGCAAAGCGCGTCGGCCGGGGCCCCCGCTGTCGTCCCCGTCGACCGGGGCGACTTGATGCAGCACAAGTCCGTGCGCCGTTCCGCTTGTTGCAATGAAGTCATGGAAAGCCCACCGGCGATCCACCCAGCCATTGAACAAGAAGGAACCACCATGAGCACCATCTTCAACCGCTCGAGCCTGATTGCCGCAGCCGCCCTGGCCTGCGCCGCCCTGACCCCCGCCGTCTCGCAAGCCGGTGCCGGTGACATCGTGGTGCGCGCCCGGGCGCTGTACCTGGAGCCGGCCAACGAGAGCGATGCGATCCCGTCGCTGGAAGTGCCGGAGAACGCCATCCACGTCAGCAGCAAGTACATCTGGGAAGTGGATGCGTCGTACTTCGTGACCGACAACGTCGCCCTGGAACTGATCGCCACCTCGCCGCAGAAGCACACCGTGTCGATCGGTGACACCAAGCTGGGTTCGGTGCGTCACCTGCCGCCCACGCTGACCGTGCAGTACCACTTCGCTCCGACCAACCCGGTGGTGCGCCCCTACATTGGCGCCGGTGTGAACTACACCCGCTTCTCTGCCGTGAAGCTGGCCGTGCCTGACGTGGCCCAGCTGGAGCTGGAAACCAACAGCTGGGGCCCGGCCTTCCAGATCGGTGCCGACTTCCCCATCACCGACCGCCTGTCGCTGAACGTCGACTTCAAGAAGATCGACATCCGTTCCGATGTCAAGATCAAGGGCACCGACACCGTCGTGACCCGCGTGAAGATCGACCCGATCCTGTTCGGCGTCGGCCTGGCCTATCGCTTCTGATCGGTCCCGCCTTGGCCGGCTGCGACGCCGGCTGGCACGACCCGCTCCAAGCCCCCGTCAGGGGGCTTTTTCATGGGCGTTTTCAGGAGAGGGATGAAAGCACGAGCAATCTGGCGCCTGGTGTCGGATGCAGCGTCCCGTGCTTGGGGGGTGTTTAAGGGTCAACGATATGCGGTGCATGAGGGGTCGCCTGCAGCATGGGTTCAACTGCTTCTCGCAGTCCAACCAACCTACAGCACAAGGTGACAGACATGCACAGCACTCTCTTCCGGCTGAGCCAGGCGGGCGCCGCGGTGGCCGCCCTGGCAGCCTCGGCAGCCGTTCAGGCGGCGGCATTCACGGCACCGACCCAGGCCATCCTGGCGCTCAGCTCGGACATCTCGTCCGCCCTGTCGGGTGCCACCTTCTCGGCCCTGGGCGGCGCCACCTACAACAGCAGCACCAACACCCTGAGCGAGGCCTTCACCTCGGTGACGCTCAGCAGCGCCGCGGCCACCGACTTCGTCGGCCTGACCGATGCCGCCTCCGGCTTCCTGCTGACCAGCGACAAGGGCCAGAAGCTCAGCATCACCAACATCAGCTACGCCCAGGCCAGCAAGGCGCTGAGCGGTGTGCTGGCCGTGGATGGCTCGGTGAAGTACACCGGGCAGATCCTGACCAGCGCCACCGCCACGGTCAGCGAGAGCTTCAACGCCACGCTGGGGACGGGCTATCTGTCCACCGGCAGCCTCTACCTGACTGCCGGTGCGGCCAACGCCATGTTGACGGCTTTCGGGCTGTCGACCTTCTACAGCGGCTTCCTGCAGAGCGTGAACTTCGGGACATTTGCCGCCGACGTGACCGGGCCGGCCAAGACCCCGGCCGTTCCGGAGCCATCCACCTATGCGCTGATGGGCCTGGGTCTGGTCGGCATCGCCGCGGCGGCACGCCGCCGGGCTGATCGACGCTGAGCCCCCTTCGACGGACGGATTTTGAGCGCCCCCTCGGGGGCGTTTTTCATGGGCGCGCGCCTCAGCCGCCCCAGGTGGCCGAAGGTGTGAGCACCGCCATCAGCGGCACATCGTGTGCGGCCGGAGACAGCGCCGACACCTCGACCTGTGCTTCGTCCCATGCCAGGCCGATGGCGGTCACCTCCGGGTGGGCAGCCAGGTAGCGGTCGAAGTAGCCCCCGCCGTAGCCCAGGCGGAAGCCTTCGGGGGTGAAGCCCACGCAGGGCACCAGCACGACATCGGGTTGAACCACCTTGGCGACCGATGGCGCGGGCAGGCCGCACTCGTCCCGCGTGTCCGGCTCGGTGCCATCCCAGGGCCGGAACTGCATCTCGACCGGGGTTCGTCGCGCGTAGGGCAGGGCCAGCGCGCAGCCCGATGCCGCGCGGGCCGTCAGGGCGATGTCCCTTGGGTTAAATTCGCCCCTGACTGGCCAGTACAGCCCCAGACACGCCGGTTCCAGTTGAGCCAGCACGCCCGCCAGCCGGTCTGCCAGCGCCTGTTGCGCTGTCTGCGCCGCAGGGGACGTGGCCCAGGCCTGCCGGGCGCTGAGGAGACGTTGCCGCAGGGCACGGCGGGCTTCGGCGGCAGGCGTGGGGGCGGGGGGCACGGTCATCAGACAAGGTCCATCAATTGAACATCTTCCGACAGTATGCGTCCCGCGGGCAGCCCGTGCCGGCCCCCGCGTCCTCCTCTGCCCCGCCGGGCCGTGCCAGGTCGGCGTTGGCGGCGGCGGGCATGTGGCTGGTGGCTTCGGCCGCCATGGTCATCCCCGGAGGCCTGGGCACGTCCCTGCTGCTGGCGCCACCGTCGGCCGTCGCGCAGCTGGCGCCGGTCAATGACGCCCTCATCCTGGAAGCACGCGAGGCATGGCGGGTCCGCGATCGCCAACGCCTGACCAGCGCCCGCGACGGCCTGATTGCCACCGGCCATCCGCTGGCGCCCTGGGCCGACTACTGGCTCTTCATGGCACGCCTGACCGACATCAGCCCGGCCGAGGTGGACGCCTTCCTCGGGCGATGGCCCGACGCCTATGTGGCCGACCGGGCTCGCAACGACTGGTTGCTCGAGCTGGGCCGCCGGCGCGACTGGGCCACCTTCGTGCGCATCCAGCCGGCCTTCCGGATGAACGACGACCGGGAGGTCACCTGCCTGGGGCTGCTGGCGCGTCAACAGCTGGGCATTCCCATGGAGGGGCCGGGTGAGCTGCGCGAGCAGGCCCGCCAGGCGTGGTGGGGTCAGCGGGACCCCGACCAGGGGTGCGACACCATGGCGCAGACGCTGCTGAGCGCGGGCGTGCTGACCCAGGCGGACGTGTGGGTGAAGCTCCGGCTGGCGCTGGAGGCCGACAAGTTCAAGACCGTACAGCAGAGCGCGCGCCTGTTGGGCGAGCCCCTCGCCCAGGCCGTGTCACGGCTGGTGAGCCAGCCGGCGGCCTTCCTGAAGCCGGGCGGTGTGGCGGCCGCCCCCCGTGAAGCGCCCGGTGCCGTCATGGGCGCACCCGGTGCGAACAAGAAGACCAAGGTGACGTCGAAGGCGCGAGCCCGACCCGCCCCGACGCCGATTCCCCTGGTCTTGCCCGAGCCGGTGGAGGCCCAGCTGAACCTGCTGGCGTTCATCCGCTGGGCTGGCACGGACACGGCCGGTGCGACGGCGGCCATCGAGGATGCGCCCACGCGCCTTCGCTGGCATTGGCAGCCCGAGGAGACCGCCTGGGCCTGGGCGCAGCTGGGGCGGTCGGCGGCCTGGCGGTTGATGCCCGAAGCGCCGTCCTACTTCCAGCGCGCCCTGGCAGACCGGGCCCTGGCTCTGGGGACTGCGGGTGGCAACCGCCTGCCCCCGGCCTGGTCGGCCGAAACCCTGGCCTGGATGGCCCGGGCCGCATTGCGCGCCGCGAACGCCGGTCAGCCGGCGGCCTGGACCCAGGTGGAACAGGCGCTGGACGCCATGGGCCCCGAGCAGCAGGCCGACCCGACGTGGGTCTACTGGCGCGCCAAGGCCTTGCAGGCCCGTGCGGCTCAGGCCGGCACGGAGCCGGGGCGCCGTGCCCTGCGTGAGCAGGCGCGAGAGCTGTTGGGCCGGGTGGCCCACCCGCTGACGTTCTACGGCCAGCTGGCGGCCGAAGAGGTGCACGGGGCCATCCGGCCGCCCGCGGTGCCTGCGCCTTTGACCGATGCCGAGTTGGCCCAGGCGCGTGCCGTGCCCGGCGCCGACCGGTCGCTGCGGCTGTTCGACCTGGGCTGGCGCGGCGAGGCGGTGCGCGAGTGGAACTACACCCTGACCTGGGGCAAGCCTGGCGGCATGAGCGACCGCGACGTGATCGCCATGGCCGAGCTGGCCTGCCAGCGCGAGCTGTGGGACCGCTGCATCAACGCCAGTGACCGTACCCGCCATGACATCCACCTCGGTCAGCGCTATCCGACGCCGTTCCGGCAGGAGATCCTGACCGCTGCCCGCGACGTGGGGCTGGATGCGGCGTACATGTATGGCCTGATCCGCCAGGAGTCACGTTTCCTGGTGGCGGCGCGGTCGTCGGTCGGGGCGTCTGGCTTGATGCAGGTGATGCCCGCCACAGCGAGCTGGACGGCGCGCAAGCTCGACATCCCCTACACCCCCGACCTGTTGACCGATCGGCAGACCAACCTGAAGCTGGGCGCGGGCTACCTGAAGCTGGTGCTGGATGACTTCCAGGGCATGCAGGCGCTGGCGGCTGCGGCCTACAACGCCGGGCCCGGCCGCCCGCGCCGCTGGCGTGAGGGCCCTCGCATGGAGGCGGCAGCCTGGGTCGAGAACATCCCGTTCAACGAAACGCGCGACTACGTGAAGAAGGTGCTGTCCAACGCCGTCGTGTACAGCCACCTGCTGCATGGCAAGCCGCTGGCGTTGCGTGAACGGCTGGGCCAGACGGTGGGGCCCCGTGCAGGCAGCGCGCCGCCCAGTGCCACCGACCTCCCTTGAGCCGAAGGAGTTCCCATGCGACGCATCCTGATTCTTGGCGGTACCGGGTTCGTGGGCCGCGCCCTGTGTGAACAGATTCCCCACAGCGCGGCCCTGGCCGGCGCCCGCGTGCTGGTGCCCAGCCGCCGCCGCGAGCGCGGCAAGCACCTGTTTCCGCTGCCGCACGTCGATGTGGTCGACGCGAACGTGCACGACGAGGCCACGCTGGTGCGGCTGCTGGCCGGCTGTGATGCCGTCGTGAACCTGGTTGCCATCCTGCACGGGACGCCGCAGGCGTTCCGGACGGCCCATGTCGAGCTGGTGCAGCGCCTGGTGGCGGCGTGCGGCAAGGCCGGCGTGCGCCGCCTGGTGCACGTCAGCGCCCTGGGCGTGCCCGACGATCCGGCCCAGGCGCCGTCGAACTACCTGCGCAGCAAGGCCGAAGGCGAGGGCGTGCTGCGCCAGGCTGCGGCGGCAGGCCTGAGCGTCGCCATCCTGCGCCCCAGCGTGATCTTTGGCGCACAGGACCGCTTCCTGAACCTGTTTGCCGCGCTGCAACGGGTGTTCCCTGCGATGCCGCTGGCTGGAGCGCAGGCGCGCTTTCAGCCGGTGTGGGTCGAGGACGTGGCGGCGGCGCTGGTGCGTTTGCTGGAAAGCGGGCGCGAGGGCGTGTACGAGGCGGCCGGCCCGCAGGTGCTGACGCTGGCCGAGCTGGTGCAGCGCGCGGGCCGCTGGAGCGGGCACGCGAGGCCGGTGCTGCCGATTCCCGACTTCGCCGGGCGCATGCAGGCCACGATGATGGGCCTGATGCCTGGTGAGCCACTGATGTCGCCCGACAACCTGGATTCGATGAAGGTGCCCAATGTGGCCAGCGGTCGCTTGCCGGGCCTGACGGAACTGGGCATCACGCCCCACGCGCTGGATGCGATCGGGCCCGCTTACCTGGGCGAAGCGGGCGCCCTGGCCCGGCAGCTGGACCTGTGGCGCTCGCTGGCGCGACGAGGCTGAGTCCACCGGGGTTCGAAAACGACAACGCCGCCCGGAGGCGGCGCTGGCGCAGGAGGCGGGTAACGCTCAGGCGGCAGCCAGCAGCTGGGCGGTGTCGAACACGCTGCTCATCGGCGGCAGGTTCATGATCATGGGCTGCGGCGCGTTCTTCGAGACCTTGACCGGCTTGGCGTTGGGGTCGTTCTGGGCCACGTCGGCCTTGTCCCAGTTGCCGGCCGATTCCTTGCCCGACACCGCGATCGAGTAGAACACGCGGAAGGGCACCTTGCGCTCGGCCCAGAAGTCGGCGGCGTCGCGGAAGGCGTCGAGCAGCTGCTCGCGGCTTTCACGGTCGTAGCGGGCGCCGTCCGGGATCAGCTCGAGCACGACGACGAAGCCGGGCTGCGGGCCGGACTTGTGGACCATGTCCGTGATGCAGTCGTACAGGGCGTCGAGGTTCTTGCCGAAGTGGTCCGGGAAGAGGAAGTCACGGGCGATGATGTCCAGCACGTCCTGCTTGCTCTGGGCGGCGCTCAGGTTGGTGTACAGGAAATGCTGGCCAGCCGCGTTGGCCGCCTGTTGCAAGTCTTCCGGGCGGTAGGCGCGGATGGATTGAACGATGTTGGTTCGAACGGATTGCAACAACATGATCGCTGGGGCCACGGGTCCGGCGCGCCTGGCGCGTCAGCCCCGGTGGGCCGATGAGAAGGTGTGAGGAAAGAACGAGGATGGGGGCGACCGGGGTCAGCGGTCATTGCCGTGGATCAATGGTCAGGAAGCTCTGGTAGTGATCCTCGGTGTAGAAACAAGTTTCGGGTCGTCTGACTTCCTGTCCGCCGCAGACGATGCGCCGGGCTCCCCGGTTGCGTGCGCCTGGCGTCGGCACGGTGTATTCACGGTAGTAGCCGCGTGGCTGACGTGGCAGGATGCGCTCGCGGTTGCCAAACACCGTGCCATCCTTGTCATGGCGGAACGGCCCACCTTGCAGGATGCGGCCGTACACGTCCTGTGCCTGGCGGGGCAACGTGGACAAGGGCGCCACCGCCAGACCGGTCGGGCTGGACAGTTCGGTGTCTTGCGGGGTACTGCGACGCGCGTCTGCCCGATCGGGCACGAGGCCCAGATTCAGGCTGGCTCCCACCAACACGGCGGTGACCACGCGAACAACGAAACGGGCCATCTTGTGGCGTCCGTCAGGGAGACCTTGAACCAGGCCGTGGATGAGGCCTGACGGGGTCGGGGCGGTGGGCTGGTTTACCAATCCGCAACCGCTTGAAGACGGTTCCCTGGTCAGCGTGGCGGGCACCATGTTGCTGTGTTTCCAGCCTTGATCGGTCAGCAATGCAGCTCTACGACAAAGCAGAAATGCTATAGAAAACGGCCCAAAAGCTCAAGGCCCCGGCGCCTGAAAAACAGGCAGACGGGGCCTTTTTACGGGGCTTGACACCGTGTGCTATAAGCCCGCCGCCCCGGCTTCAGGGGGGCGGGCCTGCGCTTCAGCGCACCGCGTTGGCGTCCGCCACGGTCATGGCCGTCATGTTGACGATGCGGCGCACGGTGGCCGACGGCGTCAGGATGGTGACGGGCTTGGCCGCCCCCAGCAGCACCGGACCGAGCGCGATACCGTTGCCCGCCGCGACCTTCAGCAGGTTGTAGGCGATGTTGGCGGCGTCGATGTTGGGGCACACCAGCAGGTTGGCCTCGCCGGTCAGGGTGCTGTGCGGCATCAGCTCGGCGCGGTAGGCCGCGTCCAGGGCCGTGTCGCCGTGCATCTCGCCGTCGATCTCCAGCCAGGGCGCCTGCTGCTGGATGAGGCCCAGGGCTTCGCGCATCTTCAACGCCGACGGCTGGTTGCTCGAGCCGAAGTTCGAGTGCGACAGCAGCGCGGCCTTCGGACGCTGGCCGAAACGCATCATCTCCTCGGCGGCCATGATGGTGATCTCGGCGATCTGTTCGGCCGTCGGGTCGTAGTTGATGTGCGTGTCCAGGATGTTGACCGTGCGACCCGGCAGGATCAGGCCCGTCATGGCCGCATACGTCTTGACGCCCGTGCGCTTGCCGATGACCTGATCGATGTAGTTCAGGTGCATGGAGGTCTGGCCCCAGGTGCCGCAGATCAGGCCGTCGGCATCGCCCTTGTGCACCAGCATCGAGCCGATCAGCGTCAGGCGGCGGCGCATCTCGATCTTGGCCATCTGCGCGGTCACGCCCTTGCGTTCCGTCAGGCGGTGGTAGGTCTGCCAGTAGTCGCGGTGGCGCGGGTCGTACTCGGTGCTGACCACGTCGTAGTCGATGCCGGCCTTCAGGCGCAGGCCGAAGCGTTCGACACGCTGCTCGAGCACGGCCGGGCGGCCGACCAGCATCGGGCGAGCCAGGCCTTCGTCCACCACGATCTGGGCGGCACGCAGCACGCGTTCCTCTTCACCTTCGGCGTAGGCGATGCGCTTGGCCTTGGCGCGCTTGGCCACGCTGAAGATGGGCTTCATGGTGGTGCCCGAGGCGTAGACGAAGCTCTGCAGCTTCTCGCCATAGGCCACAAAGTCCTTGATCGGGCGGGTGGCGACGCCGGACTCTTCGGCGGCCTTGGCCACGGCCGGCGCGATCTTGATCATGAGCCGCGGGTCGAACGGCTTCGGAATCAGGTATTCCGGGCCGAAGCTCAGCGTGGCGCCCACGTAGGCGGCCGCCACCACGTCGCTCTGCTCGGCCTGGGCCAGCTCGGCGATCGCGTGCACCGCGGCGATCTCCATCTCATCGGTGATGGTGGTCGCGCCCGAATCCAGCGCCCCGCGGAAGATGTACGGGAAGCACAGGACGTTGTTGACCTGGTTGGGGTAGTCCGTGCGGCCGGTGGCCATGATGGCGTCGTCGCGGACGGCCTTGACTTCCTCGGGCAGGATTTCCGGCGTGGGGTTGGCCAGCGCAAAGATGATCGGGCTGTCGGCCATCTTGGCGACCATGTCGGCCTTGAGCACGCCGCCGGCCGACAGGCCCAGGAAGATGTCCGCGTCGGCGATCACTTCGGAGAGCTTGCGCTGGTCGGTCTTCTGGGCGAACTGCGCCTTGTCCGGGTCCATCAGTTCTGTGCGGCCTTCGTACACCACGCCCGCCAGATCGGTCACCCAGATGTTCTCGCGCGGCAGTCCGAGCTTGACCAGCAATTGCAGGCAGGCCAGGGCGGCTGCGCCAGCGCCCGAGGTGACGAGCTTGACGTTCTTGATGTCCTTGCCGACGACTTTGAGACCGTTGAGCAGGGCGGCGCCCACCACGATGGCGGTGCCGTGCTGGTCGTCGTGGAAGACGGGGATCTTCATCCGCTCGCGCAGCTTGCGCTCGACGTAGAAGCAGTCGGGGGCCTTGATGTCCTCGAGGTTGATGCCGCCGAAGGTGGGTTCGAGCGCGGCGATCACTTCGACCAGGCGATCGGGGTCCTTCTCGTTGATCTCGATGTCGAAGACGTCGATGTCGGCGAACTTCTTGAAGAGGACGGCCTTGCCTTCCATCACCGGCTTGGCAGCCAGCGGGCCGATGTCGCCCAGGCCCAGCACGGCGGTGCCGTTGGTGATCACGGCCACGAGGTTGCCGCGGCTGGTGTACTTGAAGGCGTTGGCGGGGTTCTCGACGATCTCCTCGCACGGTGCGGCGACGCCGGGGGAGTAGGCCAGGGCGAGGTCACGCTGGTTGGTGAGCTGCTTGGTGGCACTGATCGCGAGCTTGCCGGGTGTCGGCAGCTCGTGGTACTCGAGCGCGGACTTTTTGAGTTCGGCTCGTTTCTGCTCAGGTGTGGTCATAAACAGGAGGGGTGGGTTTGAGCGGCCGGGAAACGGCCGCCGGGACAGGGATTTTAGGAAGTTCGGGCACTTTCGGGTTGCGGATCGCCACATTTGTGTCGGTCCGTCTGCCGATTCCCACCGGTCGGTGAGGGCGGGTCAATGTCCGACTCCGCCGCCGTCTTGCTGTTCACTCCCGAGCCTGACCCGGATGAGCGTTTCCTGACCGTGCTCCTCCAATTGGAGGGCGACGGTCCGGGTGGTGGATGCCTAAATTCTTGACATCCATGTGTCGATCGGTCCTGCGGGGTACCCGGCGGGGTGTCGTCAAACACGCAAAGGGCACCGGGGTGCGCCGTGAACCTTCACACGGGTTGCCCCCTTTTATCCGCCGCCTCGGCCGTTCGAACGATGCAAAAGCACGCGGAACCCCCTAGAACTCAGCCTTGGCGTTTACGGAAATTCACAGAATGATGCGCTTTGACATCCCCTGCTTGCGGGTTTGTGAGCACCGGGGCGCGTCGGGTTTTCCTCCAAATAACCTTCTCGGAGATCGTATGGTCGTGTGGCATGCAAGGTCCTTGAACTGGGCCAGAACAGCAGTGGGTGTCGGGGTGCTGGCGGTGTTGACCGCCTGTGGTGGCGGCGGGGGCGGCAGCTCGTCCACCAGTGGCGGCGGGGGGGGCGGGGCCTCTGCCTCGGTGTCCGGCGTGGCATCCAAGGGCCTGTTGCTCAATGCCCTGGTGACCGCCTATGCCGTGAACAGCGATGGGTCGCGGGGCGCGGTGCTGGCCACCACCTCGACCAGTGCGACCGATGGCAGCTACACCCTGAGCGGCCTGCCGGCCGGGGCGCTGGTGCTGCTGGAGGTGACGCCCAAGGCGACCGGCACCAAGATGCTCGACGAGACGACCGATGCCGAGGTCGACGTGCCGGCCAGCAGCGGGTTCAAGCTGCGGGCGGCCACCAGCCTGGACAGCAGCGGTACGACGAGCGCTCAGATCACGCCGTTCACGGACATGGCGGTCAAGCTGGCGGAAGACAACAACAACGGTCGTCTGAGTGCGGACGTGGTGACGGCCGCGAACGGCTCGGTGTCGGCATTCGTGGGCATTTCCGTGTTGACCGAAAGCCCGAGCTTCACCTCGGAGGGGGGCAACGTCAAGCCGACCAACGCCGCCGGGGCCAAGCTGGCCGCCATCTCGAAAATGGCCGATGACGGCGCGGTGGGTGACTGCGGGAGCGCCAGCGGCACCCTGGCCAAGGTCAAATGCGTGGTCGAGTACCTGGCGACCCAAGGTACGACCAGCGATGTGGCCACCAAGCTCAACACGGCCACGACGGCCGTGCTGCTGAATGATGCCGCCATCAGCAATCCGCTGGAACAGGCGAAAGCCGAGACCGAGTCCGTGCCGCAGCCCACGACCCTGCCACCCGTGGCGGCCGGTACGCAGACCGGAGTGCAGGAGGCCAAGGCGCTGATCCGCAGCGTGCGCACGACCGCGGCAGCGCTGTCCAATCAGTCGGATAGCCAGTCGCTTGCATACCGTGTGCAGAAGATGGCCGAGAGCGCCCAGGGTGTGGCCCAGCCCCTGGACGATGGCACCGTTCGTGCCGTGAGCGCCATCACCGAGGCCCTGGCCGAGCATGGCGCCATCGTGGCGGAAGGCGCCAAGGTCGATGGCTTCACGCTGTACGGCTACGGCTGGCAGCCTCAGATGCCTTACGCCACCAGCCAGATTGGCTCGGGCTGCCGCTTCTTCACGGACAACAACTTTGACACACCGGCGTACACCGTGGTGGAAGGGGTTCCGACCCTGAGCACCACCGACTTCATGGCCTGCCGTGTGCTGCAGCAGGTGGTCTGGGGGCAGACGTCGGAGGGCTATTACGTTCCCAAGTACGCGGTGTTCAACCGGGTCCGCCTGTCGAAGCTGAACAGCACCCAGTTCAAGGTCGAGTCCATCGTCAGGAAGGCAGACATCATTGCAACGTCCATCCCGGTGATGATCGGCCCCTTCCCATCGATGACGTCGACCACCTACACCTACAGCGCGACGGAAACCAACGTGAGCAGCGGCCTGGTCTCGGCCACGGCAACGCGCACCGCCACCGGCTGGTCGCTGGCGGGCGACCTGGCTCCGGGCGTCGAGAAGACCTGGACCTACAACGCCGACGCCGGCCGCCATGAAGAAGGCATCAAGGTGCTGGGCACCAAGCAGACGGTGGCCCTGAGCTACGGTGATACCGTCACGGTGGCCACCCAGACCACACGGCGCGCCCTGACGGGTGATGTCCGGGTCTACGCCGGCGCCAACGTGCAGTCGCGTCTGTCGCTGCTCGCGGGCAGCTATGTCGAGGCACAGCGCGTGTTCACCGTGGCCGGCCCGGTCGGGGGGGAGATGTTGCCCAAGGCGGTTCACCTGGTGATGGAAGGGCAGGTCAAGTCCGGGTTCAAGGTCAATGGCACCCTGGACATGGGCGACTTCCTCATGACGGACGCCCGCTGGGGCTTCTCGCGCGGTTCGTTCGCCGGTTCGTTCACCGACGTTGACGGAGTCAAGCTGTTCGACGGCACGCTGCTGTCGAATGTGCCGAACGACAGCGGAGCAGGTGCCTCTGTGACGCTGGACGGGGTCCTCACCACGACGGGCTCGAACACGCTGACCGTGCGGCTGACCGCCGCCCAGTCGGCCACCGTCTCGGGTGACTACACCGTCACGGGTCGCTACACCCAGGGCACGACGACCTTCCTGGTCACGGTGTTCAAGAGCGAGGGCGCGCCCGACACGGACAGCATTTCCTTCCAGACCGCGGCGGGCGGCGTGGGCTTCGTGGCCAAGCCGAGCGACACGCGTGTCGACATCAAGAAGGGCGATGCCGTGGTGGGGGTGTTCAACGTGTCCACCGGGCGCCTGGTCTACGCGGACGGCTCTTACGAGCAGTTCTGATCGAGACCGGTCCACCAGCCAGAAAAAGCCCCCGCCCGGGGGCTTTTTCGTATGCGTGGACGCGGTGCACTTTTGCATGATGAACAGGATGAAGATGCAGACCAGTCAATGGGGGTGGGCGGCGCAGGCCGTGCTGTGGGTGGGTGCGATGGGCGCGGCGGTGGCACCGTCTTGCGCCCAGTCCGGTCCGTCCACCTGGGGCGCCTATGTCACGGCAGACACCGAGGCCTGGTCCAACGGCGTGCCGGTGCTCGACCTGGACGGCACCTGGTCCAAGGGCTATCGTCAGCGGGCCGGCACGCAGGCGGCCTACGTCACGGCCCGGGCCGAGGTGGGGGCGGCGTTGCCCTGGCTGCGTCCGGCCGATGGCTCGGCATGGCGCGTGGGTGCGGTGGCCCGCGTGGACGGCACGGCCCGGCTGTCGGGGCAGGCTGCCCAGGCGCTGTATCACTATCAGAGCCGTACCGACCCCGATGCGCCGGTCACGCTGGATGCGCACTCCGACGTGCTGTACTGGACGGGCAAGGGGGTGACGGTGCACACGCCTTCGGTGAGCGTCGCGGGCTTCAAGCTCGACATGACGTTCGACCACCTGAAGCTCAACCGGCTGCGGCACCTGCGCAGCGAGGGCTTCGTGCGCTACAACGCGAACGACACCTACAGCTACGCCGGCACCGTGCGGGACGATTCGTCGCGTACCGAGGCGCTGTTCATGGCGCCCCCGGCCTCTGACGGTACGGGGCAGGCGGTCTCACTGGCGCTCGGCTGGACGCGGCCGCTCGACGCCCCGGCGACGGGGGGCTGGCTGGCGTCCCGGTGGATGCCCGATCGCATGACACTGCGCGTGGATGACGCGTGGTCCCGGCTGCGATGGAACGGCATCAACGGAGACGACGCGGTGCTGCTCAGCGATGTCGCGGAACTGGGCGACGCGCGCATCAACGGGCAATACACCCGGCGCAATGTGACCGAGCGCATTCCGGTGTCCACCCAGCTTCAGGCCGAGTGGGGCGGCGCGAGCGGGCGCTGGTCCGTCAGGGTGAAGAACCGGGTGGGGCTGTGGCAGGGATGGCTGGGCTGGCAGAGCGCAGGACCCTTGAGCTGGAGCGTGGCGGCCGAGCCGTTTGCAGGCGCCTTGCAACTGGGCCTGGACTGGCGCGGCCTGCGTGCGTCCGTGATGACCGATCGCCTGGACAACGGCGCCCATGCCCGCGGTGCCCAGCTCAGCTGGATCGGTGCCTTCTGAGGCCACGGCCTTCCGGTCTCAGATCGGGTCCTTCGAGCGGTCCATGGTTTCGATCATGGCCTCCAGCAAGCGCGACACCGACACCGGCTTGTGCAGCAAAGGCACGCCGGCGTCCCTGGCCTGGCGCAGGCGGTCTTCGGCGGTGTCGCCGCTGACCAGCAGCGCAGGCAGGTCGGGCTGACGGCGGCGCAGCGCGGCAATGGCCTTGAGCCCGCTGTCGCGCCCCGCCAGGCGGAAGTCGGCCAGCACCAGGTCCGGTGCCCGGGCCGCCTGGGCCTTCAGGGCTTCGGCTGTGCTGGCCGCTTCGCTCACCTCGCAACCCAGGCTGCGCATCAGTGTGGCCAGCGCCTCGCGCACGCCGGCTTCATCGTCCAGCACAAGCAGGTGGCAATGGGGCAGGGCGGTGGGCGCCTGGGTGAGCGTGGCGGGTTCAGGCGCACGCGTGGCCACCGGCAGCCACAGCGTGAAGGCGCTGCCTTCGCCGGGGGCGGAGCGCAGGCTCAATGGGTGATCCAGCAGCCGCGCCAGGCGTCGAACGATGGACAGCCCCAGGCCGAGGCCTTTGCTGCGGTCTCGCGCGGAGTTGTGAACCTGGTAGAACTCTTCGAACACCCGCTCGTGGTCGTGGGCGGCCATGCCGACACCGGTGTCCTGCACCACCACCTCGATGCGCTCGTCGGTGCGCAGGGCGCGCAGCTGCACCTCACCCTCTTCGGTGTACTTCACCGCGTTGTCGATCAGGTTGCGCAGCAGGCGTTCGAGGTGCACGGCATCGCTCTCGCACACCAGCCCGGGCTCGATCACGCAGCGCGCCCGCAGGCCCTTCGCTTCACACGCGGCCTGCAGTTCGTCGCCCAGGCGCGCGAGCAGCGGATCGAGTGCCAGGGGCGCCCGGTGCAGTTCGACCACCCCGGCGTCCAGGCGGGACAGATCGAGCAGCGCATTCATCTCTTCCCGCAGGCTGTCGAGCGCCAGGTCCATGCGGCGCACGATGTCCAGGCTGTCGGCTGTCAGCATGCGGGCCTGCAAGGCGGCGCACAGCAGGGTCAGCGTCTGCAGAGGCTGGCGCAGGTCGTGGCTGGCCGAAGCCAGGAACCGGTTGCGTGCCGCCATGGCCGCCTGGGCCTCGTCCAGGGCCCGTCTCAAGGCCCCGTTCAGGCGCTCCTGTTCTTCGCGCAATGCGGTGGCGTCGCACAGTCGGCGGTAGGCGTCACGTGCCAGGCCCAGCATCACCGCGAGGTAGGCAGCCAGCAGCACCGCCATGCCGATGTGCCCCCCGTCGCCGGCGGGGGCGCCGGTGCCCACGGCCCAGCCGACGATCAGGGCGCCCACGGCGGGCAAGGTGAAGGCGGGGTAGATCCGGGGGTGGCCATGGGTGGTGCCCACCGCCGCGACGGACAGGCCGCCGAGCAGGATGGTCAGGATGGCGCGCTGAGCCTCGTCCATCCATGGAAACAGGCCGACGGCCGCACCGTGGACCATGCCGTTCAGCCCGCTGAGCCAGACAGCCGTACGCACACGCTGCGCCAAGGGACGTGTGGTCTCGTTCGGCAGACGACGGAGCCAGTGCGCGCGCAAGACCTGCAGGCCGATCACGGTCGCCACCCAGGCAAGCAGGGCCCCTCGCGGTGCGCTGGACCAGGCGGTCAGCACCACCACCATCGCGCCAAGTGCAACGCCCCAGGGCACGGTGGTGACCTGGCGGGCGATCAGGGCCAGCACCTCGTCGTCGGCCCCGGACGGGGGCGTGAGGGGCCGGGAGGCGGGCGACAGCGGCATGGACCCATGTTACCGGTTGCTTACATATCCCGCCCGTGACGGATGACCGTTCGGGCGCGCGACAATGCCGGCATGAGCCTGGGTGAATTCGAACTGATCGAGTCCTTCTTCTGGCGCCGGCCCGGTCAGGGGCCGCGTCGCGCCGTGGTGGGCAATGGCGATGACTGCGCGGTGATTGCGCCCGCGCCGGGCATGCAGCTGGCAGTGTCGACCGACACGATGGTGGAGGGGCGGCACTTCCTGTCGACGGTGGACCCGGCCCGGCTGGGCCACAAGGCGCTGGCCGTGAACCTGTCCGACCTCGCGGCCTGCGGCGCGCAGCCGCTGGCCTTCACGCTGGCCCTGACGCTGCCGCGTGTGGACGAGGCCTGGCTGTCCGCACTGGCTCGCGGCCTGCTCGACCTGGCCGATGAGCACGAGTGCGAGCTCATCGGTGGCGACACCACCGCTGGCCCCTTGAGCATCGGCATCACGGTGATGGGCGAGGTGCCACCGGGGCAGGCCCTGCTGCGCAGCGGCGCGCAGCCCGGCGACGACCTGTGGGTCAGCGGGCACCCGGGCGAGGCCCGGCTGGCGCTGGAGGCATTTCGCGGCACCCTGCATCCGGGCCTGAGTGGCGAGGCCTTCGAGGCCACCCGACTGGCCATGGAGGCGCCGGACCCGCGCGTGGCGCTGGGCCTGGGCCTGCGCGGGGTGGCCACCGCCGCGATCGACATCTCGGACGGCCTGCTGGGCGACCTGGGCCACATTCTGCGACGCAGCCGGGTGGGCGCCACCGTGGCGCTGGACGCCCTGCCCGTGAGCCCGTGGCTGGCCAGCCGGTCCGTGGCCGAGCAACAGGACTGCATCCTGGCGGGCGGCGACGACTACGAATTGCTGTTCACCGCACCTGCGGCGCAGCGTCCTGCCGTGGCCGCGCTGGCGGACAGCCTGGGGCTGCTGCTCAGCCGCATCGGCCGCATCGAAGCCGACCCGGGCCTGCGGGTGAGGTCCACCGGGCTGGACGAAGTCCAGGCGGGCCCCCTGGTGCCCAACCGCTGGGTGTCTTTCGATCATTTCCGGGGCTGACATGATCAGGACCGAGACGCACACCGACACGCCAGCGGCGCAGGCCGGGCCCCGTCGCGCCACCGTGGGGCTGCTGCTCACCCATCCGGCGCATTGGATTGCGCTGGGCGCGGGCAGCGGGCTCAGCCCCGTGGCCCCTGGTACCGTGGGCACGCTGTGGGGGTGGCTGGTGTTCGTGCTCGTCGACCTCATCCTCGGCACGGGCTGGCACGCCGACCTGACCTGGGCCGGCATCCTGGCAGCCGGGTGGCTGGTGGGGTGGTGGGCGTGCACCCGCACGGCCCAGCGCCTGGGGGTGGCCGACCCGGGCGCCATTGTTTGGGACGAAATCTGGGCGATCTGGCTGGTGCTCTGGATCATCGACACGCCGGACTGGCGCGGTCAGGCCCTGGCCGTGGCCGCCTTCCGCTTTTTCGACGCGGCCAAGCCCGGGCCTGTAGGCTGGGCCGATCGGCTGTTCAAGCTGCGTCCCGGTCAGCCCATCGGATGGGCTCAGGGGCTGGGCATCATGTTCGACGATCTGGTGGCCGCGGGCTGCACCCTGCTGTTGCTGGCGCTGGCCGTGGTGGCCCGCCAGGGTGGGGTGTCGGCCGGGCTGCTGAGCTGAAAGGAGACGCACGATGGATACGCTTGAAGCCTTGCCGCTGGTGGGCGATGTGGCCGCCCGCTTGTGCGCGCGCGGCTGGCGCCTGGCCACGGCCGAGTCCTGCACCGGTGGCCTGATTGCCGCGGCCTGCACCGAACGGGCGGGGTCCAGCGACTGGTTCGAACGCGGCGTGGTGAGCTACAGCAATGTGGCCAAGATCGAGCTGCTGGGGGTACCCGCTGCCCTGATCGACACCCATGGCGCCGTGAGCGAACCGGTGGCGCTGGCCATGGCGCAGGGCCTGCTCGAGCGTGCGGGGGCCGACATCACGGTGGCGGTCACCGGTGTGGCCGGCCCGTCCGGGGGCAGCGCGCACAAGCCGGTGGGCACCGTGTGGTTCGCGTGGGCCACGGCCGCAGGGGCCCACGCCGAATGCCGGGTGTTCCCGGGGGATCGCAGCGCGGTGCGCGAAGCCACGGTGCGCCACGCGCTGGCCGGCGTGCTGGCCCGCAGCGTGCCGCTCTGACGGGCAGGGGCGCCGGTTTCAGGCGCCGACGTCAGGCGCGCGGAGCGCCACCGCGGCTGAACACCCGTTCCAGTGCCAGGTCGATCACCAGGCCCCAGATGCTGTACAGGATCGATCCCAGCAGCGCGCCGCCGAAGCCCGAGACCTGAAAACCTTCGAGCAGGCCGGAGGCCATCTGGAAGGTCAGCGCATTGATGACGAACAGAAACAGCCCCAGCGTCATCAGCGTGACAGGCAGGGTGAGGATGACCAGCAAAGGCCGCACGACCGCGTTGAGCAGTCCAATGACGAAGGCCGCGATGAGGGCGGCGCCAAAGCTGCGTACCGACAAGCCGATGTCCCACTGCGTGAGCAGGACGAGGGCACAGGCCAGCAGCAGCCAGCGAGCGATCAGTTTCATGCCGCTCAGCATAGCGGAGTTGGGGCGTTTCCTCGCTCGCAAGAGGGAGGTCCATCCCTGGGGTTGGGTCAAGACATCGGCGCGCCGAAGTGTCAAACTTTGACTGGAGGTCCGGGTGCACCGGACCGGGAGTACCGGATTCATGCGCGCCTCGCTGGAGCGCCTGCTCGCCAGCACGACCCCCGCTCGGCGGGTGCTGCTGGCCGTGGGGGCTTCCGTGCCCTTTTTCCTGATGCTGGTGATCGTGCACCGCACCGCCGCGGCCGATCCGGCGCTGGTCGGTGCCCTGGATGCAGACCTGGTGCGGGCCACCCAGTGGCCCCTGTTGCTGGCCTGTGCTGTGAACGTGCTGGTGGGCGCATGGGTCTGGCCCTCGCGCGATGCCACAACCCCGTGTGTCTGGCCGACGCGGGTCGTCTGTCTGACCGTGGGGATCACCTATACCCTGGTCACCGTGCTGTACGGACCGTACACCGCGCCGTCCAGCATCGTCCTCATCGGTGTCCTCATGGTGGGGGTGTTGCTGTTCGAGCCTGGCCCTCTGCGCGTGGTGGCCCTGGCCTGCACGCTCGGGCTGGCGGCCTACGACCTGGGCGTGCTGGCCGGTTGGTGGCGTTATGCCCCCGCGTTGCGGCCCGCCTTGTTCGATGACCCGACCGCCATGGCCAGCTGGCTGGGGTGGCGGACCTTCGTGCTGGTGTGCGGCGGGGTGGTGCTGATGGCGCTGGGCGGCTTGCTGTTCGCCCGGCTCGATGCGGTGCACCAGCAGCTCGATGCGCTGTCGCACACCGATCCGTTGACCGGGCTGGCCAACCGGCGTCGTTTGATGGAGGCCCTGGAGGCCGAGGTGGCCCGGCGCAACCGCACCGGTCAGGCCTTCTGCCTGGTGCTGGTGGACGCCGACCATTTCAAGCAGGTCAATGACACCTGGGGCCACCTGCAAGGCGATGCGGTGCTGTGTGCCCTGGGGCGGGTGCTCATGGCCGGGGTGCGCAGCCCCACCGACCTGGCAGCGCGCATCGGCGGGGAGGAGTTTGCGCTGCTTCTGCCCGACACCGACCTGGACGAGGCCGAAGCGGTGTGTGCTCGCCTGCGGGCCACCGTGGCCCGACAGCGCTTCGGAGACCCACTGGCGCCGTTCGCCCTGACGGTCAGCATGGGCGGCGCCGTCTGCGCGGCCGGTGACGCCCGCCAGGCCCTGCGCGAGGCCGACCAGCAGCTCTATCTTGCCAAGGCCCTGGGCCGCGACCGGGTGTGCCTGCGCCGGCTTCGGGAGGCATCGACATGAGGCAGGCCTGGCAGACGCTGTCGGCACGGGTCGCACGGGGACTGGTGCGGCGTCAGGACGCCCGTGGGGTCGTGTTGTTCGCGCTGGGTGTCTGGCCGCAACTGGCCGTGCTGTGGTGGGCGCAGTCGGCTGCCCTGCTGGGATGGGCAGGGGCCGACGCCTTTCACCGCCCGGTCCTGATCGGCGTGCACCTGGCCCTGTCTGCCCTGCTGGCGTGGCAAGGCTTGCAGGTGGGGCGGGCCTGGCCCTTGCGCACGGTAGCCCCGCCGCCCGGCCTGGTCGCGAAGATGCTGGTGCCCAGCCTGGTGGGCTCGGCGCTGCTCACGGTGACCTACGGGCCGACCGACACGCCGATGCCGATGGTATTCATGGCGCAGCTGGTGCTCGCCCGTGCGCTGTTCAGCTGGGCACAGATGCGGCTGGCCACCGTGCTGGCCCTGTCGTGCCTGGCCGGCGGGGTGCTCGCCGTCTGGGCCGGGCTGGCCGTGCCCCTGCTGGCCGGGCCCGTCTATGCAGGGGGTGCGATGAACCCGTGGTGGACCGGGTGGACCCGCATCGTGTTTGCCGCGGCCTGGCTGCCTTATATGGCGATGATGCTGTTTTATGCCGAGGTGCTGCAGCGGCGGCAGCGTGAGCTCGAGACGCTGGGCCGGACCGACGCCCTCACCGGGTTGCTCAACCGCCGGGCATTCATGGAGCGCCTGGCGCGAGAGGCCCATCGGCAGGCCCGCAGCGGCCGCCCGCTGACCCTGGTGATGTTCGACATCGACCATTTCAAGTGCGTCAACGACCGCCACGGCCACCCGGCCGGCGACGAAGTGCTGGCCGCCTTTGCCCGCATCCTGAAGGCCTGCACCCGTGACCGCGTGGATGCCGCCGGGCGTTGGGGCGGCGAGGAGTTCGTGCTGCTGCTGCCAGAAACCGATCTGATGGGGGCCGAGCGAGTGGCAAGCAAGGTGTGCGCAGCGCTGCGGCACGCGTCCTTCGAGGCGGACGAGCGTGCGTTCCGCGTCACGGCCAGCGCGGGCGTGTCCCAGGTGGAGCAGGGCCTGGTGGATGCCGCCCTGCCCGCCGCAGACCGCTGCCTGTACGACGCCAAACGGTCCGGACGTGACCGGGTCCGGGGCGGGGTGTCCACCGAGGTTCCAGGGGGTACCAATGACCGACCGGATCCCGCGTGAACGCGTCCTTGCGTGCCCGCGCAGAAAGGCGTGGGGCAGCCCCCTCGCATCGGGGGCGGCTTGTGTGACATATGGCCGATCAATGCCCTGTATTCCGGACGAGCGGACACGGCGCGAACGCGCACAATCCGAAGTGATGAAATCCCGCCCCGATCGAGGCGTGCCTGCCTGTCATGCCGATTCGTCCTGCCGCCGTCCGTCCTTGCGTGGCGGTGAGACGGCGTGGGCGGCTGCCCGGGCCGTCGAAGGGGCGCGGCCATGAAGCTGCAGACCGTCTCCCGCTGGTTCTTCGTCGCCGTGATGGTCGGCCTGCTGGCCAACGTCAGCTTTCTGCTGTTGATCCGCGGCGCGTACCAGTCCAACGAGGCCGCCATCGAGCGCCGCGCCGAAACCCTGCGCGTCGTCACCGCCTTGCGGCACGAGACCGAACTGCTGGGGCGCCTGGTGCGCTCGTACGCCGCCACGGGCAACCCGCGCTACCTGCTGTACTACTACGACATCCTGGCCATCCGCGAGGGCAGCAAGCCGGGCCCGGACACCGACAACCCCCAGCTCTACTGGGATGACGTCATTGCCGGCCGGCGCGGCCACGCGCTGCCGGAAGGGCAGCAGGGCGTGTCGCTGATCGACCGGATGCGCGCCCTCGATTTCAGCGCCACCGAACTGGCGGCCATGAACCAGGTGGTATCGGCCACCGAGCGGCTCAAGAAAAGCGAGCAAGAGGCCTTTGCGGCTGCCCAGGGGCTGTTCGACCGCGAGAAGCAGGCCTACGTGTCCGAAGGCGCCCCGGACCTGCCCTATGCCAGCGAGCTGGTCCATTCACCCCGTTATGAGGCCCAGACCGCTGACCTGGCTCAGGCGGTCGGTGAGCTGGGACGGGCGACCGACGAGCGCACCTCGCGCGAACGACGGGAAGCGTCGGCCCACCTTCAGCGTTTCATCGGCTACGCCCTGGTGCTGGACCTCATCATGGTCCCGGCCCTGGTCTTTGCTCTGTATGTCCTGCGCACCCGTCTGCTCAATCCCATCGAGCGCCTGGGGGGCGTCGCCGGCCTGATCGCCCAGGGGGACTATGCCGCGCGCACGGGTGACCGTAGCCGCTGGGTCGAGGAGCTTGACACGCTCGGCCATGCACTCAACGGCATGGCGCAGGCCGTCGAGGACGACCTGGCGCGGCGGGCCCGCATCCAGGAAGAACTCAGGGCTGCACGCGACCAGGCCGAAAGCGCGACGCGGGCCAAGTCCATGTTCCTGGCCAACATGAGCCACGAAATCCGCACGCCGATGAACGCCATCCTCGGGATGACGCACCTGGCGCTGCAGACCGACCTCGACGAGCAGCAGCGCGACTACCTCAACAAGGTGCGGGCCGCGTCGGACACGCTGCTGGGCGTCATCAACGACATCCTCGACTTCTCCAAGATCGAGGCCGGCAAGCTGGAGCTCGAATCGGCCCCGATGCGCCTGGAAGACGTGGTGGGCCACACGCTGATGCTGCTGCGCCAGCGTGCCCAGGAAAAGGAACTGGAGCTGCTGTGCGAGTTCGGCAGCCAGGGCCTGCTCAACGAGGCCGGGTGCGTCTATGGCGATGCCCTGCGCCTCGGACAGGTGTTGACCAACCTGGTGTCCAACGCCGTGAAGTTCACCCACCACGGCCACGTCAAGCTGGGCGTCTACGTCGTGGCGCAGGAGGGCGCCCAGCTGAGCCTGCGCTTCGATGTCAGCGACACCGGCATCGGCATGAACGACGAGCAGCTCAGCCGGCTGTTCGAGGAGTTCACCCAGGCCGACGGCTCCACCACCCGCCGCTATGGCGGCACCGGCCTGGGGCTGAGCATCACGCGGAGGCTGGTGACGCTGATGGGCGGCACGATCAAGGTGACCAGCGAGGTGGGCAAGGGCTCGTGCTTCACGGTGATCCTGCCGATGCGCATGGCGCCGATGCCGCAGCTGGCACTGGCCGGCATGCCGGTTTCGCGCCTGCGCGTGCTCGTGGTCGACGACCAGGCCGAGACCCGCCTGACGCTGCGCAGTCTGCTGCGCTCGCTCGACGTGGGCAGCGAACCGCCCGGCGGCATCGACGTGGCCGAGGACGGCACGCAGGCGCTGGCCGCCGTGCAGGCTGCGCTGGCGGAAGACCACCCCTACGACCTGGTCCTGCTGGATTGGGTCATGCCCGGCATGGACGGCAAGGCCGTGATGGCGGAGCTGCGGCGCATGGCCCCGCGGCTGGAGATCGTGGTGGCCTCGGCCTACGGCCTCGACAGCCTGCGCATTTCGGCCATGCAGGCCGGTGCCAGCGGCTTCCTGAACAAGCCCATCCTGCCCGAGGGCCTGCGCGCCATGCTGGCTCGCTTGCTGGGCGTCAGCATGCCGGAGCACAGCCGCCCGGGCGCGCCCCACGAGGGGCTGCGGCTGGACGGCCTGCGGGTGCTGCTGGCCGAAGACAACCTGCTCAACCAGCAACTGGCCATCGAACTGCTGGCCCGCCGGGGCGCCCGTGTGGCGGTGGCCAGCAACGGGTGCGAGGCCCTGGAGCGCCTGCGCCAGGCCGGTGTCGACGGCTTCGATGTCGTCCTGATGGACCTGCAGATGCCGGTGATGGACGGCTACGAGGCCACCCGCGAGATCCGGGCCGACGTAGCGCTGTCCCGCCTGCCCATCATCGCGCTGACGGCGCATGCCATGCAGGAAGAGCGTGACCGCTGCCTGGCGCTCGGCATGGTCGGCCACCTCACCAAGCCGCTGGACCCGGGCCTGCTGTACGAGACGCTGGCGCCCTATGTGCCCGTGCCCGTGACCGGCGCCCCCACCGGTTTCGGCTCGCTGCAGGAAACGGTGCACATGCCACTCGGGAATCCCGCGGTCGGACCTGCTGCCCAGGCCCTGCCCCAGATCGACGGGCTGCACGCCGAGCTGGCGCTGGCCCGCTTCGAGGGCGACATCGGCTTCTACAACCGCACGCTGCGCAGCTTCCTGCTGCACGCACGCCACCTGCCCGACATCCTGCGTGCCGCCCAGCAGGAGCGCGCCTGGGACGACCTGGCCCGCGAGGCCCACACCCTCAAGGGGCTGGCCGGCACCATCGGGCACGATGGCCTGGCCCTGCATACCACCATGCTGGAGCTGGCTGCGCAGTCACCGGACGCGGCGGACAACGCCCCGCCGGCACTCGACGCCGTGGTGTCCGAGATCCAGCGCCTGCTGCCGGCCCTCCGTGCCCATCTCGATGCCAGCAGCGCCCCGCCGCCGGCCGCACCGCAGCAGCCACCCGCCCACGCACCGCAGCCCCGCGATCTGGCCCTGGCCGAGGAACTGCGCCGCCTGGCCGCCGAAAGCGACAGCGAGGCCCTGGCCCTGTGGCAACGACACCGCAACGACTTTGTGAACTGGCTGCCCCCGCTGACGGCAGCCCGCCTGGCATCGGCCCTGGAACGCTGTGATTTCGACTCGGCGTTCGGCCTGCTCAGCGACCTGGATGATTCGGCCCGAACGCCATGACCAGCACCCTGCCTTCTTCTCCTCAGGCCACCGTGCTCGTCGTGGACGACGCCCCGGCCAACCTCAGCCTGCTTGCCGGGCTGCTCAACCGCCATTACCGCGTCAAGCTGGCGGCCTCGGGTGCCAAGGCGCTCGAGATCGCCCGGCGTGACCGGCCCGACCTCATCCTGCTGGACGTGATGATGCCGGAGATGGACGGCTACGAAGTCTGCCGCCGCTTGAAGGCCGACCCGACCACGGCCGTCATCCCCGTGCTGTTCCTCACGGCCATGAGCCAGGTCGAGGACGAGACCAAGGGCTTCGAGGTCGGCGCGGCCGACTTCATCCACAAGCCGGTCAGCCCCCCGGTGGTGCAGGCGCGCGTGCGCACCCATTTGCAGATCAAGGCCTACCAGGACGAGCTCATCGACCGTGCCGAATGGCTCGAGCGCGAACTGGCGCGGCGCCTGAGCCAGGTGGACCAGCTGCGCGAGGCCACGCTGCACGTGATGATCTCGTTCGCCGAGTTCCGGGACGAGGAAACCGGCCACCACGTCAAGCGCACACAGGAGTACGTGCGCACGCTGGCGAAGTACTTCTACGAGCAGGGACGTCATCTTGACGTGCTCACACCCGAGACCATCGACCACATTGCCCGTTCAGCCCCTTTGCACGACGTGGGCAAGGTCGCCATCCCCGACCACATCCTGCTCAAGCCCGGCAAGCACACCGAGGAGGAGCGCACCATCATGCGCTCGCATGCCGTGCATGGCTGGGAGATGCTGCGCCGCGCGGCCGAACGGCTGGGCGAGGACGCCGACTTCCTGACCTACGGCATGCAGATCGCGCGCTCCCACCACGAGCGCTGGGACGGCACCGGCTACCCGGACGGCCTGAAGGGCGAGCAGATCCCGCTGGCCGCCCGCCTGATGGCCGTGGCCGACGTGTACGACGCGCTGATCAGCCGCCGCCCCTACAAGATCCCGTTCTCGCACGAGGAAGCCGTCCACCTGATCGACGAGGGGGTCGGGACCCATTTCGACCCGGAGGTCGTGGCGGCTTTCCATGCGACGATCGACCAGTTCCAGTCCATTGCCCACACCTGGCGTGACCACGATGTCGACTGACCTGCCAGTTTCGTTCCCCCCCGTGCGCGCCTGCGGCGCTGCGGCCTTGTTCCTGGCGTGTGCCCTGTCGGCTGCGCCGGCCCATGCACAGCAGCTCGACTGGCGCCTGTCCGGGTTCGGGACCGCGGGCTGGGCCCGGACCGACCAGTCCTACGACTTCCAGCGCTTTCTGTCGGAGTCGGGCTCGCTCAAGCGGGACTCGGTGCTCGGCGGGCAGCTCGACCTCCAGATCGCCCCGACCTGGTCGGCCACGGTGCAGCTGACCGTGGCGCCCTCCCTGAAGGACGACCACGGCGTGCAGCGCACACCCACCTGGGCCTTCGTGTCCTGGCGGCCCGACAACGACTGGTTGCTGCGCCTGGGCAAGCAGCGCCTGCCGCTGTTCCTGAACACCGAGAACCGCGACGTCGGCCAGACCTACGACCTGCTGCGCCTGCCCGCCGAGGTCTACGGCATCGCGCCCAGCACCGACATGACGGGGCTGTCGGTCTCGCGGACGTGGTTGCAGCCGGCCGGGGAATGGTCGCTGGACGCCTACGTCGGGGCCGACAACCTCAGTGTGCGCTACCACACCCGGGACACCGGGGCCGATTTCATCCGCGTGCGCACCTCGGTGGTGGGGGCGGCGCTGACCCTGAAGCTGGACGGTGCCCACACCTTCCGTACCAGCCTGTACCGCGCGCAGACCCGGCGGCGGGACGGGCAGCCCCTGGAGCGCCGCTATCCGCTGGTCGATTCGCCCTTCGGCAGCTACTACCAGGTCAGCGACCTGCTGCCCGGCCCCGGCGTGGAGACCACGCCGTCCATCGTCAACCACGTCGTGACCTTTGGTGCCGACCTGCAGCTGACGCCGAACTGGCGCCTGGTCAGCGAGGTGGCGCGCAGCTTCCAGCACCGCACCGACCTGGGCGCCGACACCCTCGGGGCCTACGCGGCGCTGCTGTACCGTGCCGACCGCTTCACGCCCTATGTGCTGCTGTCGCGCCTCAAGAGCACCGGCGACTCGTGGCGCAACGCGATGGCACTCGAGGCATCGGCCCAGGCGGCGCCCTTGCCGGAGCTCGCCGTCGCCCAGCGCGCGGCCGCCGACAGCATTCCGGTGTACGACCAGAACTCGGTGGCGCTGGGCCTGTCGTACGCCGTGTCGCCGCAGAGCCGGCTCAAGGGCGAATGGATGCGCACCCGCATCGGCCGGCGATCGGCCATGGTCGACAGTCCGGCGGGGGGGCCCCCGGTCTCCCATGACCTGATCAACACGCTGTCGATCAGTTACAGCTTCGTGTTCTGACGGGGAGGCCACCATGTTCCGCTTCCCTCGCTGCCTCCTCATGGTGCTGCGCACGCTGGTGTTGACGCTCGGCCTCGGATCGGCGGTGCTTGCACACGCCGGCGTCGTCGTCATCGCACACCCGAACGTGCGCAAGCTCGACCTGCAGACCGTCCAGCGCATCTACACCGGCCGCGTGATCGAGGTCGACGGTGTGCCCGTCGTGCCCCTGCACGCGCCGGCCGGACACGCCCTGCGTCAGCGCTTCCTGGCCGACTACCTGCAGCAGACCGAAGACGGCTACACCGCCTACTGGACGGTGCGCCGTTACGTCGGCAAGGGGGTGCCCCCGCGCGAGGTGTGGCCGCTGCCCGACCTGCTGCTGGCGGTGGCCAACATCCCGGGGGCGATTGCCTATGTGGACGAGGCCGACGTGCCGGCTGGCGCCCACATCGTCCTGCGCCGCTGAGCGCGTGCCGCATACACAGGCCGACCGCTTCGCGCTAGCATGCCACCATGGTTGCCGGTATGTCGTCGTGGATCGCTCTGGCTGTCGCGCTCGTGTGCGGCGTGCTGCTCGTTCGCCTGTTGCTCGGGCCTGCACGGCGTGCCCGCTTCGACCGTTTCTGGCGTGACCGCGTCGGCCTCGCCGGATGGCGTCGGGCCCGGGGGGCTGTGCACGGTGTGCGGCGCCTGGTGCGGCGCCGTGCCGACCAGCAGGCCGCGGCCAAGGCCGCCGAAGAGGTGATCAACCGTGCGCGCCGTGCCCGTCCCCGGGTCGACAAGGCGGGCAACGTCTACACCCCCCATTCGTTCAAGGGGCCCCGCAAGCCGCACTGAGGGTGGAATTAGCCATCCGGCCAATGGTGTGATGGGGACGGCAGTGCGACAGTTTCGGGATGTCCACCGACTCCCACGAGCCTGCACCGGCCCGATTCTGGGCTGACACCAACGTTGTCACCGAATTGGCCGAGCCCGTGTCCGCCCGCGGCCGCACCGTGCCAGCCGACATCGGAGAACCGGTGGGGCGGCACGTGCGCGAGCTCTTCGTCTCGTGCGATCCGGCGCAAGCCCTGCGCATGCAGCTGGAGCAGAGCTCACTGCGCTACATGGCCATCGCCGACCTGGGCGGCGGACGCGCCCGCCGGGGGCTGCTCGACATCTCCCGGGCGTCCGGCTGGCCCGTGCAGCGGCTGGTGGTTCGGCGCCAAGGCTACGGCGATACCCTCGCCACGCTGTTCTTCCTCGACAGCCCCACGCAGGATGGCGGCGCGGTACGGGTCTTCTGTGCCGACGTGGATGCTGGCGCCGACGAGGCGACGCGCATTCAGCTCGGCCTGATGCTGATGGCGCGGGCCGAGCTGGTGGCGCTGCTGGTGCCGGACCAGTCGGCCTCGCTGCGAGCCCAGGCCACCGACACGCTGCGCAACGAGATCCACCGCCAGCGCACTGGCTGGCTGTGCCGCAACCTGATCTTCATGCCGGCAAGGACCTCGCCGGATTTCGTCAACGAGATCACCCGTTTTCGCGCCGAAACCGGCATCCCGGCCCGGATGGCCCCCGCCGTGCGGCGGGCCGATCAGCTCTGGATCTACCTGGGCTCCACCTGGAACCAGATGCAGGACAGGATGGCCGCGGGGCAGCGCCTGATCCTGCGCACGCTGGCCCTGGTGGCACCGCCCCCGGCCGCCGCCGAGCGGCCGGACAGCCTGGTGGTGAACGACACCGAGTTGCTGGCACAGCGCTGCGTGCACCACCTGCTGCGCCAGCCGGGCGTGCAGCGCGTGTGCCTGTTCAACCTGCAGAGCCAGGTCGTGGTGGCCCACAGCGGCACCCCGGAGGAGGCCCAGGCGATGGCCGCTCAGGGGCGCGCACTGCTGCAGGCCATGGGGCGGGCGGGCGAGGTCATGGCGCTGGGCCACGCCCTGGTGGAGGCCAGCTTCACCTTGACGGAGCACCGGGTACAGCTCCGCGGCATGGCGCTCCTGCCCGGCTGCGTCATGCACGTCATCCTGACGCGCAATGCCCCGGCCCTGGGGCCCCTGCCGGGTCGCGCTCAGCTCGAAGCGGGCGTCTGAGCATCTCGGCGCCGGAGGTGCGTCGGCTGGAGGCTGGACGGGGTGTGGCCGCCATGCTACACTCGAAGGTTTCTTTCGTTGTCTTGCCTGATGCTTTGGCCGCGGCCGTCGCCGTTGCGTCTGTCGGGCGTCCAACCGGTTCCATTCCATGGCCAAAGAAGAACTGATCGAAATGAACGGCGTCGTTGACGAAGTCCTGCCCGACTCTCGTTTTCGCGTCACCCTGGACAACGGACACCAGCTGGTGGCCTACACGTCCGGCAAGATGAAGAAGCATCACATCCGCATCCTGGCGGGTGACAAGGTGTCGCTCGAACTTTCGCCGTACGACCTGACCAAGGGCCGCATCACCTTCCGCCACATCGAGCGCAGCGGCAACTACGCGCCGGCCCCGCGCCGCAACTGACCCCCGCGGTCACCAGCTGGCCGCCTGCTGCGGCGAGTCGGGGCGATAGGCCGCGAAGCGGTCTGCCAGAAAGTCCAGAAACACCCGCACGGTGGCCGAGAGATGGTGCCGCTGCGGGTAGATGGCATGGATGTCGGCCGAAGGGTCCGACCATGCCGGCAGCACGCGCTGCAGCGCCCCTGATCGCAGGTAGGGCGCCACATCCCATTCCGAACGCAACAGGATGCCGTGGCCGGCCAGGCCCCAGTCCACGGCGATCTCGCCATGGTTGCTGGCCAGGGCGCCCCGCACCTTCACCGTGTCCTGCTGGCGTCCGTCCGACAGGTGCCAGGTGTTGTACGCCGCATTGTTTTCCCGGATGACGATGCACTGGTGCCGCGCCAGATCACGTGGATGCGCTGGCGTGCCGTGGGCGGCCAGATAGGCCGGTGCGGCGCACAGCAGGCGCCGGTTGGCCGCGATCTGCCGTGCCAGCACGCGCGCATCGGGCGGCACGCCGAAGCGGATGCCGATGTCCATCGCATGGGCCGTGAGGTCCAGCGGCCGGTCGGTCAGCTCCAGGATCACCTCGACGGCTGGGTGCTGTCGCACGAAGTCGGACACCGCCGGGCCCAGATGGCGGCGGCCGAAGCCGAAGGTGGCGTTGATGCGCAGCAGACCCCGCGGCGCGTCGCGGCTGGCGCCCAGGGCGCGTTCCAGCTGCTCGATCTCGCGCAGCAAGCGCCCACCTTCTTCCAGATAACGCTCGCCCTGCGGCGTGAGGCTCAGCCGCCGTGTGGTGCGGTTGAGCAGCCGCACGCCCAGGCGGTGTTCCAGCGCGGCCAGCCGGCGGCTCACGGCCGGCGCCGACAGGCCGAGCTCGGGTGCGGCGGCGGCCAGGCTGGGGTGCCGTGCCAGCGTGGTGAAGAAGGCCAGGTCGGCCTGGGTGGACTGGGAGGTGGACGAGGGCATCGGCAGGCGGTCGGGCAAGGAACACGCGGGGCAGCCACATTCTTGCACTGAACGCACGAATCAAATGAATAGGCCGCCATTGATGCGGAGGAGGCTGCCAATCATCATGACGGCATGCTGTTTCCTGCCGACCTGCTCGCCTTCCTGCCCGCGCTGCTGCTGGGCGCCCTGATGGGTTTCTTCGGGGGGCTGTTCGGCATCGGGGGCGGCATCATCGCCATCCCGCTGCTGGTGCTGGGCTATGGCATGGACCAGGCCCTGGCGCAGGGCACGGCACTGGTCATGATGGTGCCCAACCTGCTGGTGGGCTGGTGGCGCTACAGCCGCCTGTATCCGGTGCCGCTGCCCCGCGCGCTGGGCATCGGGCTGTGCGCCACGGCCACCACCTGGCTCGTGGCCCAGGTGGCCATCGGCCTGCCTTCGGCGCTGCTGCGCACGGTGTTCAGCGTCTTCCTGATGCTGCTGGCCTGGCGGCTGCTGTGGCAGCTGCGGGCCCGCCAGCGTGCCGCCGCGCAAGGCCGGCCCGACGAGGCCACCCCCCGCGTGCCCGAACGTTACATCCCGCTGGTCGGCATGGTGGGGGGCTCGAGCATGGGCCTGCTCGGCATCGGCGGCGGGCTGGTCGCCACCCCGATCCTCACCGGCGTGTTCGCACAGCGTCAGACGGTGGCGCAGAGCCTGTCGCTGGCGCTGGTCGCGCCCAGTTCCATCATCGCGCTGCTGAGCTACGCGCAGGCCCACCGGGTTGACTGGCACATGGGGCTGCCGCTGGCCGCCAGCGGCATGCTGACGGTGTCGGCCGGCGTGGCGCTGGCGCACCGCCTGCCCGAGCAGCGCATGAGGACGCTGTTCGCGTGGATGCTGCTTGTCACGGGGGGCTGGCTGTTGTTGGGCCTGCTCTGGCACTGAAGGCCGGCGCACCTCGGCGCATGACAGCCCGCGCCCGCAGCGCCTACACTGCCGGCCTGCCTTTTCCCTGATCCATGCGCATCGAGACCCTCCGCCAGCGCCTGCGCGAGCACGGCGCCCGTCCCCTTCACGAGCAGCGCGTGCTGCGCCTGTGGGCGCAGGCCCTGCCGCAGGACCACGGCCGCCGCAAGCCCGAGGACTTTCTGCCCGAGGCCGTGCGGAGCATGTTGCCGGCTTTCACCGCCGAGCTGGCCGGCCTGGCGCGGCTGAAATCCGAGCACCCCGGTGAAGACGGTTCGGCGCGCCTGCTGGTCGAGCTGGCCGATGGCCAGACCGTGGAAAGCGTGCTGCTGCCGCGTGATGGCCTGTGCGTGTCGACCCAGGTGGGGTGCGCCGTGGGATGCGTGTTCTGCATGACCGGCAAGGAAGGCCTGGTGCGCCAGGTCACCAGTGGCGAGATCGTGGCCCAGGTGGCGCTGGCCCGCACGCGTCGCCCGGTCAAGAAGGTCGTGTTCATGGGCATGGGTGAGCCCTCGCACAACCTCGAGAACGTGCTGGAAGCCATCGACCTGCTGGGCACCGTCGGCAACATCGGCCACAAGAACCTGGTCTTCTCGACCGTGGGCGATCACCGGGTGTTCGAGCAGCTGCCGCGCGGCCGCGTCAAGCCGGCGCTGGCGCTGTCGCTGCACACGACCAAGCCCGATCTGCGCGCCGAGCTGCTGCCCCGTGCCCCCCGCATGGACCCGGCTGAACTCGTCGAGCTTGGCGAGGCTTATGCGCGGGCCACCGGCTACCCGATCCAGTACCAGTGGACGCTGCTGGACGGCATCAACGACGGGCCCGATGAGATCGAGGGCATCGTGCGCCTGCTCAAGGGCAAGTACGCGCTGATGAACATGATCCCGTACAACAGCGTGCCCGAGCTGCCCTACCAGCGCCCGTCATGGGAGAAGGCCGCCGAGATCGCGCGCACCCTGCACCGTGCCGGCGTGCTGACCAAGCTGCGTCACTCGGCCGGCCAGGACGTGGACGGCGGCTGTGGCCAGCTGCGGGCGCGGGCTGCGCTGCCGAAGGCCCAGCGCGTGGCGTTGCACCTGCAGCGGCGCGAAGCCTGAGTGCTCAGGGCGCCACGGTCTGGCGCACCGCGTGCTCCCACTGCGCCATGCGGCGCTCGGCTTCTTCGCGCGACAGCGTCGGCAGAAAACGCCGGTCGACCTGCCACTGGGCTTCCAGCTCCGCCAGGTCCTTGTAGACACCCGTATGCAGACCAGCCAGGTAGGCGGCGCCCAGGGCGGTCGTTTCGATCACCTTGGGTCGCACCACCGGGATGCCCAGCAGATCGGCCTGGATCTGCATCAGCAGGTTGTTGACGCAGGCGCCACCGTCGACCCGCAGCTCGCTGACCGGCGCCCCGCCGCGTGCGACCGCGTCTCGGCTCATGGCCTGCAGCAGGGCCGCGCTCTGGAAGGCAATGCTTTCCAGCGCCGCGCGGGCAATGTGGGCCACGGTCGAGCCGCGGGTCAGCCCGACGATGGCACCGCGCGTGTCGGCATTCCAGTAGGGTGCGCCCAGGCCTGTGAAGGCGGGCACGAAGACCACGCCGCCCGCATCGGGCACGCTCTCTGCCAGCTGCTGCACCTCGCTTGAGGCCTGGATGGCGCGCAGGCCGTCGCGCAGCCACTGGACGACCGCGCCGCCAATGAACACGCTGCCTTCGTTGGCATAGGCCGGCGTCGGTCCCGGTTGCGCGGCGGCCGTGGTGATGAGGCCGTTGGTACTGGCCTGGGCCTGTTCGCCCGTGTGCATCAGCATGAAGCAGCCCGTGCCATAGGTGTTCTTGGCCAGCCCGGCCTTGAAACAGGCCTGGCCGAACAGCGCGCTCTGCTGGTCGCCAGCGATGCCGCCGATCGTCAGCTCGCCCCCCAGCGCAGTGGTATCGCCGAAGTGCGCCGACGAGGGGCGCACCTCGGGCATCATGGCCCGCGGGATGCCGAACAGGGCCAGCAGTTCATCGTCCCATTGCTGCGTGTGGATGTTGAACAGCATGGTGCGCGCCGCGTTGCTCACGTCGGTGGCGTGCACCCGGCCCTCGGTCAGCTGCCACACCAGCCAGGTGTCGACCGTGCCGAAGGCCAGTTCGCCGCGCACCGCCGCGGCGCGCGCCCCATCGACATGGTCCAGGATCCACTTCAGCTTGGTGGCTGAAAAGTACGCGTCGATGCGCAGCCCGGTCAGGGCCTGAACCCGCTCGCCGTGGCCCTGTGCCCGCAGCTCGGCGCAGACGGGTTCGGCGCGCCGGTCTTGCCACACGATGGCGTTGTAGATCTGCTCACCCGTGCGGCGGTTCCACACCACCGTGGTTTCGCGCTGGTTGGTGATGCCGATGGCGCGGATGGCTGCAGCCGTCACGCCGGCCTTGTGCAACACCTCGCGCGCGGTGTCGAGCTGGGTGGACCACAGCTCGCGCGGATCGTGTTCGACCCAGCCGGGCTGAGGATAGATCTGGCGGAACTCGCGCTGTGCCATCGCCGCGATCGATCCATCCGTGCGGAAGACGATGCTGCGTGAGCTGGATGTGCCCTGGTCCAGGGCCAGCAGATAGGTCATGGTGTGCTTTCGTCAGGGCTGGGCCACCACACATTCCACGCCCGCGTCCTGCAGCAGGGCGGGGAAGGGCTCGGGCGGCTCGGTGTCGGTGAACAAGGCGTCGATCTCGTCCAGGCGGGCCTGATGCACCATGGCAGGCCGGCCGAACTTGCTGTGGTCTGCAGCCACCCACACCTGGCGCGACTGCTCGATGATGGCGCGTGCCACCTTCACTTCCCGGTAGTCGTAGTCTCGCAGCGAGCCGTCCGTCTCGATGCCGCTGATGCCGATCAGGCCGATGTCGACCTTGAACAGGCGGATGAAGTCGACCGTCGCTTCGCCGACGATGCCCCGGTCGCGTGCGCGGACCACGCCGCCGGCAATGATGACTTCGCAGTCGGGGTTGTCGGACAGGATGGCCGCCACGTTCAGGTTGTTGGTGATCACGCGCAGGCCCTTGTGGTGCATCAGGGCGCGTGCCACGGCCTCGGTGGTCGTGCCGATGTTGAGGATGAGCGAGCATCCGTCGGGAACGCGTGCGGCCACGGCGCGGGCGATGCGCGCCTTGCCTTCGGATTCCAGCTCCTGTCGCTGCCGATAGGCGATGTTTTCGGTGGTCGAGGTGGGCATCCTGACCCCCCCGTGAAAACGGATCAGCAGCCCGGCCTCCGCCAGACGCTGCACATCGCGCCGCACGGTCTGCAACGTGACGCCGAACTGCTCGGCCAGGGCCTCGACGGTGACGGTGCCGCGCGCGCGGACCTCGTCGAGCAAGGCGATGTGACGGGGTTTGGTGCTCATGGGCGAATCATGCCGCGTGCAACGCGCGTTTTTGTCAACCGGAAAGGTGCGGATGGCGCGGTCGGGCTGCGCGAACGATGATTAACTGAAGCTTAAAACGAACAAAACGAACCGCTAATAGGGAAATCACTGAGCGAGAAAGCGCGACAAGGCTGCTACAAAAGAAAAAGACGAACATAAAACGAACCAAGCGAGCATTCATTCGCGCAGTTTTCGCGCATGATCGGTGGTTCGGATCAGGGCCTGATGGGAGGCCCCCCGCCTTGCCAGGAGACCCTTCTTGACCTCTCGTACCCCTTCTTCGCCCGGAGGCGAAGCGCCGCCCGCCAGCGTCGATGTGCTGGTGGTGGGTGGTGGCATCAACGGCGCAGGCATCGCCCGCGACCTCGCGGGGCGCGGCTGGCGCGTGCTCATGGTCGAACAGGACGACCTTGCCGCGCACACCTCGTCGGCGTCCACCAAGCTGATCCACGGTGGCCTGCGCTACCTGGAATACAACGAGTTCTCCCTGGTGCGCAAGGCCTTGCAGGAGCGCGAGGTGCTGTTGCGCTCGGCGCCGCACATCATGTGGCCGTTGCGCTTCGTGCTGCCGCACGACCCGACCATGCGCCCTGCGTGGTTGATCCGGCTGGGGCTGTTCCTGTATGACCATCTGGCGCGTCGCGAGGTCCTGCCCGGCTCGCACGGCGTGAACCTGCGGACGGATGCCGTGGGCGCGCCGCTGCAGCCGCGTTACACCCGCGGCTTCGTCTACTCGGACGGCTGGGTGGACGACGCCCGTCTCGTGCTGCTGAATGCACTCGATGCGCGCGACAAGGGGGCAGCCGTGCACACCCGCACCCGCTGCACGGGCGTGCGCCGCGACGCCCAGCAGTGGACGGCCACCGTCGTGGACGCCTGGGGGCGAGAGCACACCGTGCGCGCACGTGCCATGGTGAACGCCGCCGGGCCGTGGGCCGAGCGCTTCCTGCGCGGTGTGGCCCGCCCGGCGGGAACCGAGGCCCTGGCCACCCGCAGCCTGCGCCTGGTCAAAGGTTCGCACATCGTCGTGCCGCGCTGCTTCGAGCATGACCATGCCTACATCTTCCAGAACCCCGACAAGCGCATCATCTTCGCCATCCCCTACGAGCAGGACTTCACCCTGATCGGCACCACCGACCAGGAACTGCATGGCGATCCGCGCGATGCCTGCATCGGGGAAGACGAAGTCGCCTACCTGTGCGAGCAGGCCAGCCGCTACTTCACCCGGCCCATCTCCCCGAGCGACGTGGTGTGGACCTACTCCGGTGTTCGCCCCCTGCTCGACGATGCCTCGGGCGATCCCTCGGCCGTGACGCGCGACTACCTGCTTGAAACGCAGGCCGACGGGGCGCCCTTGCTCACGGTATGGGGCGGCAAGATCACCACCTTCCGCAAGCTGGCCGAAGATGCCGCGACCGAGGTGGGGCGTCTTCTCGGCGATGCCCGCCGACCCTGGACGGAAGGCGCCAGCCTGCCCGGGGGCGACCTGCGCGCCTGGATCGGCACCCCGCAGCGGCCGGATACCGATTTCGAGCGATTCGTCAGTGTGCTGCGCACCCGCCATGCATGGTTGCCTGCCGAGCTGGCCCGCCGTCTGGCGCGTGCCTATGGCGCGCGCGTCGAGCGGGTGCTGGGTCCCGCTCACCAATTGAGCGACCTGGGTGCCGAGGTGGCACCCGGTCTGTATGAAGCCGAGCTGCGCTACCTGCAGCGCGACGAGTGGGCCGTGACGGCCGATGACGTGCTGTGGCGCCGCAGCAAGCTCGGTCTGCACCTCACCACCGCCGAACGTGCGCAGGTGGCCGACTGGATGGAGAACCACCCCGTGAATCAAGACGAGAAGGCGCGCGCATGAAGCTCACGCTGGAAGCCATCACCAAACAGGTGGGTGCCGACACCTGGCTGTACGAGACCACCTTGTCGCCCGAGCCGGGTGCCGTGACCGTGCTGCTGGGGGCCACGCAGGCCGGCAAGACAAGCCTGATGCGTCTGATGGCCGGACTGGATGTGCCCACCACCGGCAAGATCCGGGTGGACGGGCAGGATGTGACCGGCATGCCCGTGCGCGAGCGCAATGTGGCCATGGTCTACCAGCAGTTCATCAACTACCCGTCGATGACGGTGTACGACAACATCGCTTCACCGCTCAAGCTGATGGGGCAGCCGCGGGCCGACATCGACCGGCGCGTACGCGAACTGGCTGCGCGCCTGCACATCGAGGTGTTTCTGGATCGGCTGCCATCGGCGCTGTCTGGCGGACAGCAGCAGCGGGTGGCGCTGGCGCGCGCATTGGCCAAGCAGGCTCCGCTGATGCTGCTGGACGAGCCCTTGGTCAACCTGGATTACAAGCTGCGCGAAGAGCTGCGCGAGGAGCTGTCCGCGCTGTTTGCGGCGGGCGACGCCACGGTGGTGTACGCCACCACCGAGCCGGCCGAGGCCCTGCTGCTGGGTGGCTACACGGCCGTGATGGACCAGGGCGAGGTGCTGCAGTACGGGCCGACAACCGAAGTCTTTCACCGGCCGCGGTCGTTGCGCGTGGCCCGGGCCTTCAGCGATCCGCCGATGAACCTGATGCCGGCCGAGATGCAGGGCGATCTGGTGCGCCTGCAAGGCGGCCCCACGCTGAGTCTCGCCCTGCCACCGAAGGCGACCCGCCAGCTCACGGTGGGCGTGCGCGCCAGCGCCTTGCGTGTGCACAGCCGGCCGGGCGACCTGGCGCTGCCCGGCACCGTGCAACTGGCGGAGATCTCGGGCTCGGACACCTTCGTGCACGTGCACACGCTGGTGGGCGAACTGGTCGCTCAGTTGACCGGCGTGCACGACTTCGAACTCGGCGCGTCGCTGACCCTTTACCTCAGCCCCGGCCAGGCGTATGCCTTCGATGCGCAGGGCGATCTGCTGGTGGCCCCGGTGCGCGGGCCCGCCGGCCACACAGGAGGCCGCTGATGGCGCGCATCGATCTGGATCTGGCTCATTCCTACAAGCCGAACCCCCGCGAGGACAGCGACTACGCGCTGACCCCGCTGAAGATGACCTTCGAGGACGGCGGCGCCTATGCGCTGCTCGGGCCCTCGGGATGTGGCAAGACCACGATGCTCAACATCATGTCGGGCTTGCTGGTGCCCTCGCATGGCAGTGTGCGCTTCGATGGCCAGGATATGACACGCGCGACGCCGCAGCAGCGCAACATCGCCCAGGTCTTCCAGTTCCCGGTCATCTACGACACGATGACCGTGGCCGAGAACCTGGCCTTTCCGCTGAAGAACCGCAAGGTGCCTGCTGCCCAGATCCGCCAGCGCGTGGGACAGATTGCCGAGATGCTGGAGATGAGCCACCAGCTCGATCAGCGTGCAGCCGGGCTGAGTGCAGACCAGAAGCAGAAGATCTCGCTGGGCCGCGGGCTCGTGCGTCCGGACGTGTCGGCCGTGCTGTTCGACGAGCCCTTGACCGTGATCGATCCGCATCTGAAATGGCAGCTGCGACGCAAGCTCAAGCAGATCCATCACGAGCTGCGGCTCACGCTCATCTACGTCACGCACGACCAGGTCGAGGCACTGACGTTTGCCGATCAGGTCGTCGTCATGACCCGCGGCAAGGTGGTGCAACTCGGCACGCCCGAGGCCCTGTTCGAGCGCCCGGCCCACACCTTTGTGGGGCACTTCATCGGCTCGCCGGGCATGAACTTCCTGCCTGCTCAGGTCGATGCGGGCGTGCTGCACGTGGGCGGGGTGCCGCTTGGGTCGGCGGCCACGCCGGGCGTGGGCCGATTGCCGGAAGGGGCGCTGAGATTGGGCATCCGGCCGGAGTACCTGGGCGTGGAAGCCTCCGGGCTGCCCGACACCCTGCCTGCCACCGTGCGCCAGGTGCAGGACATCGGAACTTACCAGCTGGTGACCTGCGAGGCAGCCGGCCAGACGCTGAAGGCGCGCCTGTCGCCGGATGTCGTGGCGCCCACTGTGGGCTCGTCCGTCGGACTGCGCGTCCTCGGTGAGCACACCTGCTTCTACAGGAACGAGGAGCTCATGGCATGAGCCAGACCAACAAGCCTGTGAACCAGAAAGCCTGGTTCCTCATCCTGCCCGTGTTCATCTGCGTGGCCTTTTCAGCCATCCTGCCGCTGATGACCGTGGTGAACTACTCGGTTCAGGACATCATCAGCCCGGAGCGACGCGTGTTCGTCGGGACCGAGTGGTTCGCGGCCGTCATGCGCGACGAGGAATTGCATGCGGCGCTGTGGAACCAGCTGAAGTTCTCGCTGGCCGTGCTGCTGGTGGAGCTGCCGCTGGGCATCGCGCTGGCGCTGTGCATGCCGGCCCAGGGCTGGAAGGCGTCGGCCACCCTGGTCATCGTGGCGCTGTCGCTGCTCGTGCCCTGGAACGTGGTCGGCACCATCTGGCAGATCTTCGGCCGTGCCGACATCGGTCTGATGGGCCATGCACTGCAGCAACTGGGCATCGAGTACAGCTACACCGGCGATGCCACCCACGCCTGGATGACGGTGTTGCTGATGGACGTGTGGCACTGGACGCCGCTGGTGGCGCTGCTCGCCTATGCGGGTCTGCGGTCCATCCCGGATGCCTACTACCAGGCTGCCCGCATCGACGGCGCCAGCAAGCTGGCCGTGTTCCGCTACATCCAGCTGCCCAAGATGCGCGGCGTGCTGATGATCGCCGTGCTGCTGCGCTTCATGGACAGCTTCATGATCTACACGGAGCCCTTCGTGCTCACGGGCGGCGGTCCGGGCAATGCCACCACCTTCCTGTCGCAGTACCTGACGCAGAAAGCCGTCGGCCAGTTCGACCTCGGCCCGGCTGCGGCGTTCTCGCTGATCTATTTCCTCATCATCCTGCTGTTCTGCTTCGTCCTCTACAACTGGATGCAGAGCCTGGGCCAGACCAAGTCGGAGGCCGTCCATGACTGAACGCCGATTCCAGAAGCGCAGCCTGTTCCTGATCGCCTACATCGTCTTCGCACTCCTGCCCATCTACTGGATGGTCAACATGAGCTTCAAGACGAACGAGGAGATCCTGTCGTCCTTCAGCCTGTGGCCCAGCCACTTCACCTGGGACAACTACCGCACCATCTTCACCGACGAAAGCTGGTATTCGGGCTACATCAACAGCCTGATCTACGTGGGCCTGAACACCGTGATCTCGCTGACGGTGGCGCTGCCGGCCGCCTACGCCTTCAGCCGCTACAGTTTCCTGGGCGACAAGCACGTGTTCTTCTGGCTGCTCACCAACCGGATGACGCCACCCGCCGTGTTTTTGCTGCCGTTCTTCCAGCTCTACACCACCGTGGGACTGATGGACACGCACATCGCCGTGGCGCTGGCTCACCTGCTCTTCAACGTGCCGCTGGCCGTGTGGATTCTCGAAGGCTTCATGAGCGGGATCCCGCGTGAGATCGATGAAACAGCCTACATCGATGGCTACAGCTTCCCGCGCTTCTTCCTCACCATCTTTCTGCCGCTGATCAAGGCGGGTGTTGGCGTGGCGGCCTTCTTCTGCTTCATGTTCAGCTGGGTGGAACTGCTGCTGGCGCGCACGCTGACCAGCGTCAACGCCAAGCCGATCGTGGCCACCATGACCCGTACGGTCAGCGCCTCGGGCATGGACTGGGCCACGCTGGCCGCCGCCGGCGTGTTGACCATCGTGCCCGGTGCCATCGTCATCTGGTTTGTCCGGCACTACATCGCGAAGGGCTTCGCGATGGGCCGCGTGTAAGGAGATCTGTGATGTTCGACTGGATGGTCTGGACGACCCCGGTGGCGGTGTTCTTCACCTGCATCGCCCTGATGCTGGTGGGCATGACAGTGTGGGAGATCAAGTCGCCGACGCGGCTGCGCAAGGGCTTTCTGCCCATGGCGACCACCCGCGGAGATCGCCTGTTCATCGGCTTGCTCACCGCGGCCTACATCAACCTGATCTTCGTCGGCCTGGCCGAGAAGATGGCGACCTGGCTGAGCCTGTCGGAGGAGCCGAGCGTGTGGATCAGCTTCGTGCTGTCCATGACGGTGCTGGCGCTGATCATGCGCAAAGGCTGAGCGCGCCACAGAACAAGAACAGGATGCCGGCCCGGTGCTGCCCCGGGGCTCAGGCGACCTTGACAACCAGGGGCAGCAACCGTGAGACGCCAGACTGAGGAGACACCCATGAAGATGCGTTACACCGCCATGGCCTTTGCGGCCGCCTGCGCGCTGGGCACGATGACGGCCCATGCCGGCGAAGCCGAGGCCAAGAAGTGGATTGACAGCGAGTTCCAGCCCTCCACGCTGAGCAAGGACAAGCAGCTCGCCGAGATGAAGTGGTTCATCGATGCCGCGGCCAAGCTCAAGGCGGCGGGCGTCAACGAGATCTCGGTCGTCTCCGAGACCATCACCACCCACGAATACGAGGCCAAGACCCTGGCCAAGGCCTTCACCGAGATCACGGGCATCAAGGTCAAGCACGACCTCATCCAGGAAGGCGACGTTGTCGAGAAGCTGCAGACCTCGATGCAATCCGGCAAGTCGATCTACGACGGCTGGATCTCTGACTCCGATCTGATCGGCACGCATTACCGCTACGGCAAGATCCTCAACCTGACCGACTACATGGCCGGTGCGGGCAAGGCCTACACCAACCCCGGTCTGGACCTGAAGGACTTCATCGGCACGAGCTTCACCACGGCGCCGGATGGCAAGCTGTATCAGCTGCCTGACCAGCAGTTCGCCAACCTCTACTGGTTCCGGGCCGACTTGTTCGCGCGCAAGGATCTGCAGGACAAGTTCAAGGCCAAGTACGGCTATGACCTGGGCGTGCCGCTGAACTGGAGCGCCTATGAAGACATCGCCGAGTTCTTTACCAACGATGTGAAGCAGATCGATGGCAAGCCCATCTACGGCCACATGGACTACGGCAAGAAGGACCCGTCGCTGGGCTGGCGCTTCACCGACGCATGGCTGTCGATGGCGGGTACGGCCGACAAGGGCATCCCGAACGGCATGCCCGTGGACGAGTGGGGCATTCGTGTGGCCGACGACAAGTGCACGCCAGTGGGCGCCTCGGTGGAGCGCGGCGGCGCCACCAACTCGCCGGCTGCGGTCTATGCGCTGACCAAGTATGTGGACTGGATGAAGAAGTACGCGCCCAAGGAAGCCACTGGCATGACCTTCGGCGAAGCCGGTCCGGTACCGGCCCAGGGCCAGATCGCACAGCAGATCTTCTGGTACACCGCCTTCACGGCCGACATGACCAAGAAGGGTCTGCCTGTGGTGAACGCCGATGGCACGCCGAAGTGGCGCATGGCCCCTGGCCCCAACGGCCCGTACTGGAAGCAGGGCATGCAGAACGGCTACCAGGACGTGGGCAGCTGGACCTTCTTCAAGGACCACGATGCCAACCGCACGGCCGCAGCCTGGCTGTACGCCCAGTTCGTGACGGCCAAGACCGTGTCGCTGAAGAAGTCGATCAACGGTCTGACCTTCATTCGCGACAGCGACATCCGCAGCGACTTCTTCACCCAGAACGCCAACAAGTACGGCGGCCTGATCGAGTTCTACCGCAGCCCGGCGCGCGTGGCCTGGACGCCCACCGGCACCAACGTGCCTGACTACCCCAAGCTGGCTCAGCTGTGGTGGAAGAACGTGGCCCAGGCCGTGACCGGCGAGAAGACACCGCAGGCTGCCATGGACAACCTGGCCAAGGAGATGGACGACGTCATGGCCCGTCTGGAGCGGGCCGGCATGGCGAAGTGCGCTCCCAAGCTCAACAAGAAGGAGAGCGCCGACAAGTGGTTGTCGGACCAGCACGCCCCCTGGAAGAAGCTGGCCAACGAGAAGCCCAAGGGCGAGACCATTGCCTACGACAAGCTGCTCAACGCCTGGAAGGAAGGCCGCGTACGCTGAGTCTCACGGTTTGAGCTTCTGACAGGGGCCGCGACGCCGGGGCGTGTGTCGCGGCCCTTTTTCTCTGCAGACATCTCATCCGCGCTGTTGACCCCAGCGCCGTACTGTGAGCCGTTCCAGCGTCTGGAACACCAGCCCTTCGACCAACAGGCCGATCAGGATGACCAGCACCAGTCCGGCAAACACACGGTCGGTGTAGAGCTCGTTGCGGTTTTGGTAGATGTACCAGCCCAGACCGCCCTGGCCCGAGGTGGCACCGAACACCAGCTCGGCCGCAATCAGGGTGCGCCAGGCAAAGGCCCAGCCGATCTTCAGGCCGGACAGCACCGAGGGCAGCGCCGCGGGCAGCAGGATCTGCACGACGTAGCGCACGCCCGTGAGCCCGTAGTTGCGGCCAGTCATGCGCAGCGTTTCCGGCACCGACTGAAAGCCGGCCAGCGTGTTCAGGGCCACGGCCCACAGCACGGCGTGCACCAGCACGAACAGCAGGCTGGCCTTGCCCAGGCCGAACCACAGCAGGGCCAGGGGCAACAAGGCGATGGCCAGCAGCGGGTTGAACATGGCCGTCAGCGTGCTCAGCAGGTCGCGCCCCCAGCGCGAGGTGGTCGCCAGTGCGGTGAACGCAAAGGCAGCCAGCACGCCCAGTGCATAGCCCTCCAGCAAGGTACTCAGCGACACGGCCGTCTTCACGAGCAACTCGCCTGACGACAGCCCCTCGATCAAGGCCTGCAATGTGGCCGTGAACGTGGGCAGCAGCAGGTCGTTGTGCTGCCAGCGGGCGGTTGCTTCCCACACGCCGGCCAGCACCAGAAGAATCAGGGCCTGCCGCGTGCCGGGGTGGCCGCGCAAGCGCGTGTGCCATGGCAGAGGCCGGGCCGCCTGCAGCGGGCCCAGCGGAGCCAGTTCGCGCTCGTATTCGGCCCGTACGGGCGGGGCTGCGCGCGCAGCGGTCACATGGGCCGTGCTCATGCCTGCCTCCTTTCTGGCAAGGGGATGACCGGGGCGCGCGGTGTGGCGGCGGCACCCGCGGCGCCCGTGTCCCCGTCATCGAAAAGCAGGCGGTGGATCCGCTGCACCGTGGCTTGGAAGCCAGCTTCGCCCTGGCGGTCGAGCGACCAGCCCTGGCTGTTGAGCTCGGCCCGCACGCGCCCGGGATGCGGTGACAGCAGCCCGATGCGGTTGCCCACCACCAGCGCCTCTTCGATGGAGTGGGTGACGAACACCAGGGTAAAGCGTACCTCGTCCCACAGGGCCAGCAGCTCTTCCTGCATGCGCCGGCGTGTCAGCGCGTCCAGCGCCGCAAAGGGCTCGTCCATCAACAGCACGCGGGGTTGCATGGCCAATGCCCGGGCAATCGCCACACGCTGCTTCATCCCACCCGATAGCGTGTGCGGATGCGCGTCGGCAAAGCGGCTCAGCCCCACCTTTTCGAGGTAGACCTCGGCGCGCTCGCGGGCTTCCCGGCGGCCCAGCTGCCCCGAGGCCAGCAGCGGAAACATCACGTTCTCGCGCACCGTCTTCCACGGTGGCAGCTGGTCGAACTCCTGGAACACCACAATGCGATCGGGGCCCGGGCCCTGCACGGCGCGCCCCTCCAGCCGGATCTCGCCCTCGGTGGGCGGAATGAAGCCGGCGATCGCCTTGAGCAGCGACGACTTGCCGCATCCGGATGCGCCCAGCAGCACGAAGCGATCGGCCTCGTGCACGTCGAAGCTCACCTGGTGTGTGGCGCGCACTTCCTGAACCGCCGTGCGGTAGACCAGGCTGACGCCATCGACCTGGAGCAGCGGGCGGTGATGCGCGTGGTTCTCGATCTCGCTCATGGACCCTCCCGGTTCAGCTGCCGCTTCGCAGGTGCGCGTCGTTGAACAAGTAGTCCTGCACCGAGGCCGGCCGGTTGCGAATGGCGCCCACCCGGGCCATGAAGTCGGCGAGCACGAAGGTGTTCTGCGGGGTCAACGAAAACTGCACCTCCGGGCTGCGGATGACCTTGAGCAGCAGTTCGCGATCGAGCTTGGCGTTGTTCACACGCAAGTAGATGTCGGCGGCCAGCTCGGGTTGCTGCGCGATCAGCTTCGAGGCGTCGGCCAGGGCCTGCACGAAGGCGCGGTAGGTCTTGGGGTTCTGCGTGCGGAAGGCCTCGGTGGCGTACAGCGCATTGGGCGACGAAGGCCCGCCCAGCACGTCATACGAGTTGAGGATGACGCGGGCCTTGGGGTTGGCCGCCAGTTCCTGTTCCTGGAACGGCGGGGTGGCGAAGTGGGCATTGACCTCGGTGCCTCCGCGGACGATGGCGGCCAGCGCTTCGGGGTGGGGCAGCGTCACGGTGAACTTGTCGAGCCGGTTGAAGCCGCCATCGCCCCAGCGCTTGGCCGCGGCCAGCTGCAGGTAGCGTGACTGCACCGACACACCCACGGCCGGCAGCGCGATCCGGTCCTTCTCGCTCAGGTCGGCCACGGTGCGCACGTTCGGGTTGGTGCTGATCAGGTAGTACGGCGTGTTGCCCAGCGAGGCCACGCCCTTGACGTTCTGGCGGCCCTTGGTGCGATCCCACAGCGTCAGCATGGGGCCGATGCCAGCGCCACCGATGTCGATGGCGCCCGACAACAGCGCGTCGTTGATGGCCGCGCCACCGGACAGCTGCAGCCACTGCGGGGTGATGGTCAGGCCCTGCGTCTTGCCGTGTTTCTCGATCAGCTTCTGATCCTGAACGACGTGCAGCAGCAGGTAGCTGATGCCGAATTGCTGCGCAATGCGGATCTGCCCTTCGGCATGGGCGACCAGCTGGGTGGTGGCCAGACCGAGGCCGGCGAGGAGGGCGCCGAGACGATGTGAAAGCTTCATGGTTTTGTGTCAGTGGGGGGAGGTCGCCGTCTGGATGCGGCATGGTGGCTCGCGAGGTGAGCCTTGGGGATCGAGCAGCGGGATCGAGGGGCGTGTCCGCCCGGTCAGAAGGGCACGTCGCCTTCGACCGTGGTCCGGTACAGCTTGCGGCGCAGGTGGGCTGGCGTGCCCGCGGCCAGGTGCGTCACCGAGCGGTTGTCCCAGAACACCATGTCGTGGGGGCGCCAGACATGGCGGTACTGCAGCTCGGGCCGCGTGCTCCGCGCAAACAGCTCGTCGAGCAGGGCGCGGCTTTCATCCTCCGGGATGCCGACAATGCGGGTCGTGAAGTGCTCGCTGACGAACAGCGCCTTGCGTCCCGTTTCAGGGTGGGTGCGCACCACGGGATGCACGACGGGCTGCACTTCGGCGAGCTGCCGCGCAGTGAGGTTGGGCCGCCACGGGCTGCGGGCCTGCAACTCGGCGTAGCGGGCGGTGTAGGTGTGCTCGGCACGGGCGCTGGCCACCGCCACCTTCAAGGCCAGCGGCAGGTCTTCCCAGGCGCGATGCTGGTTGGCGAACAGCGTGTCGCCGCCGGCCGATGGCAGCTCCTGCGCGTGCAGGAAGGAGCCCAGGCTGGGGCGCTCCTTGTACGAGAGGTCCGAGTGCCAGAAGTGCCCGGCATCGCCCAGGCCGATGGGCTGGCCGTTCTCGACGATGTTGGACACCACCAGCACCTCTGGGTGATCCGGCAGGGCGAACTGCGACAGCACATGGCGTTGCAGCGGGCCGAAGCGGGCGCTGAAGCGCACCTGTTGAGCCGGCGTGATGCGCTGGTTGCGAAAGACCAGCACATGGTGCTGAAGGTGGGCACGGTGGATGCGGCGGAAGTCCTCGAGCGAGACGTCGCGCGACAGGTCCAGGCCCAGGACCTCGGCACCCAGCGGCCCGTTCAGAGGGCGGATCTCGAGGGTGCCGGTGGCGGTGTCAGGTGTGGCAGTGGTCATGCGGTGCTCCTTGTGGGAACACCGACTCTAGGCAGCCACCGGCTTCAGCAGAACAAAGCAATGCGCGCAAGCATGGGCAGGGGACGTCTATGCGAGGGTCGATCTGCGGCGCGCGCATAAGGCCAGCGCCGCGCGGTTCAATCCAGGCTGGTCGCGAACTGCCGCTGGAAGGCTTCCAGGAAGGCCGCCGTGCCACTCAGCGTCAGGGTCACGGTGTGCCAGTCGCCGTCCTGGCTCACCTGCAGATCGTGGTCCCAGTCGAAGCCTTCGTCCAGGGGGCCGGGGCCGTGTGGATGGTGCGCGCGGGCCCATTCGATCACCGCACGGGCTTCGGCCAGGGCGTGTGCGTGCGCCGCGGCGTCCGTCGACGCCATGCCCTCGACGGTGTCGATGCCATCGGTGTCCTCGCTGATCTCGAACGTGAGGTAATGCAGTGCTCTCATGCCGACATTGTCGTTCGGCGGGCGGTTCATGCCGATGCCGACTGAGGTCATGCGCAGAGAGTTGAACGCTTCGTGAACGCGGCGGTATAGACTCTCGGTTTGTCTGGCCCCCAGAGCCGTTGCCCCACGCCACGAGCGTGCCCGCGCGACGGTGTGACCTGTCTTGATCGCGCTCGAACGACTCCACAAAACCTACCCGGCCCGCGGCGGTGCGCGCCATGCTGCCGTCACGGCCCTCGACGACGTGTCGCTGCACGTGCAGCCTGGTGAAATCTTCGGCGTCATCGGCCGCTCCGGCGCCGGCAAGAGCACCCTGATCCGCACCGTCAACCTGCTCGAGCGCCCCGACCAGGGGGTGGTGCGCGTCGGCGGTGTCGACCTGACGGCGCTGTCGCCCCGCGAACTGCAGCAGCAGCGTCAGCGCATCGGCATGGTGTTCCAGCACTTCAACCTGCTGCAGTCGCGCACGGTGGCCGGCAACGTCCGCTACCCGATGCAGCTGGCTGGCGGGCGCACGGCCGCCGAGATGGACCGCCGTGTGGACGAACTGCTGACCCTCGTCGGCCTGGCGCATCTGAAAGACCGGCACCCGTCGCAACTGTCCGGCGGGCAGAAACAGCGCGTCGGCATCGCGCGGGCGCTGGCCAACGAGCCGCACGTGCTGTTGTGCGACGAGGCCACCTCGGCCCTCGACCCCGAAACCACCGAGCAGATCCTGAGCCTGCTGGCCGACGTCAGCGCGCGACTGAAGCTCACCGTGTTGCTCATCACGCACGAGATGCACGTGATCCACTCGCTGTGCGACCGCGTGGCCGTGATGGAGCAGGGCCGCATCGTCGAGCAAGGGCGCGTGCTGGACGTGTTTCTCGACCCGCAGCACGCCACCACCCGGTCGCTGCTGGCGCATGCGGGCTTTCTGCTGGATGAGGGGGCAGCGACCGTACCGGGTCGGCCCATCTGCAGATCACGGCCGTGGGCGCGGCGGCCCAGTCGCCGTTGCTCGACCGCCTGCGCGAGCAGCACGGCATCCGTCTCAATCTGCTGGAAGGCCGCGTGACCCACATCAAGGGCGAGCCCGTGGCCCGCCTGCGCGCCGACGTGCTGGGCGCCGACGTGCCGTTGGACCGCATCCCGGCGCTGGTGGCCGAACTGGGCGGGCACGCCCGCTGGTTGAACGAGGGGATCACCCAATGAGCGAGCTCGACTGGCAAACCTTTGCCGCCATCGACTGGGCGGAAGTCTTTCAGGCCAGCCTGGACACCCTGACCATGCTCGGGGTCTCGCTGGCGTTCACCGTGCTCATCGGCCTGCCGCTGGGCGTGCTGCTGTTCCTGACGGCCCCCGGCCAGCTGCTGGCGCGCCCGCGTCTGTATGCGGCCATCTCGCTGCTGATCAACGCGCTGCGCTCGCTGCCCTTCATCATCCTGCTGATCGTGATGATCCCCGTCACGCTGAAGCTGGTGGGCTCGTCGCTGGGCGTGGCCGGGGCCATCCCGCCGCTGATCGCCGCCGCGGCCCCGTTCTTCGCGCGCCTCGCCGAGAACGTCTTCCGCGAGGTCGATCCCGGCGTCATCGAAGCCAGCCAGGCCATGGGCGCCCGCCTGCACCAACTCATCTTCGGCGTGCTGTTGCCCGAATCGCTGCCCGGCCTGGTCGGCGCCATCACCGTCACCGCGGTCACGCTCGTGTCCTACACCGCCATGTCCGGCGTGATCGGCGGCGGCGGCCTGGGCGACCTGGCCGTGCGCTACGGCTACCAGCGTTTCCAGACCGAGGTCATGATCGTGACCGTTGCGCTGCTGCTGGTGCTGGTGCAGTGCGTGCAGTCGGCCGGCGATCGGCTGGCGCACCGCCTGCTGAAGCGTTGACGCATCCGTGCGTCCGCCCGTGTCCACAACAAAACCGTTTCCATCCGCTGAAGGAATAACACCATGACCAACGTTGTCCGTCGCGCCGTGATTGCCAGCCTGCTGCCGCTGTTCGCCGCAGGCGCCTCGTGGGCGCAAACCACCCGCATCGTCGTGGCCGCCTCGCCCGTGCCGCACGCCGAGATCCTCGAGTTCGTCAAGCCCAAGCTGGCCAAGCAGGGCGTGCAACTGGAAGTGAAGGTCTTCAACGACTACATCCAGCCCAATCTGCAGGTCGACCAGAAGCACCTGGACGCCAACTACTTCCAGCACGTGCCTTACCTGGACACCTTCAACAAGGGCAACGGCACCAAGCTGTCGGTGGTGGGCCAGCCCGTCCACATCGAGCCGCTGGGCGCCTACTCGACCAAGTTCAAGAAGCTGGCCGATCTGCCCGAGGGCGCCGTGGTGGCCATTCCGAACGACCCGACCAACGGCGGGCGCGCGCTGCTGCTGCTGGCTGCGCAAGGGCTGATCCAGCTGAAGGACACCAACAACATCCTGGCCACGGCCAAGGATGTGACGGCGAACCCGAAGAAGCTGAAGTTCCGCGAACTGGAGGCCGCGACGCTGCCGCGCGTGCTGCCGCAGGTGGACCTGGCGCTGATCAACTCGAACTTCGCGCTGGCTGCCAAGCTCTCGCCCACACAGGACGCGCTGTTTGCCGAGAAGGTCTCGCCCTATGCCAACGTGGTGGTGGCGCGCACCGAGAACAAGGACAACCCGGCGCTGGTGAAGCTGGTGAACGAACTGCGCAGCGCCGAAACGCGCCAGTTCATCCAGCAGAAGTACAAGGGCGCCGTGGTGCCGGCGAACTGAGCCAGCTCATTGTGTGAGCCTGCCGCATCAAGCCCGCGCTGAGGCGGGGTTGACGCGGCGCTCAGCGCTCGTCGAAGCACGTGAGCGTGGGTTCGTCGGCGTCTTCCGCACACCAGCCCAGCTTGGGCCAGCCGCCGGCGTGCATGAAGGTGGTGAACAGCTGCTCGGGCGTGACGCACAGGGACGGGTTCATCGTAGGGCCTTTCCGTTGAGTGAATCGGTGATGCCCATCGTGCGCCGAGGCGCATTGAACGCGCTCAGTGAAACCCCGCGCCGCCCCGCGTTCGCGGGAGCGGGTTCACACGGTCTTCGGTGACCAGCCCAGGGCCTCGCCGCGGTCGCGCAGGCGGCTGATGAAGCCCTCGGGCGGTGGAGCCACCTTCTTGTGGCCGTCGCCCTCGTCGCGCAGAAAGACCACGCCGGTCTTGCCCCGGGCCACTTCGCGGCCTGTCGCCTTGTCCGTCAGGCGGAACACCAGATCGAAGCCGTACTTGTTGAAGTCGTCCGGCACCATGTCGACCTGCATGGTCTCGCCGTAGAAGGCCTCCGACTTGTACTGCGCCATCATGTCGCCCACCACGATGGACTGCCCGTCGACGTTCAGCTCACCCTGGTAACCCAGCCAGCGGAAGAAGCGCACACGCGCTTCGGACACCAGCGTCAGTAGCTGAGCGTTGTCCAGATGCCCGCCCTGGTTGACGTGGCTGATGTAGATCGGGATGTCGGTCGAGAAGAGGAAGCGCTCGGGAAGGGTGAACTGGATGCGGGGCATGGCGGGTAATGCGGGGTTACCCTGGGATTATGGGTGACAGCGGGCTGCCCGTCAGCCGTGCTTCATGGTGGGTCTGGTTTGAGGGCTGGGACCAATGCTGTGCAAGCAGGCCGGAAGGGGCGTGGAGGTGAGAGTGACCTGCCCCCTGTAGACGTACCAATCAAAAATGGAAGTCCGGGTTCAAGATTACTCGATGGGTTTCGGGGTTGATGGGAGTTGAGCTGCATCGCCAGCGCGCTGGCGATGCAGCTCGGCGAAACG
>NZ_CAJYGK010000160.1 GCF_913773725.1 uncultured Aquabacterium sp. | reverse complement strand
CCACCGTGCCGCCGAGCACGGCCGCGGTTTCGCCATTGACGAAGCCGCTGTAGCTCACGCCGTTGCCACCCTCGAAGGCCAGGCCGTTGTAGGTGCGGCTGGCGTCCTGGGCGGTCACCGTCAGCGCGGCCTTGCCGATCGTCAGCGTGCCGTCAACGTAGCTCAGGTCGTAGTTCTTCGCGGTCAGGCCGCTGGCGCTGATGCCGTAGGTGCCTGCGTCCTTGGCGCCCTGGGCGCTGCCGCCGTAGGTCAGCGTGCCGCCCAGCACAGCCGTGGTCTCGCCATTGACGAAGCCGCTGTACGTGACACCGTTGCCGCCGGTGAAGGCCAGGCCGTCATAGGTCTTGCCGGCGTTGGCGGCCGTGACGGTCAGCGTTGCGGGCGTGATCGTGCCGTAGGCCCTGCCCAGCGTGTAGTTAAGCGCAGCCAAGCCCCCAGACAGTTCTTTTGCGTAGCCCACCGCGATGCGGTCGGCGACGTTGGCATCCACGAAGCGGCCATCCGCCACGTAAACGTACAACGCACCCTTATCTGCATCGAGGATGTCGGACGCGTCGTAGCGGACCGTCGCGGTCTGCTGGCCGTCATAGGTCTTGGTGTCCACCAGGACCGAGATTTCCTTGCGCGCGATCTGGGCGGACAGGCTTAATGGCTTGGCATAGCGCCACGACGAAGAGGACTCGCCGAAGACGGCGGCGGTGATGGCCCGGGTGCCGGCGTTGGGCGAGCTGAACTGGGCGGTCTCGACCTGCCAGTAGTGATTCTGGCCCTGTTGCAGCTTGCTCAGATTGAGCGCGACGGCCGCGTTCTTGGTGCCGTCGTAGGTCTTGTCCACACCCGACAACCAGCCCGTCACGGGAGGCTCGGCATACGCGTTGTCGATCGTGCCGTCGCGGCTGAACAGGACCGCAGCCTTCAGCGTGCCGCCTTCGTTCAGTTCGGCGCGGCGCGTTCCAGCCACGCCGCTGTCGACCACCCCGTCGATCTCGATCTCGCCGCCCGCCCCACCGGCAACCAGGCGCACCGTTCCAGAGGTCGACGTTGCCACGGTCCCGGCTTCGATGATGCCCGTGGTGTTCACCACGGCGCTCATGGCCGAGCGGGCCTCGAGCACCACCTGTCCGCCGAGCGCGATCAATTCACCGGCGTTGGACACGCGGACGGGCTGCCCAGCCGACGTGACCTGGTAGCTCAGGGGGCTGCCCTCGACGCGCTTGAACTCGACGCGGTCGCCTGCCAGCAGGAAGATGCCTGCCTGCGCGCCGCCGGCCGTTTCGATGCGGCCCGTGGCTTCATTGCGGACCTCGGCGCCAACCAGCACGACCTGTCCGTTGGCACCGACCTTCAGCGTGCCGGCGTTGACCACGGCGGCCTCGCTGCCCTGGCGGCTCAGTACGACCTCACCGGTGGCCAGGTTGAACGAGTCCACCTTGAAGGTGCCTGCAACCAGCGAACCGACCGACACCTCGGAGCCCACACCGAACAGCACGCCGTTCGGGTTCAGCAGAAACACCTGGCCGTTGGCCTGGATCTGCCCGAAAACCTGCGTGGCCGAACTGCCCGTCACCAGGTTCAGCGCCACGGCCTGCGCCGAGGGCTGCACGAACTTCAGCACCTCGCCAGCGGCCACACCCAGGCTGTCCCAGTGGATGCGCACGGCGCTGGTGGTCTGGTTCACGGTGGTGGTGGCACCCGCCACGTCCACCGTGGCTCGCCCCTCAACCACCTGCGGGTTGACGCCCGCTGCGTGCGCAGAGGTGATGACCGCCGCGGCGGCACACACCAGCGACGCGCCCGCCTTGCCCCGCCCGCGGGCGAACTCGGCCACAGCCACGAAAGCGCCACAAGCGTCGCGCCACACCAACCTGTACATCTGGTTCATGAAAGCACCTGACGACGAAAAGACAAAAGGAATCCTCGCCCCCGCGGGGGCCCAGGAAACAAAAACGGAGAAGAGGGCCTTGCCGGACTCAGCTGCGCGCAGCGCGCCGACGCGAAGCCGACACGCCGGCGACGACACCCAGACCGGCCAGGGCCAGGGCCACCGAAGACGCTTCGGGCACCGGCGCTGCCAGGGTGTTGAGAACGACCTGGCCACCCGGCTGCACGCTGGCGAACCCAATGCTGGCCCCCTGCAACACAAAGGGGCCGGTTACAGAACCCTGCTCCACATACGCAACAGTGGTGAAGCCAAAGGAATCTTCGGGGAGGCCCTCAATCTCAAGGGTGAACTTGGCGGTCGTACCGCTGACCGGATCATCCTCGAATGCGAGCACAACACGCCCCGATAACACCGCCCCGGCTGGAGCGACAAACCCGGAGTAGCCCGTTCCCGGGCATGTGCCAAGCAACGTGCCCATGCTGCCGCTGCCGCATGCCGCCCCCGTGGCGGGGTTGTACGCCAGCACCACCCCGTTGAACGCCGAACCAATGGCCTGGCTGCCCGAACCGAACAGCCCGGTGCCGCCGCCATACGACATGGCGAAGATCAGCTGATCCGTGGTGGCGCCCGTCGGCTCGAACTTGAAGCTGATCTCGTACGAGCCCGAGCCAGTCAGGTCAACGTCCCACTGCGCGGGCGTCTGGCCGGGCTTGTAGGGAACGAGCGAGGTGGTCAGGCCACCGACAAAGGGAATCTGCAGGTCCGAGACAGTGGTGGCGTGGGCAGCAACACCTGCGAGTGCCAGCGCAGCGGCGATCAGCGATTTTTTCATGCTCGTTACCTCCAGTACTTTGCTCACGATACAAAGCGTAACGAAACACACCGTCTGACGCCATCCCGAAGGCAGAGGGGGCGCCCCCTAAAAGGGCCCGCAAGTGATCCCCGGAGTGCCAAATACAACACACAGAGACCGAAAAAACCAACCCAGCGCCCCCCCCCCCTCGTTCAGAGGGGTCGGTTTTTATCCCTGTCAGGTGCGCGACGCTGCGGGGCCAGCAGCAGCCACGAGGCGACCGGCCACAGCATGGACTCGAACATCGGTGCGAGCACCAGCGACCACCCCGGCAGGCCAGCCCCGGCCACGAGGCGCACCAGCAGCGACACCGCATGCGCCGCGACAAACAGCGGCCCGATCTGCACCGCCTGGGACGGCACGGTGAACCACAGCAAGCGCCGGTGCACCGTGATGGCGAAGAAGCTCAACAGCGTGTAGGCCAGGGCGTGCTGGCCCAGAAGCGCCCCCTGGTGAACGTCCATGATCAGGCCGAACACGAAGGCTGCACCAACGCCCACCCGCCGCGGCTGATGCACGTTCCAGAACACGAGCGCCACCGCCAGCAGGTCCGGTGTGCCGGCCCACCGCCCCCAGGGCAGCAGGTTGATCAGCAAGGCCACGATCAGCGAGAACCAGATGAAGACCGGGTTGACCGGCAGCAGCAACTGACTGCCGCGCGGCATCATGGCTGCACCCCCGATGGCGTGACGGTCACGGAGGAGGCCGGCTTGTGGTGGCGCCCCGCGGCCGACGCACCGGATGCCGCCGCATCGACCGGCCGGGCAGGAAGACGAGACGACACGGGCTCCAGCAGCAGCACGTGGCGGGCGCTGTCCGGACGCGCCAGCGGTGCGAGTGCAATTCGCGCGAAGGCCGAATCTGCCCGGCGATCCACCCGCAGCACCTTGGCCACAGGCAGCCCCGAGGGGTACACGCCGTCCAGCCCGGACGTCTGCAGCACGTCACCCACCTGCACGTCGGCGTTGCCCGCCATGAAGCGCAACTCCATCCCGCGGGTTTCCGGCTGGCCGTAGGCAACGCCCCGCTGCTGGGTGCGCACATTGATCACGGGCACGGCGGCCTCCTTGTCGGTCACCATGGTCACCTCGGAGGTCAGCGGGTAGACGCGGGTCACCTGGCCCAGCACGCCCGCCTCGTCGATCACCGGTGAGCCCAGCACGGCACCGTGGCGCCCCCCCTGGTCGATGACGACCTTGCGGGTGTACGGATCGGGCGCGTCGTAGAGCACCTCCGCGGCGCGGGTGCCGACTTCGATGCGGGGGCGCAGCGCCAGCAGCGCGCGCAGGTGGTCGTTCTCGCGCTCGAGCTGGCTCATGCGCGTGATCCGCTCGGACTGCTCCGCCAGGAGGCGTTCGGCACGGGCCTGGGTGCGGCGGGCTTCGTCCACTCCGGCCAGGTACTGACTCAGGTCCTCCCACCAGCGCGACGGCGCCATCACCACCTCCTGCACCGGGTGCAGCACGGTCGCGATCACGGCACGCAGGGGCTCGGTCATCTTCCAGCGCGCGTCGGCCACCATGAGAAAGACGGCCAGGGCGGCGAAAAACATCAGACGCGTGAACGCCGACGGCCCTTGCTTGAAGAAGGGCGGTGGCGTTCGGTCCAGCGTGGCCAGGGGCATGTCGGCGACTCAACCCAGACAGGGTGTCGGCGGGCAGCAAGGCAGCAGGCTGGCCGCCCTCGCCACACGCGCCGGACGGGCTTACTCCGAGGTGAAGATGCTGCCCAGGCGCTCCATGCGCTCCAGGGCCATGCCGCAGCCGCGCACCACGCAGGTCAGCGGGTCTTCGGCCACCAGCACTGGCAGGCCGGTTTCTTCGGCCAGCAGGCGGTCGAGGTCGCGCAGCAGGGCGCCACCGCCGGTCAGCATCATGCCGCGCTCGGCGATGTCGGCGCCCAGCTCGGGCGGGGTCTGCTCCAGCGCGTTCTTGACGGCCGAGACGATCTGGTTGAGCGGGTCGGTCAGGGCTTCCAGGATCTCGTTGGACGAGATGGTGAAGCTGCGCGGCACGCCTTCCGACAGGTTGCGGCCCTTGACTTCCATCTCCTTGACCTCGGAGCCCGGGAAGGCGCTGCCGATTTCCTTCTTGATGGCTTCGGCCGTGGGCTCGCCGATCAGCATGCCGTAGTTGCGGCGGATGTAGTTGATGATGCTTTCATCGAACTTGTCGCCGCCGACGCGCACGCTGCCCTTGTAGACCATGCCACCCAGCGAGATCACGCCGACCTCGGTGGTTCCACCGCCGATGTCGACCACCATCGAGCCGGAGGCTTCCGACACGGGGAGACCGGCGCCGATGGCCGCGGCCATGGGTTCTTCGATCAGGTAGACCTCGGAGGCGCCGGCGCCCAGAGCGGATTCGCGGATGGCGCGGCGCTCGACCTGGGTGGAGCCGCAGGGCACGCAGATGATGATGCGGGGCGACGGCTTCAGAACCGAGCGCGGATGCACCATCTTGATGAACTGCTTGAGCATCTGCTCGGTCACGGTGAAGTCGGCGATCACGCCGTCCTTCATCGGGCGGATGGCCTCGATGTTGCCCGGGACCTTGCCGAGCATGGCCTTGGCTTCGGAGCCGACGGCCTGGATGGTCTTCTTGCCGTTGGGGCCGCCCTCGTGGCGGATGGACACCACGGAGGGCTCGTCCAGCACGATGCCCTTGTCACGCACATAGATCAGCGTGTTGGCGGTACCCAGGTCGATGGCCAGATCGGTCGAGAAGTACTTGCGGAACATGGAATACATGAATCAAGGCTCCAGCGCGGGCGGCGCGCCCCTGTTGGCGGCACGGCGGACTCACGCGCGGCGACAGGCGGGCAGCGCTGCCCTCGGAAAACGACACGCGCAGCCCATGTCCGAGGACACCGGCTGCGCGTCATGAAAACTTCCCCCAGGCCTCGTTTCGCGTGTCTCCGGGCCCGTCCTTTTCCAGATTTTCCAGAAGTTCTTTCGAACTTCTTCCGAAGGACATTCAGCCCACTCCCCCAGCAGAAACGCGGCTTGTGGATAACCTAGGATAATACCCCAAGGCCCCGCCTCTGGCTCCCTTGAACGGGTGCGGAAACGCGTGCTTGCACCTGCACACAGGCATGAACCGCGTACAGGACAGCACGTCGGCGGCGGCAGGCAACCTTACGAGAACCCTGGACATCTACCCCATGGCCCTGACCCCGACCGACGTCAGCCGCATCGCCCAGCTCGCGCGCCTCGAACTGCGCGACGACGAGCAGGCCGCGATGCTCACGCAGCTCAATGACTTCTTCGCCATCGTCGAAAAGATGCGCGCCGTCGACACCTCCGGTGTCGAGCCACTGTACACGCCGCTGTCGGCCATCCAGGACGTCACCCTGCGGCTGCGCGAGGACGCCGTCACCGAAGGCGACGCCCGCGAGGCCAACATGGCCAACGCCCCGGCCCGTGATGGCGGCCTGTTCCTGGTTCCGAAGGTGATCGAATGACGGCCTCCACCGCACTGCACGACCTCAGCCTGACGCAGCAGGCCGACGCCCTGGCGGCGGGCCAGACCACCTCCGTGGCCCTGACCCGGCACGCCCTCGACCGCATTGCCGCGCACACCCAGTTGGGCGCCTTCCTGCATGTCGACGCCGAAGGCGCCCTGGCCGCTGCGGCCGCCGCCGATGCCCGGCGTGCCGCGGGCCAGCCGCTGAGCCGGCTGGATGGCGTGCCCATCGCCCACAAGGACATCTTCGTGACCGAAGGGCAGCCGACCACCGCCGCCTCGAAGATGCTGCAGGGCTACCAGAGCCCGTTCGACGCCACCGTGGTGGCCCGGCTCAAGGCCGCCGGCGTGGTGAACCTGGGCAAGCTCAACTGCGACGAGTTCGCGATGGGCGGCGCCAACGAGAACTCGGCCTATGGCGTGGCCCGCAACCCGTGGGACACCAGCCGCATCCCCGGCGGCTCGTCGGGCGCCTCGGCCGTGGCCGTGGCCGCGCGCCTCGTGGCGGCCACCACCGGCACCGACACCGGCGGTTCGATCCGCCAGCCCGCGGCGCTGACCGGCATCACCGGCATCAAGCCGACCTACGGCCGCTGCTCGCGCTACGGCATGATTGCCTTTGCCTCGTCGCTCGACCAGGCCGGCCCGATGGCCCGTACCGCCGAAGACTGCGCGCTGATGCTGGACGCCATGAGCGGCTTCGATCCGCGCGACGCCACCAGCGCCGAACAGGTGCGGCTGCATGACGGCAGCCTGGCGGACAACCAGCCCGGCGTGATCGGCAAGGACCTGGCCGCGCTGACCCTGGCGGCCGAACTCGCGGACAAGGCCCGCCCGCTGGCCGGCCTGCGCGTGGGCGTGCCCAAGGAATTCTTCGGCGAGGGCGTGGAAGCCGGCGTGCTGGCCGCCACGCGCGCCGCACTGGCCCAGCTCGAAGCCATGGGCGCCACGCTGGTCGACATCAGCCTGCCACGCACCGAGCTGTCGATTCCGGTGTACTACATCATTGCGCCGGCCGAGGCATCGTCCAACCTGAGCCGCTACGACGGCGTCAAGTTCGGCCACCGTGCGGCCAAGTACAGCGACCTGAACGACATGTACCGCAAGACCCGCGCCGAAGGCTTCGGTGCCGAGGTCAAGCGCCGCATCATGATCGGCACCTATGTGCTGAGCCACGGCTATTACGACGCCTACTACCTGCAGGCCCAGAAGCTGCGCCGCATGATTGCCGACGACTTCCAGGCGGCCTTCCAGCAGTGCGACGTGATCGCCGGCCCGGTGGCGCCCACGGTGGCCCGCCCGATCGCAACCACGTCTGGCTCACAGACTGATCCAGTGGCCGAGTACCTGGCCGACATCTTCACGCTGCCCGCCTCGCTGGCCGGCCTGCCGGGCATGAGCGTGCCCTGCGGCTTTGGTGAGCACGGCATGCCCGTGGGCCTGCAGCTGATCGGCAACTACTGGCAGGAGGCCCGCCTGCTGCACGCGGCCCACGCCTTCCAGCAGGTGACCCACTGGCACCAGCGCGTGCCCGCCGCCCTGGCCTGACCCGAACGCCCAGCGAGACACACACCATGAGTTCCCTTCTTGTCCGTGGCTACGAGGTCGTGATCGGCATCGAAACCCACGTCCAGCTCTCGACCCAATCGAAGATCTTCTCGGGCGCCTCGACCCGCTTCGGCGCCGAGCCCAACACCCAGGCCTGTCCGGTGGACATGGCCCTGCCCGGCACGCTGCCCGTGATGAACCACGGCGCCGTCGAGCGCGCGATCGCGTTCGGCCTGTCGGTCGGCTCGCACATCGCGCCGCGCTCGATCTTCGCGCGCAAGAACTACTTCTACCCCGACCTGCCCAAGGGGTATCAGATCAGCCAGTACGAGATCCCCGTCGTGCAGGGTGGCACGGTCAGCTTCTTCGTGGGCGACAAGCCCCACACGGTGCGCCTGGTGCGCGCCCACCTGGAAGAAGACGCGGGCAAGTCGCTGCACGAGGACTTCGCCGGCTTCAACGGCGAGAAGTCGTCGGGCATCGACCTGAACCGCGCCGGCACGCCGCTGCTGGAGATCGTGACCGAACCCGAGATGCGCAGCAGCGCCGAGGCCGCCGAGTACGCGCGCGCGCTGCACGCGCTGGTGGTGTGGCTGGGCATCTGCGACGGCAACATGCAGGAAGGCTCGTTCCGCTGCGACGTGAACGTGTCGGTGCGCAAGCCGGGCGGCCCGCTGGGCACGCGCCGCGAGATCAAGAACCTCAACAGCTTCAAGTTCCTGCAGCAGGCCACCGACTTCGAAATCAACTGGCAGATCGACCAGATCGAGGACGGCTACGCCATCCAGCAGGCCACCGTGCTGTTCAACCCGGACACGGGCGAGACGCTGGCCATGCGCACCAAGGAAGACGCGCACGACTACCGCTACTTCCCGGACCCCGACCTGCCCCCGCTGGTGATCGCCCCCGAGTGGGTGGAACGCGTGAAGGCGACGATGCCCGAGCTGCCGCGCGTGATGGCCGAGCGCTTCGTGAAGGACTACGGCCTGCCCGAGTACGACGCGACGATGATGACGCAGTCCAAGGCCTTCGGCGCCTTCTTCGAAACGGCGGCCAAGGCCTGCGGTCAGCCGAAGCTGGTGTCGAACTGGCTGATGGGCGAGGTCTCGCGCCGGCTGAATGCGGCCGAGCAGACGCTGGATGCGTCGCCCGTGTCGCCCGAACTGCTGGCCGCGATGATCGGCCGCATCAGCGACGGCACGATCTCGAACGCCGGCGCCAAGCAGGTGTTCGACGCGCTGTGGAATGGCGAAGGCGCGGGCGACGGCCTGGCCCGGGTCGATGCGTTGATCGAGGCCAAGGGCCTCAAGCAGATGAGCGACACCGGCGAGCTCGAGCGCATCCTCGACGAGGTGCTGGCGGCCAACGCCAAGTCGGTGGAGGAGTTCCGCGCCGGCAAGGAAAAGGCCTTCAACGCGCTGGTGGGCCAGGCCATGAAGGCCACCAAGGGCAAGGCCAACCCGGCGGCCGTCAACGAGCTGCTGAAGAAGAAGCTGGCGGGCTAAGCCATCGCGGCAGCCCCATGTCCCGGCGGGCGCATCCTGCCTACCGGGACTCAGACTCCACCGAGCCCATTGGGGTCCATGGGGTCACCAGGCGATCAGGCAGTACGAGCTCGTGCGTGGTGTCGCTCTGCCCTGTTCCCCGATTGAGATCCCCGCCAACGGCCGTGCCCAAGGCCTCACGCCACGGAGAGCGCGCAGCGTGGCGGACCGAAGCGCAGCCGCAGGGGCCGGCCTCGCAACATCGACGTCGTCATGCCAAAGGCTTCGTCCGGCATGCGCTGCGGCGCCTCATGAGCCCAGCCACCAAGAGCCCCGTCGTACCGAGCGCCAGGGAAGAGGGCTCGGGGACCGCCGCGGCGGTGACGCTGCTGTAGCTCAGCTCATCGAAAGCCGAAGAGTTGCTCCCCCAGAGCACCACCTTGTGGATGTGGGACGCCGAGAGGGTCAGGACCGCATTCCCCTTGTCGGCCTGTGCGTCCTCAGCCAGCAGGCGTCCGAAGATGTCGTAGGCCTGCATGCGCACGGTCTGACCGTCGCCCCAGCGATCGGTATGGATGCTGACCCGGTCCGTGACACCGGCGGCCTGCGTCAGGGGGTCGAGGAAGGTCAGGGTGATCGGGTCAGAGAACGACACGCCACCGGCCTGACCAGTGCCCGACAAGCCGCCTGCACCCGATACGGCGTGGCCTGCGCCCAGGTTCACCACACCGGCAAATCCCGCGCTCGAGCTGAAAGCGACGCCGTGGCTTCGAACCAGCTGGTTTGTCAGGCGGCCTCACCGGTCACGAGCGTACCGGGCCAGTAGTACGCGGCAGGCAGGTCGTCGAAGGACACCGTCACGGTGGCGGCCTGGGCGGCGGTGGCCGTGCAGAGATACAGCCCGGCCAGGGCTGACAGGGCCACGCAGGCAGAAGGAAGGATGCGGCGAGAGATGGACATCGCGATGACTGGGTTGAGGTTTCGAAAGAAGCCGCTCGCACGGGCGGCACGCGACCGACAGCGTAGGCAGACGGCGCTGGGCCCGCTGCTAACTCTTGGCTAAGCGATCGCTAAAAAATCACTAAGGCTGCCGGGGCCGGTCGCCTGTCGAGATGGGTGGCCCCCTGAATCTGGTGCCCATCCCTGAGCGAAGGGCCCCGACCATCGCAGTGGGGCAGGCTTTTCACGGAGAATGAGCAGTCCCCATCATCACGTTCGCCCGTGAACCGCCCCCTGCATCCAGATCTGCTGGACTACCTGCGCATCGGCCTGTCAATTCACCTCGGCGGTCGTACGGCGCAAGGCTTGCCATTGCTGAATCGGGCGCTTGCCATCCGCGTGGAGCCGGACCATCGCCTGTCGGTGCTGCTGTCCTCGCCCGCCGCGGACGCCCTGCTGGACGCCATCCGCGACGTGCCACACGTGGCCGCGGTGCTGTGCCAGCCCACCACGCACAAGGCGGTGCAGGTCAAGGGGCGCGACGCCGTGGTGGCGCCCGCCCGGACCGAAGACTGGTTGCATCGGAGCGAACACAAGATGCGCTTCGTGACGGAGATCCGCCCCTTCGGATTTGACGAGGTGTTTGCCTCGGCCCGGCTCGATGTCGACAGCCCGGACCAGCTGCATGCCGTGACCTTCACGCCTTATGGCGCCTGGAATCAGAGCCCGGGGCCGGGTGCGGGGCGCCCGATCGAGGTCCACGCATGAGCACGCCGGCGATGACCCTCAGCGGGCTGCGACGCATGTTCGAAGGCGTGATCCCGGCCACCATGTGCACGGTTTCGGCCGAGGGCGTGCCGCACCTGTGCTACCTGTCGCAGGTAGAGTACGTGGACGACGCCCACGTGGCCCTGTCCTTCCAGTTCTTCAACCGCAGCCGCGAGAACATCCTCGCCACGCGGCGTTGCGCCGTCACCGTCGACGATCCCTACACCGCGGCTGGCGTGCGTCTGCAGTTGCGTTATCTGCGCACCGAGCACAGCGGCCCGGTCTTCGAGCGAATGAAGGCCAAGCTGGCCGGCATTGCCGCGCACTGTGGCATGGAAAAGGTCTACCACCTGCAGGGGGCCGACCTGTACCACGTCGAATCCGTGGACATGGTCCCTGGCCGCAAGACGCTGCAGGCACCCGCACCGCGTTGCGACATCCGTGCCGGCACGCGCGCCGTGATCGACCGGCTGAGCGCCTGCCAGGACATGGCGGCGCTGCTGGACGAAACCCTTGCCGCTTTGCGCGACCACCTGCACATCGAGCACAGCCTGATCCTGCTGATCGACCCTCAGCAGATGAGCCTGTACACCGTGGCGAGCCAGGGCTACGCGACGTCAGGCATCGGCGCGGAAGTGCCGCTGGGTCAGGGTGTGGCCGGGATCGCGGCGCGCGAGGGCGTGCCCATCCGCATCGGCCACATGGCCATGTCCCAGACTTACGCGCGGGCCATCCGGCAACGCACCCGGGACCTGGGCCTGGATGGCGGGCTGCGTGAGGAGATCCCCCTGCCCGGGCTGACAGACCCGCGCAGCCAGCTGGCCGTGCCGCTCAAGCTCATGGGACGGGTGGTGGGGGTGCTCATGGTCGAGAGCACGCAGGACCAGCATTTCAGCCACGACGACGAAGACGCGCTCGTGTCGATCGCAGCGCCCCTGGCCCTGGCGCTGTCCCTGCTGCAGCCGCTGGAGACGCCCTCGGACGATGCCGTCCTCGCCGCCAGGCCGCCCACGCCCCCTGAGCCCCTGCCGGCCGGCCCCACGGCGCAGGTGACGGTGCACCACCACCCGCCCACCCACAGCGTGTTCATCGACCAGGATTACCTGATCAAGGGCGTGGCCGGCGCCATCCTGTGGCGCCTGTTGCGCTGCTGGCAGCAGGAAGGGCGCCAGGACTTCAGCAACCGCGAACTGCGACTGGATGCCAGCCTGGGTCTGCCCGACGTCGCCGACAACCTGGAGGCCCGCCTGATCCTGCTGCAGCGGCGCCTGGCCGAACGGGCCAGCCCGATGCAGATCGTGAAGACCGGGCGGGGGCGCTTCAGGCTGGAGGTGCGCGCCGCACTGAACCTGGTCGAGCACACCTGAGCCCCGGGCCACGGGCTCGCGGCCGCATGTCAGAGCGCTGGGGCCGGCGACATCGGCAGAGGAGGCTGGACCCCCAGGCCGTGCAGCAGCGCGGCAGCATCGTGCACAGGCAGCACCTCGTGGGCCAGCGCCAGCACGCCCTCGAACGCGCCCGGGGGCATCTTCGCGCGCATGTCACTCAGCATGCCGATTCGCTCACAGGGCGACAAGGCCGGCAGCATGTGGCGCAGTGTTTCAGCCATTTCCTGCGCACCGATGCTCTGGACCAGCGCGTCGTGGGTCTGCATCAGCTGCGCGTCGGTGTAGCTGGCCCACAGGGTTTCGTTGTGCACGGTCTCCTCCCAGTGCATGTGGGTGAGGTTCTCGGCCGTGAACAGGGCCAGCTCGCGGTACAGCGTCATCAGGGCGCCCCCGCGCATGTCGGCGCCCGCTTCCCGCACCTGCCAGACGCGATCCCGGAGCCGCGCGATCTCGCGTGCGTGATCGAGATGGGCCTGGTCGGCCTCGCGGGCCGCGTGATGCCGCGCCTGCTCCAGCAGGGGGTGCAGAAAGACCTGCTCGTGGTGGATGTGGGCTTCGCAGATGAGCAGCAGGGACTCGACCCGCGACAGCGTCTGCTGCAGGACGGCCGCGTCGACGCCATCGGTGCGGCCGACCCGGAGCACGGTGTCGAACATCCACGCGCGCAGGGCCTTGTGAATGGGGGCATACAGATCCAGGCGGGGCATTGCCTGGGGCGCAGCGTGGGACGGGTGGGACATGTCGGCTCTCCTGTGTGATGGTGGAGAGCACAGCTTAGGAAAGCCCGTCCGGGAGCGCTGCTAAGTCTCTGCTAGAGAAACCTTAAGAAAACACTAAGACGGCCGGACTCGGGGCGGTCACCGCCCGGCCGACGCCGCCATGCCGGGGGGATCGGCCTCGATGGAGCCCGGGGCCGCCCCCGCCCAGAGCTTGCGCAGGCGCGTCAGCTCGGTGTCATAGAAGGCGTTGATGCGCCCCATCTCGGCCTGCTGATTGAGGATGATGTCGCGCTGGGCCTGCTGCTGGGCCTCGTTGGCATCGAGCTGGGACTTCAGCTTGGGCGGCAGGCGCTTGCCCTTGTAGAACTCGGTCTCGGCCTGCAACCCCTTGCGTTCGTCCTGCAGTTGCGCCACCTGGCGCTCGGACGAGGCGATGGCCTTGCGCAGGTCGTCCAGCGCCGCCTCGCGGGCGCGCTGGTGCGCGGCCTCGTTCGGATAGCGCAGCATGAGGTTGCGGTCGCGCCGGATGGCGTCCTTGCGCGCGGCTTCGGCCTGGGCGCGCTGACGCTGCCGCTCTTCCTCGGCGGCACGCTCCTCGGCATTCATCCGCGGGGGCAGCACCTGCCGCTGTGAGCCATCGCGGTTGAGCACGCGCTGCTCGCGGTCCAGGCATTCCGGGATCGGGCGGTCCGAGGTATGGCGCTTGCCCGACGCATCGACACAGGAATAGATGCCCCCGCCTGGCCCGCCCGCCGCCAAGGCGGACACCATGCCCAGCCCGGCGACCAGCGCCGCCCACCACGGACGCAGCGTGGCGGCCGCCCCCGCGCGCCGATCGCAAGCGACAAGGACAGGGGAACGGGAGGCGTACTGGCTCATCTTGGATTCCATCATGGCGCGAACCGCCGCAGGCGGCCATGCCAGTCTGCCATTTTTGGCAGGGTCAGACACCGTATCGTTGACGATAGGCCTCGACGGCCGGGTGAAAGGCAGACAGGGCCGGATCGGACTGGGCAGACAGGTACTGCAGCAGGTCGCGCAACGTGGCAATGGCCACGACCGGCAGGCCGTAGTACTGCTCGACCTGCTGAACCGCGCTCTCGGCGGCGTCCTGGCCGTTGGCCGTGGCCTTTTCCTGGCGGTCCAGCGCAATGGTCACGCCGCAGGGGGTGGCGCCTGCGGCCTTGATCATCTCGATGGACTCGCGCACCGACGTGCCGGCCGAGATCACGTCATCGATGATGAGCACGCGGCCCCGCACGGGCGCGCCCACCAGGGTGCCGCCTTCGCCATGGTCCTTGGCTTCCTTGCGGTTGTAGGCAAAGGGCTTGTTGTGGCCCAGGCGGGCCAGCTCGATCGACACGGCAGCCGCCAGCGTGATGCCCTTGTAGGCCGGGCCGAAGAGCATGTCGAACTGCAGGCCGGACGCGATCAGCCGGCGTGCATAGAATTCAGCCAGACGGCCGAGCTTGGCGCCGTCGTCGAACAGGCCGGCGTTGAAGAAATAGGGTGACAGGCGCCCTGCCTTGGTCTTGAATTCCCCGAACCGCAGCACCTGCGATTGCACCGCGAAGGCCACGAAGTCCTGGGCCAGAGAGTCGTTCGAAAGGGTGGTGCTCATGATGGATGGTGTCTCGTGTTTCGTCTGGTCTCTCTGAACGTCAATGGCATCCGCTCTGCGGCCACGAAGGGCCTGGTGCCCTGGGCAGAATCGGTGTCGGCCGATTGTATGGGCGTGCAGGAACTGAAGGTGCACGCCGACGACATGCCGCCGGCACTCCGCACGATTGCGGGGATGCAGGGCCATTTCCACCACGCCGAGAAGAAAGGCTATTCGGGCGTGGGCATCTACACGCGCCATGAGCCGTCGGACGTGCTGATCGGCCTGGGCACACACGACGTGACCACGCAGTTCGACGCCGAGGGGCGCTGGGTGGAACTGCGCTTCGACAAGCCGGGGCGCAAGCTTTCGCTGATCAGCTGCTATTTCCCGAGCGGCTCGAGCGGCGACGAACGCCAGGCGGCGAAATACCGCTTTCTGGACATGATCGCGCCGCACCTGGCGCGGCTGCGCGCCGAGCGCGAGTTCATCCTGGTGGGCGACGTCAACATCGCGCACAAGGAAGCCGACCTGAAGAACTGGAAGGGCAACCTGAAGAACTCGGGTTTTCTGCCGGAAGAGCGCGCCTGGATGACGGCGCTGCTGGACCCGGCCGGGGGCGCGGGGCTGATCGACGTGTACCGCCGGCTGCACCCGGACACGACGGACGCCTGTTACACGTGGTGGAGCAACCGCGGCCAGGCCCGAGCGAAGAACGTGGGGTGGCGCATCGACTACCACCTGGCCACCCCGGCCCTGGCGGAAACCGCCCGCGCCGCCAGCATCTACAAGGACACGTGGTTCAGCGACCACGCGCCGCTGACGGTGGATTACGACTTCAGCATCTGACGCGACCTCGCTCAGATGAACGCGGCGAGGGTGCCGCTGAGTTGGCGAGCCTGCTGGCGCATGGCGGCCGCGGCCGCGGCCGACTCTTCCACCAGCGCCGCGTTCTGCTGCGTCATGGCGTCGAGCTCGGTGAGGGCGGTCTCGACGTGGGCGATGCCGGTGGACTGCTCATGGCTGGCGTGGCTGATGGTGGCGATCAGCTCGCCGGTCTCGCTGACGGCCGACACCAGTTCGGCCACCGTCCGGCCGGACTCGCGGATGCGTTCGCTGCCGAGCTCGACACGCTGCACGGACTCGTCGATCAGGCCCTTGATGTCGCGGGCCGCCAGCGCAGCGCGCTGGGCCAGGGTGCGCACCTCGCCCGCCACGACCGAGAACCCGCGCCCCTGCTCGCCGGCCCGTGCCGCTTCCACCGCGGCATTGAGCGCGAGGATGTTGGTCTGGAAGGCAATGCCGTCGATGACGGCCGTGATCTCGGCGATGCGGCGGCTGGATGCCCCCACCTCTTCCATTGCCGACACGGCCTCGTGCATGACCTGCTGGCTGCGCTGCGCCGTCTGGCTCGCGCCACGGGCGATGGCATCGGCCTGCTGGGCCGTCTGCGCGGTCTGGTGCACCCCTTGCGTCAGCTGGGTCATGGCACCGGCCATGTCCACCAACTGGCTGGTCTGCTGGTCTGTGCGCACCGACAGGTCGGCATTGCCCGCGGCGATCTCGTCGGCCGCCCCGTCGATGGCCCGTCCGGCATCCTGCACCGATTCGAACGCCGTCCGCAGCTTGGCCACGAACTGGTTGAACGAGCCGGCAATCCGCGCAAGCTCGTCATCACCCTGGACCGGCAGGGACACCCGCAAATTGCTCTGTCCGCCAGCCAGATCGGCCATCGTGTCGGCCAACGCGTGCAGCGGCGCGGTCACCCGGCGCAGCACCAGCCACAGGGCCAGCAGCCCGAGCACGGCACACACGCCGGCGGTCAGAGCGGTCAGCCACATGGTGGCGTGGGCCGGCGCCTTGGCCACGGCCACGGCGTAACGCACGCACACAGCCCAGGGCGGCACACCCGGCGCGGCCTGGACCGGCGTCAGCACACGCACGATGCCCTGCGCATCGGTGTATTCATGCGGCCGCCCCGCTGCCACTGCGGCCAGCGCCTCAGGCGAGAGGTCGTCGGCCGGCTGCGCGATGCGCTGACCATCGGGATGGCTGACATAGCGCCCTCCGGCAGACACCAGCTGCACTTGGGCGCCGGGCAAAGTGGGGATGCGGGCCAGACGGGCCTGGATGCCGTCCAGCAACAGGTCGATGCCGACAATGCCGGCGAACCGATCCCCGGGCCGGATCGGTGTGACCAGCGAGGTGATCAGCATGTCCTTGCCGCCGACCTTGTAGACGTAAGGCTCGATCAGGGCCGGCTTGCCGGTGCGCCGGGGGATGTCGTACCAGTCGTTGGCCCCGGCTTTTTCATAGTCGATCAGCGGCTCGACGGTGATGCCGCCGCCGCCACGGTTCCAGTACGACACGAAGCGGCCGGTGTCGTCGTGCTGCGGCCCCTTGCCGACGAACTCGGCGTCGTGCCCGTCCAGGGCGTTCGGCTCCCACAGCGAGTAGACCCCGAGGCGGCTGCTGTCGTGCTCCAGCATGCGCTTGAGCATGATGTCGAGCTGCGCGCGGCTCGGCGGGGCCCCCTCTGCCTTGGCAACCTCCAGCATGGCGGCCGCCGCTTCGATGGCCTTGAAGCCCCCGCTCAGATCCGCCTGCACCCCTTGGGCCGCGTAGGCGGCGGTGGAACGCACGTGCTCACGGGCCGCCGTCTCGGCGTCCTGACTGCTGCGCCACCCCACCACCGAACCGGTGACCGCCAGGCTCAGCACCGAGCACACGCCCGCTGCCACCACCAATTTACGGGTGAAGGACCACGTCGACGACCTGACGACCCGTGCCGACGCGGGCATGGCAGGGAAGGACAACACGGCGCTCAAGCTGGACTCCTCGCAGAACCGAACATCTGTTTGGTTGTCGTCCGAAGCCCATGGAACTTGAGGGGTGATTTCATGTGGCGGCAGGCGCCTCGCCGGCTCGCTTGAGCAATTGCTTGCACCGTGCCGACAGGTGCACCACGCGCAGGTGCTTGCCCGCGCGCTGGTAGCGAGCCCGCAACGTGCGCAAGGCCTCGATCGCCGAGTAATCGACAAAACTCAGGTGCGCGCAATCGAGCGTGACCACCGGCGGGTCGCCGACCGGATCGAACTGCTGCAAAAAGGGCGTGACCGACGCGAAGAACAGGGTGCCGTGCACGCGGTAGCGCTTGCTGCCGTCCGGCTCCAGGTGGCTGTCGGCGTAGAGCGCGCGGGCATGCTGCCAGGCGAAGTTCAGCGCGGCCAGCACGATACCGCACAGCACCGCCGCAGCCAGGTCCGTGAGCACGGTGATCACGGTGACCGCAACAATCATCAGCGCGTCGTTGAGCGGCACCTTGCGGATCACTCGCAGCGAGGCCCAGGCGAAGGTCTGCTGAGCCACCACGAACATCACGCCGACCAGCGCGGCCAGGGGAATGCGTTCGATCCAGGGCGACAGAACGAGCACGAACAGCAGGATCATCACACCGGCCACCGTGCCCGACAGGCGCCCGCGGCCACCCGAGCGCAGGTTGATCACGGTCTGACCGATCATCGCGCAGCCCCCCATGCCCCCGAACAGACCCGACACGATGTTGGCACCGCCCAGGGCCACGCACTCGCGATCCGGGTCGCCCCGGCTTTCGGTGAGCTCGTCGGTGAGGTTGAGCGTCAGCAGGGTTTCCAGCAGGCCGACCATGGCCATCAGCGCCGCGTACGGGGCGACGGTGCGCAGCGTGTCGAGGCTCCAGGCCACATCGGGCCATGCAAACACCGGCAGCCCCCCCGCGATGTGGGCCATGTCGCCCAGGGTGCGGGTGGGCAGGCCCAGCGCAGCCACCGCCACCCCGACGCTGACGATGCCCACCAGCGCCGGCGGCACCGCGCGGGTCAGCCGGGGCAGCAGGTAGACGATGGCCATGGTGGTCGCCACCAGCCCCGCCATGGTCCACAGCGGCAAGCCGGTGAGCCAGACGCCATCGCGCTTGAAGTGTTCGAGCTGGGCCGTGGCGATGACGATGGCCAGCCCGTTGACGAAGCCCAACATGACGGGGTGCGGCACCATGCGCACCAGCTTGCCGAGCTTCAACAGCCCGAACGCCAGCATGATGAGCCCGGACAACAGCACCGTGGCCAGCAGGTACTGCGCGCCGTGCTGCACCACGAGCGCCACGATGACCACCGCCATCGAGCCCGCAGCCCCCGACACCATCCCCGGGCGACCGCCGAACAGCGCCGTGATCGTGCACAGGATGAAGGCGCCATACAAGCCCATCAAGGGGTGCAGATGGGCCACCAGCGCGAAGGCAATGCACTCCGGAGCCAGCGCAAACGCGGTGGTGATGCCCGCGAGCACATCGGCCCGCATTCGAGAAGCGTTCATGTCGGAGACCAACAGTCGGTGCTCCGCAGCCGGCCGGCCGCGGGACCGCGATGGTACAGCCCGCGTCGGTGTGTCTGGGCCGGGCTCAGGCGGCGCGGGCCTGCGGGGCGGCTGGCGGCGAGGCCTGGGCCATCAGGGCCGGGATGCCGCTGCGGGCGTTGGCTTCGGCGGCCAGGCGGCGCTCGTCGGGCGTGGCGTAGCGGCGGTCCCACTCCAGCACCTTGGGCGTCATCAGCCGGTGCCACAGCGGCGGGATCATGGCGACCACGATGGTGGTGAGGTAGCCGCTGATCATCATGGGCGCGTCGGGGAAAGGCTTCAGATCCTGGTAGGGCACCTCGCCCTGCGCGTGGTGGTGCGAGTGGCGCGTCAGGTTGAACATCGACCACGAGCTGATGCGCTTGTTGGTGTTCCAGGAGTGGCGCGGCTGGACCGGCGTCTTCGGGTCGCGCACCATGCCGTAGTGCTCCATGTAGTTGACGATCTCGAGCAGCGCCTTGCCCCACAGCGCGCAGGCCACGAAGAAGCCGGCCGCCACCCAGCCGCCCAAAGCCCACGCGCCCGCCACCAGCAGCACGCTCATCAGGTGCCCGCGGATCACGGCGTTGTGCGGACCGAACACGGCCTGGCCGGCGCGTTGCAGGCGGCGGCGCTCGATGCGCCACGCGCTCACATTGCCCTTGATCGTGGAGGCCACCACGTGGAAGTACACGTTGCGGCCGCGCGGCGCCGTGGCCGGGTCGTCGATGGTGGACACGTAGCGATGGTGGCCGTAGACGTGCTCGATCGAGAAGATGGTGTCGAAGCTGAAGGCCAGCAGCCAGCGGCCGATCAGCATCGAGACCGGATCCCAGGTGCGGTGCGTCAGTTCGTGCGCGGTGATGGTCCCGACCATGCCAATCATCAGGCCCGTGAGCAGGATGGTCGAGAGGTGGTGTCCCCAGAACGTGGCGTCCCGTGCGGCGAGCACGTCGTAGCCCGTGAGCGCGGCCACCCACGCCCCGAACCCCAGGGGATCGCCCGGGCTGACCGACCACACGGCCGCGAACACGATCAGCGCCAGCAGCGGCAAGGCCATCCACAGCTGGAAGGTCAGGATGCCGGGGTGGCGGAAAACGGGGGTGGAGGTGTCGTCGCCGCACACCGCGTCACCCACCATGTAGATGACGAGCACGGTCAGCAGCCCGCCCGTCACCCATGCGCCGCCGGCCAGGATGAACGCGAGCGACATCAGGCCGATGGCGTGGAACAGAAAGTACTTGAGGTAGTGAAAGAGGGCCATGTCTGTCTCCTTGTTGTGATGAGGCCGTGGCGCGGCCTCAGGCGGCCAGCGGCTTGTCGTGCAGGGTCGTGAACCGGTCTGCGTGGATGTCGGCGGCGGCCAGGCCGTGGCGCTGCAGCAGCGCGCGCGCGGCGTCCACCATGGGCGGGGGGCCGCACAGGTAGGCATGCGCGTTCGGGGCGACGAGGTTGTCCATCACGTCGGTGACCAGGCCGCGCTCACCGGCCCAGGTGCTGCGCGGTGGCTCATCCGACAGCACGGGCAGGAAGCGGAAGTCGGCGGGCCAGTCCCGGGCCAGCGCTTCGATGGCCTGCATGGCGTACAGATCACGCTGCTGGCGCGCGCCGAACAACAGGGTCACGGGGCGGCTCACACCCTGGCCGCGTGCGTCGGTCAGCATCGCGAGGATGGGGGCCAACCCGCTGCCACCGGCTGCCATCAGCAGCGGTGCCGTGCCAGGTCGCAGCCAGAAGTCGCCGGCAGGCCCTTGCACCGAGATGCGCTGCCCCGCCAGCGCGTGCGTGTGCACCCACGTCGAGAACCGCCCGCCGGGCACCATGCGCACGAAGAAGCTCACCTGCGCGTCCGGCTGCACCGGTGTCGCGAAGGAATAGCTGCGCGTCACACCAGGCAGGCCCTCGAGCGTCAGATCCGCGAACTGCCCGGCCTTGTAGGCCATCGCCTCGTCAAGCTGCACGCGCAGCTGCACGATGTCGTGCGTGAGGTGCTCCTGCCCCAGGATGCGCCCGCCCACCTGCCGGCGGGCGGGTTGGGCCGACAGGTCCACCTCGATGCGCACGTCGGTCTGCGGGACGGCCTGGCAAGCCAGGATGTAGCCCTGATCGAGCTCGTCGTCGGACAGGATGTAGCCGCTCTGCGTGAGCTCACGCACCTTGCCGGACACGAGCTTGCACTTGCAGGTGGCGCAGCCTCCGACCCGGCAGCTGTGCGGAAAGGCGATGCCCTCGCGCAGCGCGGCCTGCAGCAGGGTTTCCTTCGGAGCCAGGGCCACGGGGCGGCCGTTGATGTGGGCCGTCACCGGCCCCTGGGACGCAAACAGACGGGAGACGAGGGACAGCATGGTGGGTCTCGGGCTGGCTGGGGGGATGACGGCATCGTAGAAATCCGACGGCCGGCTGCACAGGGCGCCAATTGACATCGACAGGTCATTTTTTGACAATCGCGCGCCATGGCCGATTTCGCCCTGCCCGTTCAGTACCTGCGCCTCATTGCCGATCTGCTGGCGGGCATGCGCATGGACGTGCCTGCCTGGCTGCGCCGCAACGGGCTGGATGAGGGCTGGCTGTCCCAGGCCGACGCCGGGGTGCCTTACACGGTTTTTCAGGCGCTGATGCGCGATGCGCTCGCCAGCACCCAGGAGCCGGCCCTCGGCCTGCTGGTGGGCGAGCGGTTGCGCATCAACACGCACGGCATGCTGGGCTACGCCGCGATGAACAGCAGCTCACTGCGGCAGGCACTCGTGCTGTTCGAGCGCTTCGTGCCGGTGCGCACAACGCTGGTCACCGTGCGCCACGAGGTCGACGGCGAGCACGTGCGGGTGCACTTCGAACCGGCCCGTCCGCTCGACGAGCTCGAAGACCTCGTCTGTGAAGCCGTGATGCTGACGGTGAAGAACCTGGTGGACCACATCACCATGGGCGCCTGCCCGGTGCGACAGGCCTGCTTTCGGGGGCCTGAACCGGCCTATGCGGCCCTGGCCGCGTCGATGTTCCGCTGCGACGTCGCTTACGGCGCAGGCTGGTCCGGCCTCGTGCTGCCGCTGGCCGGCATCGACCAGCCGCTGAGTACCGCCGACCCGGCCAGCGCCGAGGAAGCGGTGCGCCTGTGCCAGCGCGAGCTCGATCGGCGACACGCCGACGACGGCCTGGCCAGCCGGGTGCGGCGACTGCTGCTGGACAAGCCGACAGGCTTTCCCTCGCTGGTGGTGACGGCGCGGCTGTTCAACATGACGCCGCGCACGCTGCACCGCCGGCTGCAGGAGGAAGGCACATCGTTTGCTGCCCTGCTGGACGAGGTCCGCCATCAGCTGGCGGTGCAACACCTGAAGGCGGGGCAACTGACGCTGCAGGAAATCGCCTTTCACCTGGGCTACACCGACCCGGCGAACTTCCGACGGGCGTTCAAGCGATGGGAAGGCGTCGCACCGTCGACCTACCCGCGCGGTCCGGCCCGCCCCTGAGCCGCCATCCGGCACCCCCGGGGTTGTCTGGATCCCACGGCATGCTGGCCCCTGTGATTCTGTGACATATTGGTGTCGACTGGTCGTCGAACGCCCGTCGACCCAGCACCGATCCTGACTGCCCCCGTTCACGATGTCCCACGCCTGCCGAGCCTGCCACGACGACGAGACCACCCGGCTGCCCATCTCGATGGCCTTCCAGCCCCTGGTCGACGTGCGCGCACGGGCCGTGGTCGGTCATGAAGCCCTGGTGCGCGGCCCGGCCCAGGAGTCCGCGGCGCATGTGCTGGCCCAGGTCAACGACACCAACCGCTACGCATTCGACCAGAGCTGTCGCGTGCGCGCCATCGAGTTGGCTGCGCAGCTCGGGCTGCAGGGCATGCTGAGCATCAACTTCCTGCCCAATGCGGTCTACCGACCTGAGACCTGCATCCGCGCCACGCTGCAGGCAGCACGCACCCACGGCTTTCCGACCGAGCGGCTGATGTTCGAAGTCAACGAAAGCGAGCGCGTGGTCGATCACGCCCACCTCAAGGCCATCTTCGCGGAATACCACCGACAGGGCTTCACCACCGCCATTGACGACTTCGGCGCCGGCCATTCCGGGCTGAACCTGCTGGCCGAGTTCCAGCCCGACATCGTCAAGCTCGACATGGCGCTCACCCGCCACATCGACCGTGACCGCGTGCGCCGCAGCATCGTGCAGGCCACGATGGGGATGTGCGCCGACCTCGGCATCCGCGTGATCGCCGAAGGGATCGAGACGGCGGAAGAGTGCCTGGCCTTGCAGGACCTCGGGGTGCACCTGTTCCAGGGCTACCTCTTTGCCCGCCCGGGCTTCGAGCACCTGCCGACGGTCGCCCCCGACGCCTGGCACGCCGTCACGCGCACGACCGGGGTGTGATGGCATCATCGGGCGATGCCCGCTCGCCCTGATGCCATCCATGTCTGACGCCCCTGCCTGGGATCACCCCGAGCCGTTCACCCTGCCCGTGCGCGTCGATGCGAGCTGCATCGACCTCATGGGTCACACCAACAACGTCGTCTACCTCAAGTGGCTGGAAGACGTCGCCTGGGCGCACTCGGTCGCCCTGGGCCTGGGCCCCGCGCAATACGAAGCGCTGGGCCATGGGGTGGTCGTGCGCCAGCACGAGCTGACCTACCTGCAGGCCACACGCCTGGACGAGCCCCTGCTGCTGGCCACCTGGATCACCGCCGTCGACAAGCTCTCGCTGCACCGCGCTTTCCAGTTCGTGCGCGAGACCGACGGCGCGACCGTCTTCCGCGGGCGCACGCACTACGTGTGCGTTGACATCGCACAAGGCCGGGTGCGACGCATGCCGGAGCGCTTTCTGCAGACCTACGGCCCCGCGGCCCTGCCGTCGAGCTGATCCCTCAGGGCGGCGCCCACGCGGGCACGCGGCTTGCCGCCGGCGGGCACCGTGTTGCTGCCCGAGGCCCCCTGATGACAAGCTGCAAGCGTGCTGCCCGCCTGGCCGTGATCGCCACCGTGCTGGGCTCGTCCGGCTCCCTGCCCCTGGCGCAGATTGCGCCCGACGCCCACCCGCCCGGCGCAGACAAGAGCCGCCGCACACGCGCGCTCGAGCTGGGCGCGCGCGCCCTGCAGACCCATGCGCCCGTCGGGACGCTGAACATCTACCTGAACGGCTTTCATCCGATGAAGGACGACCCCGGCCATCAGGTCGAGGCCCATCACTTCTGCCACCAGGTCAACGAAGACTTCGCCCAGTGCGTGCTGTTCGACAGTGCCGAGCGCACCGCCAACCTGACCGGCATCGAGTACATCATCTCGGAAAAGCTGTTTCTGCGCCTGCCCGAAGGCGAGCGCCGCTACTGGCACCCGCACAACGGGGAGATCCTGTCAGGGCAGCTGATCGCCCCCGGCATCCCCCGCGCGGCCGAAAAGGCTCTGATGCGGGACAAGGTCAACAGCTACGGGAAGACCTGGCATGTCTGGCACACCGGCGCCTTCGGCGTGCCCGGGGATGCGCTGCCCCTGGGCGAGCCCCGTCTGGCGTGGTCGTTCAACCGCGACGGGGAGATCGTCCCGGGCCTGCTGCTGCAGCGGGATCAGCGGCTGCGCCTGCAGAGCACCGAGCGTCGCCGCGAACGGGCCGACCTGCAGCAGATTGCCCGCCCGCAGGAAGGCGTGGACGCCCTGCTGGGCGCCTTCCCTCGCGAGACTGGGCCCATCCCGGGCGTGGTCGATGCACGCGCCGTCGCCCCTTCGGGGCAGCCCGCGCCGGCCGCGGCCAGCGCCCCGCAGTGAGCGGCCCTCGGCGCCACGACGCGCCCCAACGGCCTCAGAACTGAAAGAGCGACAACCCCACACCCAGGCTGTCGTGGCGGTGGTTGTAGTCGAGCAGCGTCTCCCCGTGGCCCGAGAACAGCTGCACGTACCAGCGCAGCCCCGCCGGGCGGTCGCGGTGCACGGGGTAGGTCCAGTCGAGCTGCCACGCGCCCCGCCGGGGTTCGGGCAAGCGGGTGCGCCATGTCAGCGACACCGTCGACGGCCCCCCCACCCAGGCCGCGCCGAACTCGGCGTTGCCCAGGTAGTGCTGGATGTCGGGGTTGTCGTCGTTGCGGGTGCTTTCGCGCAGCCGCCGATGCAGCCGCAGCGACACCGCCAAAGGGCCGCTGTCCAGCGCCGCGTGCGCGTACACCCGGTTCCAGCTGCGCGACAGCGCGTCGCTCTGCCCGTTGGACTGGTGCTGCAGCCCGAGTTGCAGCATGCGCCAGCGCCAGCCGCCCGGCAAGGTGGGCGTGTGGCGCGCCATCGGCACGACGTAAATCATCTCGGGCTCGTGGTCGGTGTTGCGGAACGGGGCCGATTCCCGCGTGTTCCACAGCTGCCACATGGATCGCTGGGTGTAGGCGAACCACAGGTCGGCATCCCGCAGCAGCAGCCCCTCGGCCACCTTGGCACGCAAGGACACCTGCACCTTGACCTCCAGCGGCTTGTAGGTGATGCGGGACGGCGCGGGGCCCCGCGTGGGCGAGGATGGGGTCCGGTTGATCTCGGTGCTGACGTGGGCCGGCAGCACGAAGTTCGGCAGGTAGGTCTTGACCGCGAAGGTGCCCCGCTTTTCTTCGGGCGTCAGCTCCCAGGCCTTGTCGAGCAGGGTCGCCGCGGGCGGGGCCTGGGCCGGGTCCAGGGGCTGACGCTCGGGGGGCAATCCCGGCAAGGCCTCGGCACGCTCCGGTTCAGCCCCCGAGCGCGCGCCCTCAGCCGGGCCATCCGGGGCGGGAGGGACCACACCGGGCGGCAACACCGGGCCGGGTCGGAACAAGCCGTCATAGCACGCCAGACGCGCGGCATCGTCCGGCAGGCGCGCGCAGCGGCTGGCCTCACCGGGCTCCCGCGCCCAGACCGCGCAAGCCTGCAAGGCCAGCATGACCCCCCACGTGACCGGCGCCCGGTGGAACGCCCCATGCTTTGCGCGTCGACAGCGCCTGCCCGGCGCGCCCGCCGTGCCCGTGGCCGGTATCTGCATCCCTGGTCTTTCTGATGGTGAACCTGCCCTCAGTGTGAAACAAGCCCGTACCGCGCGTGTGACAGCCTGTGTCCAGCGCCCCCCCTGGGTCGCGTGGGCACCACGCACCCCAAGCGGGTCACAGGCTGTTGTGGATGGCGGTGGCTGCCACTGCGCCCTGCGCCATGGCCACGACGATCTGGTCCAAGCCACTCGTCACGTCGCCTGCGGCAAACAGCCCTGGACAGGTGGTCTGGCAATGGCCGTCGATCACGAGGTTGCCCCCGGCCTCGCAGCGGGCCTGCACCGCCCGCCCCAGGTCGGCGGCGGGCTGGCATCCCAGGGCGGCGTACAGCACGTCCACCTCCACCGGATCGCCCACCACACGGTGCACCCTCAGGACGCTGCCCCTGTGTTCGACCCCCGCCAGCCCGCCCGGTCGCCAGCCGATGCCCCGGGCCTGCAGGGCCTCATGGCCCTCGCGGCCGAGCACGTCGTCGGGCCGAACCGGCAAGAGCTGCAGGTGTTCACTGAAATGCCGCAGAAACAGCGCTTCGCGCACGGCGTGCGGGCTGCTGCCGATCACGCCGATGCGGCGCCCCCGGTGCTCGTGCCCGTCGCAGATCGGGCACTCTCGCAACAGGCCGATGGCCCGCACGGCGCGCAGGCCAGGCAGGTCGATCTCGCGGTCCCGGGCCCCGGTGGCCAGCAAGACCCGGCGCGCCGGCCAGCGCAGTCCGCCCACGTGCACCAGAAAGCCGCGCTCGTCCCGACTGAGCCCGGTGGCGCGGGCTGCCGTCACGGCGCCGCCATGGCGCAGCAGCTGCGCCCGCAGGCGCGCCAGCAACTCGGGGCCCGCAATGCCGTCGGGAAAACCGGGCACGTTGTGCGACCGCGGGATGCGCAGCGCACGGGCGTCGCCGCTGTCGAGCACGCGGATGCGGCGGTGGAACCGCGCCAGGTACAGCGCGGCCGCCAAACCGGCGGGGCCGGCGCCGACGATCACGCAGTCCATCAAGGGCGCATCGGAGGGGGTCATGGCCGATCGGGGCAAACGCCATTCCCCAAGGCCTCGCGGGGGCAGCCGGGCTCAGTCGCCCGCCGCGTTCACGTCATCCGACACGTCGGCCGCCTGCTGCATCCGCGCGAAGTGCTCCGAACGCCCCGTGCGGTAGAGGTCGTACCACGCGGCCAGCACCGGCTCGTCGTACACGTCGAGGCAGCGGAAGATCTCCCGCGCGAATTCGAGCGGCGCCATGCCACCGGCCGTGATCAGCGGGCCATCGCGCCAGGCCGGCTGGTCTTCGTAGCGGTCGCTGCCTTCGTAGGCCGCCACCCCCTTGAGGTAGGCCAGCGCGTTGCTGGTGTGGCGGCGGCCGTTGAGCAGGCCGAGCCGGGCCAGCCCGGCCGTGGCGCCGCAGATGGCCGCCACCGGCACGTTGCCCGCGAGGAAGGCCCGAGCCATCTCGGCCGCGGCGCTGTGCTGGCCCTCTTCCCAGCCCAGCCCCCCGGGAAGGATGAGCATGGCGCTCTCGGCCGGTGTGAGGGTGTCCAGCAGGCGATCGGGCAGCACCGCCACACCGCCCATGGACCGCACCGGCGCCTGGCTCAAGGCCACCGTGCACACGGTGTAGCGCCCCGGCACCCGCTGAAAGGCCGGCTGCTGGATGCCGGCAATGGCAAACGCCGCTTCCCAGTCGGCAAAGCCGTCGTAGACGAAGAGGTGGACAGGATGGGCCATGCCGCTGACCGGCAAGGCGCGTTCCTGCCGGGCGACGACTCAGGCGAAATGCAGCCGGGGCGCGCCCGGTGTGGCGGGCTCGCGCAGCGTGCCGATCACCGCGGCTTCACCACAGCCTTCGGCGGCCATGGCGGCCAGCACGGCGTCCACCGCCTCGGGGGCGCAGCTCACCAGCAGGCCACCGCTGGTCTGCGGATCCGACACCAGCGCCTGCTGCCAGGCCTCGGCCTGCTCGGGCCACGTCACCTCGGCACCGTAGGCCGCCCAGTTGCGGCCCGATGCGCCGGTGACGATGCCTTCGCGCGCAAAACCGGCCGCCACCTCGATCAGCGGCAGCCGGGTCAGCGCCACCTCGGCATCCAGGCCGGAACCGCGGCACACCTCCAGCAGGTGGCCCGCCAGACCGAAGCCGGTCACGTCGGTCATGGCGCGCACGCCCGGCATGGCGCCCAGGGAGGCCCCCACACGGTTGAGTTGCGTGGTGTGACGCAGCATCTGCGCGTAACCGGCCTCGTCCAGCCGGCCCTTCTTGAGTGCGGCCGACAGGATGCCCACGCCCAGCGGCTTGCCCAGCACGAGCACGTCACCGGCGCGGCCATCGGCATTGCGGTGCACGCGGTCGGGGTGGACCAGACCCAGCGCCACCAGGCCATAGATGGGTTCGAGCAGGTCGATGGAGTGGCCGCCGGCGATCGGGATGCCCGCGGCCCGGCACACCTCGGCGCCACCGCCCAGGATCTGGCCGATGACCTCGGGCGGCAGCTTGGCGATGGGCATGCCGACCAGCGCCAGCGCCATGATGGGCGTGCCGCCCATGGCGTAGATGTCCGACAGCGCGTTGGTGGCGGCGATGCGGCCGAAGTCACGCGGGTCGTCGACGATGGGGGTGAAGAAATCGGTGGTGGCGACCAGCGCCTGCTGGTCGTTGAGGCGGTAGACGGCCGCGTCGTCGCTGGTCTCCAGGCCGACCATCAGCTCGGGCGGCACCAGCCCCTGAGGGGCCCGTGACAAAATCTCGGACAGGAGGCCCGGGGCAATCTTGCAGCCGCAGCCGCCACCGTGAGAGAACTGGGTCAGCGCAATGGACATCATCGGTCAACAGAAGTACGCGGCAATTGTGCCAGCGGGGGCTGCGGCATGAGTGCACGCGCCCCGGTCCGCATCGAAGACCGCCACCAGTTCGACTGCCTGATCGACGCGCGCTCGCCTGCCGAGTTTGCGCTCGACCACGTCCCCGGCGCCATCAACCTGCCGGTGCTGGACGACGAAGAACGCCACATCGTCGGCACGATCTACAAACAGCAGGGCGCGTTCGAGGCCCGGCGTGTGGGCGGCGCCATGGTGGCCGCCAACCTGGCCCGGCACCTGCGCGAGCACCTCGCCGACAAGCCCGCGAACTGGAAGCCGCTGGTGTACTGCTGGCGTGGTGGCATGCGCAGCGGCTCGATGGTGAACTGGTTCCGCCTGGTGGGCTGGGATGCCCAGCAGCTGCCCGGGGGCTACAAGCGCTGGCGCCATCACGTGCTGGCGGTGCTGGAAGCGCAATGCCCGCAACTGCCGCTGCGTGTGGTGTGCGGCGCCACCGGCAGTGCCAAGACGCGGGTGCTGCACGCCCTGGCGGCGCGGGGCGCCCAGGTCATCGACCTGGAAGGCCTGGCCTGCCACAAGGGCTCGCTGCTGGGCGCGCTGCCCGGCGTGCCCCAGCCTTCTCAGAAGGCCTTCGAAACCCGGCTGGCCGAACAGATCGAGCAGTTGGACCTGAGCCGGCCGGTGTACGTCGAGGCCGAGAGCCGCAAGATCGGCCGCATCGCGCTGCCCACGCCCCTGCTGGAGCGGCTGCGCGCCAGCCCCTGCATCGAGCTGGACGTGCCCTTCGATGCCCGGCTGGCCTTCCTGCTGCGCGACTACGCCTACCTGGGCGACGACGCGGACGCGCTGGTGCGCAAGCTCGAGCCCCTGCGCCCGCTGCTGGGCGCCGAGACGATCGAGCGCTGGCAAGGCTGGGCGCAGACACGGCAGCTTGCGCCCTTGTTCGAGGAACTGGCCCGCCTGCACTACGACCCGCAGTACGCGCGCTCGCAGGCCACGCACTTCCACCGCTGGGCCGAGCGGCAGACGGTGCCGGGCGCATCGCTGGACGAGGCCGGGATCGATGCGCTGGCGGCCGCGCTGCTCGCGCGGGATGCCGTCGATCAGCCTGAAACACCCCGCGCCCATGTCGGTTGAGCTGCAACTGAAGGGCGTCAGCCGCCACTGGGGCGGCACACCGGTGTTGCGCGACCTGTCGCTGCGCGTGCAGCCGGGCGAGCGCATCGCCCTGATCGGCCCCAGCGGGGCGGGCAAGTCCACGCTGATCCGCCTGATGGCCGGCGCGTTGCGCGCCACCGCCGGCACGATCGACGTGGACGGCACACCGCTGGACCGCATGGGCTGGCGTGCGCTGCAACGCCACCGGGCACGTTGCCGCATCGTCGAGCAACAGAACCTGCTGGTGCCGCAGGCCACGGTGCACCGCAATGTGCTGGCCGGGCTGCTGCCGCATTGGCCGTGGTGGCGCACGCTGGCCGCGGCGCTGTGGCCGGTGCAAGCCGAGCGGGTGGCCGCGCTGCTGCAATCCCTCGACATGGGCGCCCACCAGTGGGCCCTGGCCGGCGCGCTGAGCGGCGGGCAGATGCAGCGGGTGGCCATCGCCCGCGCGCTGGTGTCCGAGCCCGACATCCTGCTGGCCGACGAGCCGACCGCCTCGCTCGACCCGCACACCGCCAAGGCCGTGACGCGCCTGATCACCGAACAGGCCCGCCTGCGCGGGATGACGCTGGTGTTCTGCACCCACTGGTTCGACATCGCCCGACAGGACTGCACCCGCGTGATCGGCCTGCGCCGCGGCGAGATCCTGTTCGACTGTGCCCCGCAGGACGCCACCGAGGCGCGCCTGGACCAGCTCTATGCCGGCAGCAACGAGCGGCTCTGAGCCCCGCGTGACCACCGCCGGGCCCGACGCCGGGCCCTTGTGGCGTGACACGACCGGCCCGGGCTCGCTGCACGCGGCGCGGCGCCAGGCCCTGTCGCGCTTCGTGCTGTGGCTGGGTCTGGCGCTCAGCGGCCTGCTCTGCCTGGCCTGGACGGGCGCCGACCCGCTGCGCCTGTTCGACGCCGACGGCCTGCGCAACGCCGGCGACATCCTGAGCGGCTTCCGGCAACCGGACCTGTCCGCCGAGTTCCTGCAGCGCGTGCTCGACCTGTCGATCGAGAGCCTGCTGATCGGCCTGCTGGGCACGGCACTGGCTGCAGGCCTGGGCACCCTGCTGGCGTTCTTCGCCACCCGCGTGCCGGATCTGGTCGACCCGCCCCGGCCGCCGCCCAGGGCCGTTCGCGCGGCGCTGGCCGCCAGCCGCAGCACCGCACGCGGCCTGCTGGGCGTCTGCCGCGCCGTGCCCGAAATCGTCTGGGCCTACCTGTTCGTGCAGTGGCTGGGGCTGGGACCGGGTGCGGCGGTGCTGGCCATCGGGCTCACGGTGGGCGGCAACATCGGCAAGCTGTTCGCCGAGTTGGCCGAGGCGGTCGATCCCCGCCCGGTGCAGGCCCTGCGTGCCGCCGGAGCCTCGCGCTGGGCGCTGTTCCTGCATGCGGTGCTGCCCCAGGTCGGCCGACAGTGGACGGGCTACGCGCTGTTCTGCCTCGAGTGCAACATCCGCATCGGCTCCATCCTGGGTGTGGTGGGCGCCGGCGGACTGGGCAGCGAGATCGCGCTCAGCCTGCGCTACTTCCAGTACGACAAACTGGCCACCACGCTGATCGCCGTGCTGGGCTTTGTCGTGGCGCTGGAATGGCTGAGCAACCGGCTGCGGCGCGCGCCCACCCGCTGGACGCTGGGCCTCGGCGCCGTGGGCACCGTGTGGGCCCTGATGCGGCTCGACATCCCGTGGCGCGACCTGTTCAGCGGCGCCCAGACCGCCCTGCTGCCCCGGCTCGACACCCTGGCCATCGACACGGCCTTCCTGAAACTTGCAGCCGGCCAGATCACCGACACGCTGTGGATGGCCTGGGTGGCCACGCTGCTGTCGGCGCTCGTGGCCTTCGTGCTGGCGCCGCTGGGCGCAGCCCGCCTGAGCGTGGGCAGCTACCTGGTCGACCCGCCCCGCCCACGCGGCGCCGGGCGGTGGCTGCGCCCGGTCGGCGCCCTGGTCAGCCGCGTGGTGCTGCAGTTCACCCGCGTGATGCCCGAGCTCACGCTGGCCCTGGTCTTCGTCGTGTGGGTCGGTGGCGGGCCGCTGGCCGGCATCCTGGCGATCGCCGTGCACAACATCGGCGTGATGGGGCGGCTGTATGCCGACGTGCTGGAAGAGGCCGAGCCCGGCCCGCCCGCCGCGCTGCAAAGCCTGGGCGCCGGCACGCTGGCCACCTTTCTGTTCGGCGTGCTGCCCCAGGTGCAGGCCCGGCTGGCGGCGCTGACGCTCTACCGCTTCGAAGTGAACGTGCGCGCCACGGCCATGGTGGGCTTCGTCGGCGCCGGCGGCATCGGCGATGCGCTCAACACGGCCATCAGCCTGTTCCACCTGCACGACCTGGGCGTGCTGCTGTTGACCATGCTGCTGCTGGTGACGGCCGTGGACGCGCTGGGCGACCGGCTGCGGTCCCGCCTGCTGCAGGGCCGCGTGGCCCGCCTGCCGCTGCCGGCGTGCGATCCGGCGGCCCACCTCTCCAACCCGAATCCCCCCTCAAGGAGCCTTGACCCATGAAACGCCTGTCCACCCGCCCGTCGACCGTGTCCCGCGCGCGCCGCACCGCGCTGGCCGCCACCGCCACGCTGCTCGGCCTGAGCGCGCTGAGCCCGCTGGGGCTGGGCGCCGCCCATGCCCAGGCTCAGGATGTGATCCGCGTCTCGGGCATCCCCGACGAAAACCCGACCGAGCTGGCACGCAAGTACCAGCCGCTGATCGACCACCTGCAGAAGCACCTGGGCGTCAAGGTGGTGTACGTGCCGGTGATCGACTACGGCGCGGCCGTCTCGGCCCTGGCGGCCGGCAAGGTCGATTTCGCGTGGCTGGGCGGCTTCACCTTCGTGCAGGCCAAGGTGCTGGCCGGCGCGCGCCCCGTGGTGATGCGCGACATCGACCGCGAGTTCCACAGCGTGTTCATCGTCAACACGGCCTCGGGCATCAGCAAGCCGGAGGAGCTGCGCGGCAAGAGCTTCGCCTTCGGCGCCAAGAGCTCGACCTCCGGGCACCTGTTCCCGCGGCACTTCCTGAGCTCGCGCTTCCAGATCGATCCGGACAAGGACTTCGCCGGCGCCCCGATCTACAGCGGCGCCCACGATGCAACGGTGAAGATGGTCGAGTCGGGCAAGGTGCAGGCCGGCGCGCTCAACATGGAGGTGTGGAACCGCCTGGTGGCGGGCGACAAGTTCGACAAGAACAAGGTCAAGGTGATCTGGACCACGCCGCCCTTCGTGGACTACGTGTGGGCAGCGCGCAAGGACCTGCCGCCGGCCACGGTGCAGAAGTTCGCCAACGCCTTCATGCAACTGGAAGCCAGCGACCCGGCGGACCAGGCCGTGATGGCGCTGCAGGGTGCCAAGCGCTTCGTGCCGGCCAAGGTGGAAGACTTCGACGTGATCGAGCAGGTGGGCCGCTCGACCGGCCTGCTGAAGTAAACGCGGGCGCCAGTGCACCAGAGGGGTGCACCTCCGCACCAAAGCGGAGGTGCCGATGCCCTCGCAGGCGGTCTTCCCTGCCCCTTGCCCCACGAAACCAGATCGGCACACATATTGCGTAAACCTTGGCGTGTGCCCAAGGTAGTGACGCCCCGGCGCACACATGTGATCTCCGCTAACGACGGCGGACGAGAGCCGGCCCCGCGCCCCGGGTGCCCGCTGCTTATCCCCCCATCTGGTTTCCGTCGCAGGAGCACACATGAAGATCGTCCTCGTTGGCCACGGCATGGTCGGCCACAAATTCCTTGAAAGCCTCGCAGAAGCGGGCGTGCGCGATGCGCAGGTCACCGTGCTGTGCGAGGAAGTGCGCCCCGCCTACGACCGCGTCCACCTCTCCGAATACTTCTCGGGCAAGACCGCCCAGGACCTGTCCCTGGTCGAGCCCGGCTTCTTCGACCGCACCGGCTTCGACCTGCGCCTGGCCTGCCGCGCCGCCAGCATCGACCGCCGCAACCACACCGTCACCACCCTCGACGGCGAGGTGCTGCCCTACGACAAGCTGGTGATCGCCACGGGCTCCAACCCCTTCGTGCCGCCCATCCCGGGCCGCGACCGCCCGCACTGCTTTGTCTACCGCACGATCGACGACCTCGACAAGATGAAGGCCTCGGGCGCGAAGTCCAAGGTCGGCGTCGTGGTCGGCGGCGGCCTGCTGGGCCTGGAATGCGCCAAGGCGCTGCGCGACATGGGCCTCGAAACCCACGTGGTCGAGTTCGCCCCGCGCCTGATGGCCGTGCAGGTGGACGACCAGGGCGGCCGCGTGCTGCGCGCCAAGATCGAGGAGCTTGGCGTGCGCGTGCACACCAGCCACAGCACCGTGCGCATCGAAGACGGCGCCGAGCACCGCCACCGCATGGTATTCGAGGACGGCAGCCACCTCGACACCGACATGATCGTGTTCTCCGCCGGCATCCGCCCGCGCGATGAACTGGCCCGCCAGTGCGTGCTGGCCATCGGCGCACGGGGCGGCGTCGTCATCGACGACCACTGCCGCACCAGCGACCGCAACGTCTACGCCATCGGCGAATGCGCCTCCTGGCAGGACCAAACCTTCGGCCTGGTCGCCCCCGGCTACGACATGGCCCGCGTGGCCGCCCGCCACATCGCCGGCGAGGCCGAGGCCGCCTTCACCGGCGCCGACATGAGCACCAAGCTCAAGCTGATGGGCGTGGACGTGGCCTCGATCGGCGACGCGCACGCCCGCACGCCGGGCTGCCGCTCGTTCCAGTACGTGGACGAGGTCAAGCAGGTCTACAAGAAGATCGTGGTGAGTGCCGATGGCAAGAAGCTGCTGGGCGCCGTGCTGGTGGGCAATGCCGATGAATACGGCACGCTGCTGCAGATGGCGCTCAACGGCATCACCCTGCCCGCCGAGCCCGAGTTCCTCATCCTGCCCAGCAGCGACGGCAAGGCCAAGCCCGGCCTGGGCCCGGACGCCCTGCCCGACAGCGCCCAGATCTGCTCGTGCAACAGCGTGAGCAAGGGCCAGATCTGTGCGGCCGTGGCCGACGGCGCCACCACCATTGCGCAGCTGAAGTCGTGCACCAAGGCCGGCGCCACCTGCGGCGGCTGTGTGCCCCTGGTCACCCAGGTGATGAAGGCCGAGATGGCCAAGCGCGGCATGGCGGTCAACAACCACCTGTGCGAGCACTTCCCCTATTCGCGCCAGGAGCTCTATCACCTGGTCCGCGTCGGCCAGATCAAGACCTTTGCCGACCTGCTGGCCAAGCATGGCAAGGGCCTGGGCTGCGACATCTGCAAGCCCACGGCCGCGTCCATCTTCGCCTCGGTGTGGAACGAGTTCGTCCTCAAGAAGGACCTGGCCAGCCTGCAGGACAGCAACGACTACTACCTGGGCAACATCCAGAAGGACGGCACCTACAGCGTCGTGCCCCGCATGCCGGGCGGCGAGGTCACGCCAGACGGGCTGATCGCCGTGGGCCAGGTGGCCAAGAAGTACGGCCTGTACACCAAGGTCACGGGCGGGCAGCGTGTCGACCTGTTCGGCGCCCGCGTGGAACAGCTGCCGCTGATCTGGGAAGAGCTGATTGCCGCCGGCTTCGAATCGGGCCACGCCTATGGCAAGAGCCTGCGCACCGTGAAGAGCTGTGTGGGCTCGACCTGGTGCCGCTATGGCGTGGGCGACTCGGTGGGCCTGGCGGTCGAGCTGGAGAACCGCTACAAGGGCCTGCGTGCGCCGCACAAGATCAAGTTCGGCGTCTCGGGCTGCACCCGCGAATGCGCCGAGGCCCAGGGCAAGGACATCGGCATCATCGCAACCGAAAAGGGCTGGAACCTGTACGTGTGCGGCAACGGCGGCATGAAGCCCCGCCATGCCGAGCTGATCGCGTCCGACCTGAACAAGGAAGAACTGGTCCGGCTGATCGACCGCTTCCTGATGTTCTACGTGAAGACGGCCGACCGACTGCAGCGCACCAGCACCTGGCGCGAGAACCTGGAAGGCGGGCTGGACTACCTGAAGGACGTGCTGATCAAGGACACGCTGGGCCTGGGTGCCGAACTCGAAGCCCAGATGCAGCATGTGGTCGACACCTACCAGTGCGAATGGAAGACCGCGGTGACCAACCCCGACGTGCGCAAGCGCTTCCGGTCTTTCGTCAACAGCGACGTGCCGGACGAACGCATCGTGTTCGTCCCGGAGCGCGGGCAGATCCGCCCGGCCACCGCCGAAGAGCGCGATGGCACCACCACGACCACCGCCTGAGCCGCACGAGCCCACCATGCAGACCGACATGATCCAAGACCGCCCCGACACCACCACCTGGACCCCGGTGTGTGCCATCGATGACATCCTGCCCGACACCGGGGTGTGCGCCCGCATCGGCGCCCGCCACATCGCCGTCTTCCGCATCGGCACGGACCGCTTCCTCGCGATCGACAACGTCGACCCGAAGAACGGCGCCAGCGTGCTGTCGCGCGGACTGATCGGCAGCCTGGGTGGCCGGGTGGTGGTGGCCTCGCCGCTGTACAAGCACCACTTCGACCTCGAAACCGGCGCCTGCCTGGAAGACCCGGCGCTGTCGGTGCAGGCCCACGCCGTGCAGGTCGAAGGGGGACGGGTGCACGTGCGCTGCGCCTGATTGACCCTGTTTGCGGGGCGGTGCCTTTCCTCCCTACAATCCATTCATGTTCGCCTTGCACCACGCTCCTGTCAGCGCCCACGGCCTGCTTGCCGTGACGCGTGTGCGTGCGTGCATGCGCGGCGTGCCGACCTTCCGGTCGGTGCCCCGGGTCACGGCCGCACATCACTGAGCCCGGCGACCGCCCTTTCCCCCATCCTGCGCACTCTGGTCTCCGGGCATTCCGCGCGATACCCGGAGCACCTGTATGCCAACCCCTGCTTCCCGCGTGGTCACTGAAGTCGACCACAGCCGCCTGTCCGCCCTGCTCGAACGCGGGGCCCCCTGCCCGCCCGCAACCTGGTCTCAACTGAACGAGGTGCTGGACTTCGCCGACCTGGTCCCGCCCGAGGCCGTGCCCGAGCAGATCGTCACCATGCGATCGAGCGTGGTGCTGCTGGCCCACGAAGACGGCCGCACGCTGAAGGTCACGCTGAGCTACCCGCACGACACCCCGTCCGATGGCCTCTCGGTGCTGACCCCGCTGGGTGCGGCCCTGATCGGCCAGCGCGTGGGCGAAGCGGTGCAGTGGACCGGACTCGACGGCGTGCCGCGCCGGGCCGTGCTGGCAGCCATCCCGTTCCAGCCCGAGGCCGCGGGCCAATTCCACCTCTGAGGCAAAGGCCCGGCCCCGCAACCGGCCCAAATTGACGACAATCAGGGCCTGCTCTTCGCACCATGCTGGCCCCCAATGTCCCTGTCCGTCTCCCAACTCGTTCTGCGTGCCCGGCAACTCGACATCGAGGCCTTGCGGCAGCTCGCCCGGCGCGTCGACCTCGCCGATGTCATCGGGCGGCTCGTGCACGCCCTGCAGCGCGAGCGGGGTGCGGCCAGCCTCTTCCTGGCGTCGGGCGGACAGCGTTTTGCCACCGAGCGGCAGACCGCCGTGGACAAGGCCCAACCGATCGAGACCGCCCTGCGCGAGCTCTTCGCCGAACAACTGGCGCCCGAACACGGCGCCACCTCGCGCACGCTGTCGCTGATGGCCTGGGTGATGCTGGACCTGGACGCGCTGCGTGCCCTGCGTGCGGCCATCGAGCAGCGCGGCCCCACGGCACACGACGCGGTCGCCGCCTACAGCCGGGTCATCGCCGGCCTGGTGGAGCTGGTGTTTCACCTCGCCGATGCCGCGGCCGACCCGGGCATCTCACGGCTGCTGGTGGCCTATGTGCATCTGGTGCAGGGCAAGGAGGCGGCTGGCCAGGAGCGGGCCGTGGGCGCGCAGCTGTTTGCCTCGGGCACCTGCGACGACACCGAGCAGCAGCGCATCGTGCACCTCATCGACGCCCAGGAGCGCTGCCTGCGTGTGTTCGAAGAGTTTGCCGATGACGCGCAACGTGCCCGCTGGCAGCAACACCACCTGACCCCGGTGGTGGCCCAGCTCGAACGCCTGCGTCGCACCCTGTGCACGGCGCGCCCCGGTGCCGCGCTCGACAGCGCGCTCAGCGAAAGCTGGTTCGAGGTCAGCAGCGCCCGCATCACCGAGATGGGGCAGCTGCAGAACGACCTGGTACATGGCCTGCGCCAGGCCTGCGCCGACCAGATCCAGCGTGCCGAGCAGGCCTTGCAGGACTCGGAAGGCCTGCTGCGCCAGCTGCGCGACAACCCGCCGCCGCACACCCATGCGGTCGAGCGCTTCTTCAACTCGGCCGCGCAACCCGAGGCCGCGCCGGTGCTGTCGGCTGTGGCAGACGGCACCAAGGCCGCACCCGGTGGCGCCGCCGTGAGCTCACTGGTTGAGCTCCTGCAGACCCAGTCGGCCCGCCTGGCCAGCATGGAAGCCGAGCTCGACACCGCACGCCGCGCGCTGCACGAGCGCAAGATCATCGAGCGAGCCAAGGGCGCCCTGATGTCGCGCCTGGGCCTGACGGAAGAAGCGGCCTTCCGCGCGCTGCAGAAGTCCGCCATGGACCACAACCGTCGCCTGCTCGATGTGGCAGAGGCGACGCTGGCCTTGCCCGACATCGCGTTCGCGGCCCGCCACGGCTCGACGCACCAGAAGTGATCACACACGGCGTGCGCGCACCATCTCCGCGCAACGCGTGACGCATCACGCACCGCCGCGTGGCGCTTGGCGCGCCCAATTCCGGCACAGAACCTGCATGCTCTCGGTGCACACCAGGCCAACGACGGCCTGATGCCTGGCCCGATGCACCCGCACGGGCCGCACCACACACGCGGATGACGGCGTCCCGTCCTGCCCGGCCTTACAGCCGGCGCCAGGAAGGGGCGCCGTTTTCTTTTGCCCGCGTGCCGCTCAGCCTCTGATTGCATCCCCTGCTGGAAGGAAGCCCCATGGCCTACCTCGCCCCCACCGAGTTCGTCACCAAGATGGTCGACGCCGGCGAATCGAAACTCCTGATGTCCACCCGCGACACGCTGATCCGCGCCTACATGGCCGGCGCCATCCTGGCTCTGGCGGCGGCTTTTGCCGTCTCGGTGTCGGTCAACACCGGCAACCCGCTGGTGGGCGCCCTGCTCTTCCCGGTCGGTTTCTGCATGCTCTACCTGCTGGGCTTCGACCTGCTGACCGGCGTGTTCACGCTGGCCCCGCTCGCCGTGCTGGACCGCCGCCCGGGTGCCACCTGGGGTGGCGTGATGCGCAACTGGGGGCTGGTGTTTGCCGGCAACTTCGCCGGGGCCCTGACGGTGGCCGTGTTCATGGCCATCATCTTCACCAACGGTTTCACCGAAGCGCCCAACGCCATCGGCCAGAAGATCGGCCACATCGGCGAAGGCCGCACAGTGGGCTACGCAGCTCATGGTGCCGCCGGCATGCTGACGCTGTTCGTGCGCGCCGTGATGTGCAACTGGATGGTCTCGACCGGTGTGGTCGCGGCCATGATGTCCACCAGCGTATCCGGCAAGGTCATCGCGATGTGGATGCCCATTCTGGTGTTCTTCTACATGGGCTTCGAGCACAGCATCGTCAACATGTACCTCTTCCCCTCGGGCCTGATGCTGGGCGGCAACTTCACCTTCATGGACTACATGATCTGGAACGAGATCCCGACGGTGCTGGGCAACCTCGTGGGCGGCCTGACCTTCGTGGGCGCCACGCTGTACTCCACGCATTACAAGACCGCGCCGAAGCGCGTCGCTGTCTGAACACCGCGAAGCGTCTCTGGCTCGTCACATGAGCGACCTGAAACTGCTGGTCGGCCAGCACAGTCGGGCTGGCCGCAAGGCACTGAACCAGGATTTCCATGGCGCGAGCGTGCCGGAAGGGCCGCTGCTGCACACCAAGGGTGTGGCCGTGGCGCTGGCCGACGGCATCGGCAGCAGCGCGGTCAGCCAGGTGGCCAGTGCCGCCGCCGTGCGGGGCTTTCTGGACGACTACTACGACACCTCCGAGGCGTGGTCGGTGCGGCGGTCGGGACAACGCGTGCTCGAGGCCACGAACTCGTGGCTGCACGCGCAGAACCAGCGCAGCGATGCGCGCTTTGACCGCGACCGGGGCCACGTTTGCACCTTCAGTGCGCTGGTCTTCAAGGGGCGTGAGGCCCATCTGCTGCATGTGGGGGACACGCGCGTCTACCGCGTGCATCCCCAGGCGCTGGAACAACTCAGCGAAGACCATCGGGTGCGGGTGTCGTCCACCGAGACCTACCTGGGCCGGGCACTGGGCGCCGGGCCCGCAGTCGAGATCGACTACCGCTGCTGGGACACCGAGCCCGGCGAGGTCTACCTGCTGGCCACCGACGGCGTGTGGGAGCACCTGGATGCCGCCGCCGTGCAGGCGGCGCTGTCCGCGCACCCGGATGACCTGGACGCCGCCGCCTGCATGCTGGCCGACACAGCCCTGGCTCGCGGCAGCGACGACAACCTCACGGTACAGATCGTGCGGGTGCGGGCGTTGCCCCAGGCGCACGCGCACCCCTTGGGCGCCCAGCGCGCCGCCCTGCAATGGCCTCCGCCGCTGCACGCCCGGAGCACGTTCGAGGGCTACACCCTGGTGCGCGAACTGCACACCAGCGCCCGCAGCCAGGTGTGGCTGGCCGTCGACGAGTCCACCGGGCGCCAGGTGGCCTTGAAGACCCCGGCGGCCGAGCTGCGCGAGCAGCCAGCGCTGCTCGACCGCTTTCTGCTCGAAGAGTGGATTGCGCGGCGCATCGACAGCGCGCACGTGCTCAAGCCCTGCACGCACAACCGCCCCCGTGCACACCTGCACGTGGCCATGGAGTATGTGGAAGGTCAGACACTGAGCCAGTGGATGACCGACCACCCGACGCCCGACCTCGACACCGTGCGTGATCTGCTGGGCCAGATCGCCAAGGGCCTGCAGGCCTTTCACCGCAAGGAGATGCTGCATCAGGACCTGCGCCCCGAAAACATCCTGATCGACCGCACAGGCACGGTGCGGCTGATCGACTTCGGCTCGGTGCACGTGGCCGGGCTGACCGAAGGCGCGGCGGCCACCCGCCCCGACGCCATCGCCGGTTCGCTGCAGTACACCGCCCCGGAGTACTTCACGGGCGGCGTCGGCACCCCCCGCTCCGAGCTGTTCTCGCTGGCCGTGCTGGGCTACCAGATGCTGACCGGCCACCTGCCCTATGGCCTGCAGGTGCCACGCGTGCGCACCCCGGCCGACGTGCGGCGCCTGCGCTATGTGCCGCTGCGTGAGCGGCGTCCCGACCTGCCGGCCTGGCTGGACGCCGTGCTGCGCCGAGCCCTGCACCCCGATCCGGCTCGGCGCCAGGAGGCGCTGTCCGAGTTCGTGCACGACCTGCATGTGCCCGGAGCCGCCTACCTGGGCCACCGCCCCCCCCCGCTGGTGGAACGCAACCCGGTGGTGTTCTGGCAAACCCTGAGTGCGGTGCTGGGGGCGGGTTGCCTGCTGCTGCTCGGTCTGCGCCTGAGCGGCCACTGAGCCCTCGCCCCACCGCACGGGCCGTTGTGTTGGCAGATTCGGCCACACCACACAACTCGGCCCGGTTCCTGCGGGATATCGGCGTTTCACGGCGGCCTGAACGCAGCACAATGGATGCCTCACGTTTTGCAGTACCCCGACCGGACAGCGGGCGCTTCCGCCGTCCGGGCCCACCATGGCCCCACTCCTCACCAGCCCGGCATGCAGTACGCCGGCCGGACCCTCCACCGTGCTCGACGGCTTTGCCCGTCTCGTCTGCCGACAGCTGAAGCTGCCGCTCGCAGCGGTGTCGCTGGTGCGGGATGACGCTCAGGTCGTGGTGTGTCTGGCCTCTGCCGAGGCGGGCACCGGCGCCCGGCCACCGACGGTGGCGCTGCCGGCGCTCACGGAAACGTGGGCCGTCACCGACCTGCGCACCGAGCCCGCGCTGTCTGCCGCCTGGCTGGCAGCGGTCGGGCGCAGCGTGCAAGCTTGCGTTGCAGTCCCCTTGCGCGGCGACACGGGTGCCCTGATTGGCGCCCTGTGGGCACTGGCAGACCGTCCGCGGTCGTTCACGGACGTCGAACTGGGGCTGCTCACGGACCTCGCTCCCCTGGTCGCGGCCGCGGTGCAGGAGCCGGGGCCTTCCGAGCAGGCCCAGCTGCACGAGCTGCACGCCGAGTTGCGCGCCTTGCTCGCCAACTCCTATGACGCCTACATCTGCATGGACGCCGCAGGCACCATCGTGGAGTGGAACCGCCAAGCCGAGCTGACCTTTGGCTGGACACGCGAGGAGGCCCTCGGCCGCCCGCTCGACGAGCTGGTGGTGCCGCCGGCCTACCGCGGCCGACACCGCACCGGCATGGCGCAGATGCACGACCCCAGCATCGCCCGTGTGGTGGACCGCCGCCGCGAGCTGCCGGCCGTCCGCCGTGATGGCACCGTGTTTCCGTGCGAGGTCACGGTCACCGCGCTGCAGTCGACCACGCGGGGCACGCTGTACGCGGCCTTTCTGCACGACATCTCCGAGCGACAGGACGCCCAGAAGCGCCTGGCTGAATCCAAGCGGCATCTCGAAGACCTGTACGAAAACGCGCCCTGTGGCTACTACTCGCTCGACGCCTCGGGCACCTTCGTCGACATCAACCGCAAGGCCGCCGAGCTCTACGGCGCCCCGCGGGAGTCGCTGCTGGGTCGCCGCAGCCCGCGCGAGTTCTTCACCGACGCCGGCCGCGCCCGCTTCGCCGAGGTCTACCCCCGTTTCATGCGCGAAGGCCATTTCGGGCCGGAAGAGTTCGACCTGCTCGCCGCCGACGGTCAGGCCCGCCACGTCAGCGTGATGGCCACCGCCCTGTACGACGACGAGGGCCGTTTCCTGCGCAGCCGCACGGTCATCATCGACGTGACCGAACTGCACCGCACCCGCCTGGCGCTGCAGGCCGCCAACCGGCAGCAGCACCTGATGCTGGACAACGAGATGGTGGGCATCGTCAAGATCGCCTCGTTGCGCGTGACCTGGGCCAACCGCGCCTTCGAAAAGCTCTCGGGCTACGACCTCTCCGAGCTGCTCGGCAAGAACAGTGCCATGCTCTATGCCGATCCGACGGCGTTCGAACGGGTGTCCGCCGAGGCCTACCCGGTCGTGCATGCCGGCGGCATCTACCGGACGCAGGAGCAGATGCTGGCCCGTGACGGGCGGCGCCTGTGGGTGGACATGAGCGGCACGATGCTCACGCCCGAGCACAACGAGTCGGTGTGGATGATGCAGGACATCACCGCGATGAAGGCCTACCAGCAGAAGGTCGAGGAAATGGCCTTCCAGGATGCCCTGACGGGCCTGCCCAACCGCGCTCTGCTGCTGGACCGCCTGAAGCAGGCGATTGCCGGCACGGCACGCAATGGCAAGCATGTGGCGGTGTGCTTCGGTGACCTCGACGGTTTCAAGGCGGTCAACGACCGTCACGGGCACGACGCAGGCGACCGCCTGCTGTGCGAGGTGGCCCGCCGGCTTCAGGGCGTGATCCGCGCCAACGACACCGCGGCCCGCCTGGGTGGCGACGAGTTCGTGCTGGTGCTCACCCAGCTGACCGCCCCGGACGAGGTCGAGCTGATTCTGGCGCGCGCGCCAGGCCGTGGCCCAGCCAGTCCGCCTGCCGGACGGCCATGAGGTCGCCGTGACCATCAGCTTCGGGGTCGCCTTGGCGCCGGATGTGGACACCGACGCCCACCGCCTGCTCGACACCGCCGACCGGGCGATGTACGTGGCCAAGCGGGCCTTCAAGGCCCGCCTGGCCCTGCAGCAGGCTGGCGGCTGACGCGCCCGCTCAGCGCCCTCAGCGCGGGCGGCGACGCGTCAGCGTGGCCACGACGGCCAGCCCGGCCAGCACCAGCGCGACAGAGGCCGGCTCGGGCACCGCGCTGGTCACCGAGAAGGTGCCCTGCAGCCCGGCTGCGGCGCCATAACCCTGCCCCGCCAGCAGCGTGTCGCCTACCGCGGAATCCATCTGTGCGCGGCTGAAGGCCGACACGGTCAGCAGGTCGCCCACCCGCGCCTGAAAGCGCAGGCTCACAGCCTGGGTGACATCGAACCACGCACCCAGCACGTCCACGCCATCGATCGACACTTGCAGCCCGCTGGCGCCCCCCCAACCCGGCGTCACCTGGGCGATGTCCGAGGTGGCAAAGGTGTGGGCCAGGCCTGCGAAATGCACATCGACCAGCGCCCCTGCCGCCTCGCCCGCATCGCCGACGACGCGCCACTGCAGGCCAATCACCCCCACCTCGGCCGAGACCCCGGCACCGTCCGCCGCCAACGGGGCCGGGCCTTGGGCCGTCAGGCTGGCCGAGGTGTACGTCGTCACATGGGCCACGCCGTCCGGGCGGTTGCCCGCGAAGAGGCCACCATCCCAGCCCACCTCGGCACCGCCTTCGCCCACACCAGCCGGCAGGGTCGTCCATCCGGCCCCGGCGCGGCCCAGCTCCTGCGCCGACGACAGGTCGGTGAGGCTGTCACCCAGCACCAGGTCATGCATCTGGCCCCCCACGGTCGCCGAGGCGAGCACCAGGTCGAAGCCCTCGCCCAGTCCCACGAGCTGCAGGCGGGCGGCATGGGCTCCGGGCAGGCCCGCAGCGGTCAGCAGGCCTGCGGCCATCACGGTCATCACATTGCGCTTCATGTCGGTCTCCAGGAACGTTCAGGGCAGGCGCTTGATGCGGTTCTGGGCGCCCGGGGCCACACCGGCCGGGTTGGCCTGCAGGTAGGCCTCGAAGGCGTCGGTGTCCACCGCGCCGCCGAGGCGCGCCTCGCCCTGCTGCAGCACGGCAAAGCCGTCGCCGCCGTCGGCCAGGAAGCTGTTGACCGTGACGCGGTAGCGCGAGGCCGGCTGCACCGGCGTGCCGTTCAGCGTGATGGCGCTGATGCGCGCGCCGCAGCTGCCGCTGGCAGACCAGCTGTAGCTGAAGCCGCGCGAGACCTGCAGGATGCGGTCCTGCGTCTGGCCATTGCAGCCGGCGAACTGGGTCTCGAGCAGCGTGCGGATCTGCGCGCCGTCCAGTGTCATCGTCACCAGCGAATTGCCAAAGGGCTGCACGGTGAAGGCATCGCCATAGGTCACGACGCCACCGGCGTTGTACGGCAGGTCGGCGCGGATGCCGCCCGGGTTCATGAAGGCCACCACCGCCTCGCCGAAACCGGCGTCGTCGGTTGCGTCCAGCTGCGCATCGGCGATCACATCACCCAGGGCCGACTCGCCCGCATCGTTGGCCGTGCGGCTGATGGCCGCGGTGATCACGCCGATCGGGCGCGCCTTGGGCACGGCGGCCAGCGCGTCGTAGTGCGCCACCAGGTCGGTCAGGTAGGCCGCCTCGGCCGTGGTCGTGCCGGTGGCGATGTTGGTGGCCGTGGTGGACACGACGTCGCGGGTGCGGGTGTCGATCACCAGGTCGATGTCGGTGAGGTTGCGACCATACTGACCCGACGAGGTCACGCGCACAGGCTTGCCCGCGCTGTTGGGCAGCAGGCAGTTGTAGGCCGCATGCGTGTGGCCGGACACGACCAGGTCGATGGCCGGGTCCAGGCGCTTGACGATGTCGACGATGGGCCCCGACACGCCGCTGCAGCCGTTGATACCGCCCGAGGCGAAGCCGCCTTCGTGGATCAGCACGACGATGGCCTCGATGCCTTCGGCCTTCAGCTTGGGCACGAGCGCGTTGACGGTGTCGGCCTCGTCGTCGAAGCGCAGCCCGGCCACGCCCGCGGGCGACACGATGGTGGGCGTGGCCTCCAGCGTCATGCCGACAAAGGCCACCTTGTGACCCAGGAAGCGCTTGACGCCATAGCCGGGGAACACGGTCTTGCCCGTGGTGGTGTCGACCACGTTGGCCGACAGGAAGTCGAAGCGGGCCCCGGCGAACTCGCCATCGGCACTCAGATCCTGCGGCAGGCCCTTGCCGGAGTACGGGTCGGTCGGGTGGTTGCCGCCCTGCTTGAGGCGCAGCAGCTCGGCCTTGCCTTCGTCGAACTCGTGGTTGCCCGTGGCATTGAAGTCGATGCCGATGCGGTTCATGGCCTCGATGGTGGGCTCGTCCTTGAACAACGCCGAGGTCAGCGGGCTGGCGCCCACCATGTCGCCGGCCGACACCACCGCGTTCAGCGGGTTCTTCGCGCGCAGTTCGTCGATGCGCGTGGCCATGCGGGCAACGCCCGGGTTGCTCGACGAGCCTTCACCGCCCTTGATGTAGCCGTGGAAGTCGTTGAAGCCGATCACCTTGACCGTGATCGTCGTGCCGATCTTCGAAGTCTGGGCGGCCTGCAGCAGGCGCGCACGCTCGGCGACGCTGAGACGGCCATCCCGCATCAGCCCGAAGGTCACGTTCGAGACATGCGTGAGGAAGCCGGCCTGGCTGCCCCATTGCACTTCGTCCTGGATGAGGTCGTCGATGCTGCAGCCGGAGGGTAGCAAACGGTTGGGCACGCCCGAGTCGGTGCTGCCGAGCACCACGGTGGGCGAGGGATCCGCAGGCGAGCAGGTCTGGGCGAACGCAGCAGGCGCGAGCAGGGCTGCGGCCGCCGCAGCGGCGATCAGGGTGGTGCGCATGAAGGGCTTCCTTGGCAAAGCGGGAACAGCGAGAACGGGATCGGATCGGCTGCACAGCCTAGAGAGCGGGCATGACGCGCCTGCATGCCCCCTGACCGCATGGCATGGTCTGAAAGAACCATGCACCTGTCGGCAACGGACTCGGTGCAGAATGGGTCGGAACGCACGTTGTCCCAACACGCCAGGAGGACCCACGGACGATGACGCTCATCCTCTTCATTGCAGGGCTGGTGGCCCTGGTGGTCGGTGCGACCCTGCTGGTGAGAGGGGCTTCGTTGCTGGCCTTGCGACTGGGCCTGTCGCCGCTGGTCGTCGGCCTGACGGTGGTGGCCTTCGGCACCAGCGCGCCCGAGATGGCGGTGTCCACCGGCGCGGTGCTGTCGGGCCAGGGCGGGCTGGCGGTCGGCAACGCGGTGGGCAGCAACATCTTCAACGTGCTGTTCATCCTGGGCCTGGCCGCCCTGATCACGCCGCTGGCCGTGCACCGGCAGGTCATCCGCCAGGAGGCGCCCATCATGATCGGCGGCGCGGTGCTGCTCATCGTGCTGGGGCTTGACGGCGTGCTGGGTCTGTTCGACGGCGCCCTGCTGCTGGGCCTGCTGCTCGCGTACACCGTGTTCCTCGTGCGCCAGTCGCGTGCAGAGTCCGCCACGACCGGCCCGGGCGAGTTCGCCGACAACCTGCCTCCCGTGCAGCCCGGCCGCTGGGATGCCCGCCTGCCGGCCCAGCTCGTCCTCATCGTTGCCGGGCTGACGCTGCTCGTGCTCGGGTCCGACTGGCTGGTCCAGGCCGCCGTCGCCGTGGCGCGCGCGCTCGGCCTGTCCGAGGTGGTCATCGGCCTGACGATCGTTGCCGCCGGCACCTCCCTGCCCGAAGTGGCCGCCTCGGTCATGGCCAGCATCAAGGGCGAGCGGGACATCGCGGTGGGCAACGTGGTCGGCAGCTGCGTCTTCAACCTGTTCGGGGTGATCGGCCTGGGCGCCGTGGTGGCCGGCATCGGCTCGCCGCAGGGGCTGTCGCTGCCGCCAAACGTCGCCCAGTTCGACCTGTGGGTGATGCTCGCCACGCTGGTGGCCTGCGTGCCGGTGTTCGTCACCGGACGCGAGATCGCGCGCTGGGAGGGGGTCCTGTTCCTGGCCTATTACGTCGCCTACGTGGCCTACCTCGTGATGGCGGCACAGCGCCACGCCGGGCTGGACGCCTTCGGTGACGCCATGCTGGGCTTTGTCGTGCCCTTGACCATCGTCACCCTCGGTGTGACGCTGCTGCGCCGGGAGGCCACCTGAGCATGGGACAGGCCTCCCACCACCCCGACGCCCCCACCCTGGGCCTGATGGCCCGGGCCGCCTTCACCGCCTTGCCGCTGGCGGCGCTGCTCGCAGTGCTCTCGTTGCTGCTGCACACAGCGTTGCCCCTGGCCGGCAGCCTGGACTGGGTGCCGGCGCTCGGCATCCGGCTGGCCTGGCGCATCGACGGCCTCGCGGCCCTGATGCTGCTGATGGTCACGGGCGTGGGCACGGCGGTGTTCGTGTACGCCGGCGGCTACATGGCCGGCCATCCGGGGCAGCGGCGGCTGTACGTGCTGCTGACGCTGTTCATGCTGGCCATGATCGGCTGCGTGACGGCCGACGACCTGTTCAGCCTCTTCCTGTTCTGGGAGGCCACCAGTGTGCTGTCCTTCCTGCTGGTGGGCTTCGACCACACGCAGACCGGCAGCCGCAAGTCGGCGCAGCAGGCCCTGCTCGTGACGGGCACGGGCGGCCTGGCCCTGCTGGCTGGCCTGATCCTGCTGAGCCAGGCCGTGGGCACCACCTCGATCGGCACGCTGGTGGAGCGCCTGCCGGCCACGCCGGCCTCGCCCGTGCTGACGGCGGGGGTGCTGCTCGTGCTGGCCGGGGCCTTCACCAAGAGCGCGCAGTTCCCCTTCCACTTCTGGCTGCCCAACGCCATGGCCGCGCCCACGCCGGTGTCGGCCTACCTGCACTCGGCCACCATGGTGAAGCTGGGTGTCTACCTGATGGCACGGCTGGACGCGGGGCTCGACACCTGGCCGATGTGGCAGGTTCTGCTGCAGGGGGCGGGTTCCATCACGGCAGCGTGGGCCATGGTCCTGGCGCTGCGCGAACGCGACCTCAAACGCATCCTCGCGTGGTCCACGGTGGCCACGCTGGGCACGCTGGTCGCGCTGGTCGGCATGCCCGGCGAAGGCGCTGCGGTGGCCGTGGGCGCCCTGTTGCTGGCGCATGCGCTGTACAAGGCACCGCTGTTCTTCGTGGCGGGCAACATCGACCACGCGACCGGCACGCGCCTGATCGACCGGCTCGGCCACCTGCGCCGCGCCATGCCGTGGACCGCCCTCTGTGCCGCGCTGGCCGGCATGTCGATGGCAGGCATCCCGCTGTCCTTCGGCTACGTGGTCAAGGCGCTGATCGCGAACGCCAAGGCCACCGGTGACGTGCTGCCCTTCGTGCCGCTGGCCAACACCGTGTTCTCGGCGATTGCGGTCGCCGTGGCCGGCGTCGCGGCCGTGCGGGTGTTCTGGCACGAGGTCAGCGAGAGACCTCCCGACACCGGCCTCGACACATCGCCCGACGCGCCAGGGAGGCTGGACGGCGGCCCGGCGCTGGTCCTCCCGCCCCTGGCACTGGCCCTGTGCGGCGTCGTGCTGGGCCTGTTCCCGATGTGGGCCCAGCCCATGCTCCAGGCCGCCGGCGTGGCGATGACGCCAGGCGACGAGCCGGTGCTGGCCCAGCTCGCCGAGGTCCTCGGGCCCGAGTTGTCGTCTTTTGCGGTCACCTTCGGCCTGGGCGCCACGGTGTTCCTGCTGTGGGAACCCCTGCACCGCGTGGTGGCCGCCGGTTCGGCGCGGCTGGCGGTGTTCGGTTTCGCGGCGCACTACGAGCGCTCGCTGGGCTGGATTCCCCGCATCGCCGCCGTGACCACGCGCACGCTGCAGCACGGGCGCTCGCCCGGCTACATGTTCCTGGCGGCGGCCGCGGCCGTGGTGGCGGTGGGGCTGCCGCTCCTGGCCAGCCTGCCCGACCTGTCCTGGCCCGCATGGTCGGCGCCTTCGGTGGGCGTGTCCGGCGCCGTGCTGCTGATGACCCTCGGTTGTCTGGCTGCGGCCTCGCTGCGGCAGCGCATGGTGCTGCTGCTGGGCACGGGCCTCGTCGGCTATGGCAGTGCCGTGCTCTTCCTGTTTGCCGGCGCCCCGGACGTGGCTTTCACCCAGGTGGTGGTGGAAACCGTGTTCGTCATCGTCGTGGCCGCCGTGCTGCTGGCCCTGCAGCGTCAGGGCAAGGCCGACAGCGTGGCCGAACCGGCATGGCGCCCGCTGGCCCTGGTGCTGTCGCTGACGTTTGCCACCGTGCTCACCGCGTTGATGCTGCTCACGGTGGCCACACCGTTCGACGACACGGTGTCGCGCTGGTTCGGCGCCGAGAGCGTGCCGGCCGCACATGGCCGCAACGTGGTCAACGTCATCCTGGTGGACTTCCGCGCGCTCGACACGCTGGGCGAGATCACGGTGGTCATGCTGTCCTTGCTCGCCGCCATCCCGCTGCTGCGGGCCAGCCGCTCATCACGTGAGCCAGGAGACACGCCATGAAGCGCCAACCGCTCATCCTCGAGGTCGTGGCCCGGCCGCTGTATGCCGTCATCCTCGCCGCATCGGTGTTCGTGCTGCTGCGCGGCCACAACGAGCCCGGCGGCGGCTTCATCGGTGGCCTGCTGGCCGTGACCGCGACGGTGCTGTGGGCCCTGGCCCATGGGCCCGACGCGGCCACGCAGCGGCTGCCCCTGCGTTCGCCCGTGCGCCTGGCGGCGCTGGGCGTGCTGACGGGCCTCGTGTCGGGCCTGCCGGCATGGGCGCTGGGCCAGCCCTACCTCACGCACCAGTGGGGCGCCTTGCCGCTGGGTTTCACCGACGTGCCGGTGTCCACCGTGCTGGTCTTCGACCTGGGGGTGTACCTGGCCGTCTGGGGCGCGCTCGGAGGCTATGCCGTGGCGCTGCTCAATCAGGATGCGAAGGAGGAGGCACCATGATCTGGGCCGTGGCGTTCGGACTGTGGATCACCCTGGCGACCGGGCTCTACCTGGCCCTGTCGCGCGACGTGCTGCGCTGCGTGGTCGGCCTGGCCCTGCTGGGCAGCGCCATCAACCTGCTGTTGCTCGCTGCGGGCCGGCTCGGGCCCGAGCGGCCCGCCATCATCGAAGTCGGTCAGCAGGCCCTGCAGGAGGCCGCCAACCCCCTGCCGCAGGCGCTCGTGCTCACGGCCATCGTCATCGGCTTTGCGCTGATGTGCTTCGCCCTGGTGCTGGTCATGCAGATGGTCCGACGTGTGGGCACCGACGACGCCCTGGCGCTGCGGCTGGCAGAGCCGCCGGCCACCGACCCGGTCAAGCCCCCGCTGTCCACCGACGGGGGGACCCGCGCATGAGCGTGCTGGTGACCGCCCCGGTGCTGATCCCGCTGGCGACCGCGGCCCTGACGGCCTTCACGGGCGAGCGCCCCAGGTTGCAGCAGGGCCTGAGTGCAGCCGGTGCCCTCGCCTTCCTGGCGGCCGCGCTCTGGCTGGTGGCGCAGGTGGCCGAGACCGGCTCGGTCGGCGTGCACTTCGGCAACTGGCCCGTCCCGTACGGCATCGCCTTCGAGCTCGACAGGCTGTCGGGCGCGCTGGTGCTGGTGACGGCGCTGATGGGGGGAGCCGTGCTGCTGTTCATGGCGAGTGAAGCCGCCCCCACGCCGACGCACCCGCTGCTGCTGCCCCTGGTGCCCGGCACGCTGGCCGGCGTGGCCGGGGCCTTCAGCACCGCCGACCTGTTCAACCTGTACGTGTGGTTCGAGGTGATGCTGATCTGCGCGCTGGGCCTGATCGCGCTGGGCGGGCGACGCGACCAGCTCGACGCGGCCTTCAAGTACCTGGGGCTGAACCTGTTCGGCACGCTGCTGCTGCTGGCCGCCGTGGGCCTGCTGTATGCCGCGACCGGCCACCTCAACTACCAGGCGCTCGCCGCGGCCGCACGGGCCGTGGACCCTGCGCTGCTGCACGCCCTGTTGGCCGCGCTCGCTGTGGCGCTGCTGCTCAAGTCGGCGGCCTTCCCGCTGTACGCGTGGTTGCCGGCGTCCTACCCGACCCTGCCCACGCCGGTGCTGGCCCTGTTCGCCGGGCTGCTGACCAAGGTGGGCGTCTATGCGGTGCTGCGCACGCTGGGCGATGTGTTCATGCCGGCCGGCGCCAACTGGTCGGAAGCCCTGGGCTGGGTCGCAGCGGCCACCATGGTCGCCGGCGTGCTGGGCGCGGCGTACCACTGGGACATCCGCCGCATCCTCGCCTTCCACATCATCAGCCAGATCGGCTACATCCTGCTGGCCGTGGCGCTCGACGGGCCAGATGGCCACGCCGCTGCGCTGTTCTACACGGTGCACCACATCATCGTGAAGGCCAACCTCTTCCTGATCGCCGGCATGATCGCGGCGCTGGCGGGCAGCCACGATCTGCGGCTCATCGGGGGGCTGGCGCAGGCGCGACCGGCACTGGCGCTGCTGTTTGCCGTGCCGGCACTGTCGCTGGTGGGCGTGCCGCCCTTGTCCGGCTTCTGGGCCAAGCTGCTGGTGCTGCAGGCGGCTTTCGAGCAAGGACGGTATCTCTGGGGTGCCCTGGCGCTGCTGGTGAGCGTGTTGACGCTGTACTCGATGATGAAGATCTGGCTCGAAGCCTTCTGGAAGCCCCATCCCCAGGCCGGCGTCGACGGTGCGGCGTGGCAGCCCCGTCAGGCCGCCCTGGGCCCGGCCTGGATGGCCACAGTCGGGCTGGCCGCCATCACGCTGGCCATCGGCCTGGCGCCGCACCCCCTCATCGCGTTCGCCCAGGAGGCGGCCGCCACCCTGGGCCGGCGATGACGGGGCCCACGCGAGAAGGAGGTTGACTGCATGAACAGGCTCACCGCCGCCATCGTCCTGCCCTGGCGCTTCACCGTGGCCATGGTCACCTCCGGCTTACAGACGGTCGGCACCATCGCGCGCCACGGGCTGGCCATCGGCGCCCCGCCGCCGGCAGCCTTTGTGCGCATCGACTTCGCGCCCATGAACGCCCAGGGCGCGGCGCTGCTCGGCTGCATGATTTCGCTCACGCCGGGCACGACCGTGGTGGACATCGACCTGCCCCGGCGGCAGATGGTGCTGCACATGCTCGACACGCGCGACGCGGGCGCGGCCGTGGAGACCATCCGACGCCGCTTCGAGCCCCCGCTGCTGGCCTGGTTCGGGGTGGCGGCATGAACGCGCTGTCCTCCGGCACGATGCTGACGGTCGCCATCGCGCTGCTGACGGCCCTGGCCCTGCTCGCCACGCTGATTGCCTCGGTGCGCATCGTGCGCGGGCCCTGCCATGCCGACCGCGTGGTCGCGCTGGACATCTTCCTGGCCGCCGCCGTGGCGCTGTGCGTGGCCGCCTCGCTGGCCACGGCGCGCACGGTGTTCCTCGACGTGGGCATGGGCCTGGCCCTGGTCGGCTTCGTGGGCACGGCAGGCTGGGCCCGGCTCATCGAGCGGTCGGCACCCCACGACACACAGGAGCCACGGCCATGATGCTCGTGCTTCTGGGCTGTGTGCTGCTGGCCGCCGGCGCCGTGCTGCTGGTGATCGCCGCATGGGGCGTGATCGTGTTGCCCGATGCGCTGGCGCGGCAGCACGCCGCGACCAAAGCCGGCACCCTGGCCCTGGCCCTGGTGTGCACGGGCGCCATGCTGATCGCCCAGGATGGCGCCTGGACCTGGCGCCTGCTGCTCACCGTCGGCTTCCTGCTCGCGACGCTGCCCGTGTCATCGCACCTGCTGGCCCGGGCGGCCGTGCGCGAGGCCAGTCTGGACGAGGCGGTGGACAGCGCCGCGACCGCCGCGCCGATCGCCACGCGGGACCCGGCCCCCTGATCGCCGCGGGCATGCGGGTTGCCCGGGTCCCGCATGTTCATGCAATGGTGCCTGGTCATCGGTGTGCTGCTGGTGGTCATCGGGCTCACCGACACGCTGAGGCGCAAACTGCCCGTCGGCACCTCGGCCATCTACCTGCTGTGCGGCTACCTGCTCGGTCCACAGGCCTTTGCCTTCATCGATCTGGAACTGGTTCGCGACGCCGGGTTGCTGGAGGTGCTGACCGAGATCGCCGTGCTCATCTCGCTCTTTGCGGTGGGCCTGCGCCTGCGCGCGCCCTTGAAGGATGGCCTGTGGCGTGCCCCGGTGCGCATGGCCACCCTGGCGATGCTGGTGACAGTCGGGCTGGTCACCGCGCTCGGCATGGGCTTGGGCCTGTCGCTGGGCAGCGCCGTGCTGATGGCCGCCGTGCTGGCCCCCACCGATCCGGTGCTGGCCTCCGACGTGCAAGTGGCGCACCCCCGAGACCGTGACGGGCTGCGCTTCAGCCTGACCGGCGAAGGCGGGCTCAACGACGGCGCGGCGTTTCCGATGGTGATGCTGGCGCTGGGCCTGATGGGCTTGCATGACCTGGGGGCCTGGGGCTTGCGCTGGGTTGCGGTGGACCTCGTGTGGGCGACGACCGGGGGCCTGGGCCTGGGCTGGCTCACCGGCCTGCTCTTCAGTCGCGTCGTTGTCCACCTGCGGCGCGAGCAATCCCAGGCTTTCGGCATGGAGAGCTTCTTCACGCTCGGCCTGATCGCCCTGACCTACGGCCTGGCACTGCTGTTGCACACCTACGGCTTTCTTGCGGTGTTCGCGGCCGGCCTGGCCGTGCGTCAGTTCGAACGGACCGACAGCGACGACCGCCAGCCTGGCACAGCAGGCGACCGGGCCAGGGCGCCCGACGACGGCGTCGAGGACCTGGGGCCCTCGGCCGAGGCCAGCCCGACGATGGCCTCGGCCTACATGGCCAAGGAGGTGCTCGATTTCACGCTCGACCTGGAAAAAATTGCCGAGCTGACGGTGATGCTGATCATCGGCAGCCTGCTGTCCCTCGCCACATTCAATGCCTTCAGCCTGGCGGTGGCCTTCGGGCTGGTCTTCGTGATCAGGCCGGTGGCCATCTACCTGACCACCGTGCGCTCTTCGCTCACCACAGCGCAACGGCGCTTTGCGGCCTGGTTCGGCGTGCGGGGCGTGGGCTCGATGTACTACCTGATGTTCGCGGTGACGCACGGTGCCATCACGGGGGAACTGACCGCCGTGGCCCACGCCGTGCTGGCCACCATCGCCCTGTCGGTGCTGCTGCACGGGTCGACAGCGACGCCGGCCATGCGCGCGTACCAGAAGGCACTGGCGCGACGCCGATGACGCGACGCCCGGACACGACGCCCTCAGCGTTGACAGGGTCGGCATCGCCCTGGACACTGGGCGTCGCGTTCGGGCTGGCGTTCACCGCCCGTGGGGCGGGGTGCGACGCTGCGGGCCATGGCCACACAGGCTCACTCCATGAGCCTTAACCCCATTTACCACCACCTCGGCAGGAGCAAGCACCATGAGCTACATCGACGGCTTCGTCATCCCCGTGCCCTCCGGCGGTCGCGAGCGTTACCGCGCCGCCGCGCAGCAGTTCCACGAGAAGTTCAAGCACCTGGGCGCAATTCGCCAGGTGGAGTGCTGGGGCGACGATGTCCCCGACGGCAAGGTCACCGACTTCAAGCGCGCGGTGGACGCCAAACCGGACGAGACGGTGGTGTTCGCGTGGATCGAGTGGCCGTCGAAAGAGGTGCGCGACGCCGCCAACAAGAAGATGATGGAAGACCCCGAGATGGAAAAGATGGACATGCCTTTTGACGGCAAGCGCATGATCTTCGGCGGCTTCATGTCGATCTTCGACACCGCCGAGCACAAGGGCTGAAGAACGCTCAGCCGGGGCGCGGTCGGATCCACTGCCGCAGCGTGTCCAGCAGACGCGCCGGATGGATCGGCTTGGTCACGTGGTCGTTCATGCCGGCCTGCAAGCAGGCTTCGCGGTCGGCGTCCAAGGCGTTGGCCGTCATCGCGATGATCGGCAGACCGGCTCGCTGACCACTCGCGCGGATGCGGCGCGTCGCCTCCAGCCCGTCCATGCCGGGCATCTGCATGTCCATCAGGACCAGGTCGTAGTCGCGGGCCAGCACCTTCTCCACGGCCTGCTGACCGTCGCAGGCCAGATCGACCGTCACGCCAGCCCCCTCCAGCAAGGCTCTGGCGACTTCCTGGTTCAGTTCGCTGTCTTCTACCAGCAAGACCGACGCGCCGACCAGAGAGGGTGCCTCCTCGGCCACCCCGGCCTCCTCGACTTCAGCCGGCGCCTGTCGTGGCTGGGTCGTGGCGTTGTGCAGGTCGGCGCGCAGCGCTTGCGCCACCGGGTCCGCTTGCTCACCCTTGCCCAGCCGGACGGTGAACCAGAACGTGCTGCCCACACCCGGCGTGCTCTCAACCCCCACCTCGCCGCCCATGCGCGTGGCCAGTTGTCGGGTGATGGCCAGGCCCAGCCCGGTTCCCCCGTACTGGCGCGTGGTGGAGCTGTCGGCCTGCTGGAAACGCTCGAACAGGCGGGCCGACTGGGCCGGCGTCAGCCCGATGCCCGTGTCCCGGACGGAGAAGTACAGCACCACCTCGCGGTCGGTCTCTTCGCGCATCTGCGCCCGGATCTCGACCTCGCCGCGGGCGGTGAACTTCACCGCATTGTTCGCATAGTTGAGCAGCATCTGGCCCAACCGCAACGGATCGCCCACGAGCCGTTCAGGGATGCGGGGGTCGATGTGGGTGATGAGTTCCAGCCCCTTGTCGGACGCCTTGTCGGCGATCAGCGCAGTGGCGTCGTCCAGCACCTGTCGGAAGCCGAACTCGATGTGCTCGACCGCCAACTCGCCGGCCTCGATCTTCGAATAGTCGAGGATGTCGTTGAGCAGCCCCAGCAGATGCTGGCTCGCCGTCTGGATCTTCTGCACGTACGCGCGCTGATGCGCCCCGATGTCCGTCCTGAGCAGCAGGTGGGACATGCCCATGATGGCGTTCATGGGCGTGCGGATCTCGTGGCTCATGTTGGCCAGAAAGGTGCTCTTCGCCTGGCTCGCGTTCTCGGCGGTGCGCGTGGCCCGGGCCAGTTCGGCGGTGCGCTGCTCGACCAGGGTTTCCAACTGCTGCTGGTGTCGTCGCAGCGCGTGCTCGGCCCGCTTGCGGCGCTGGTTCTGGTAGACCAGCGCGAGCAGCAGCGCAGTCAGCAACACGATGATCGCCGTGGACGCCATGACGAAGGGGCGGTACTCGCTCCACAGCGTGTGCGGGCGATTCAGGAACACCGTGTCCGGCGGCAAGCGGGCGGGATCGCCTCGCCAGCGCTGCACCTGAGCCCAGTCGAACACGGGCCGGGGCGGCACGGACAGCACCGGTGCGCCGGGCTCAGGCAGCGGCGCACCACGCAGCAGGTCGGCCCCGATTTCACCCACCCGCCGCCCCACGGCCTCCGTGACCCGCACCGAGCCGCCGACCAGTCCGGTCGCGATGTGGGCGTCGTACAGCGCGAGCACCGGCGCGTTGCTCCGCTTGGCCACCTCTGCGGCCACCGCCACCGGCACGAAGGAACGTCCGCTCCGATCCTGAAAGTAGGCTGCCAGCACGACCAGGGTGTCGGGCGGCAGCGTGGCCACCCGCTCCAGCATGGCCTCATGGGTGAGTGACGCGGTGTCCTCGACCTCGGCGCGATGGCCCTGTGCCGCCACCGCCTGCGCCACCTCGGTGGGCAGCGCAGCCTGAGGGCGCCCCACGCCCGCCACCACGACCACCCGGCGTGTGCGCGGGAACAGCGTCAGACCCAGGCGCACCGTGCCGGCCACGTCATACTGGTCGCTCACCTGCACGATCCGATGCGGCGCCCCACGCCACCGCGCGGGCGGCGCCCCCACAAACGTGACCAGCACAGGCAAACCGGGGGGCAGCAACCCGTAACCGGCGTCAGCCAGAAAGTCCAGTGCGGCCTGGTTCTGCGCGACGATCAGCCCGATGTGCTTGCCCGCGTACTTCTGCTGCAGCAGCGCGGCCACCGCCGGCGACGGATCCGGGGCGCTGAAGCGTCCCAGGTCGAGGTGCTCGATGTAGATGTCGGTCTGACTGACACCCCGCTCTCGCAGCACCGCCACGGCGCCGCGAATCAGCGCCTCGGGAACCGGCAAGCCGTATTGCAGGCCCGAAAGGATGAGCACCGCGGGCGAAGACCGGGTTGACGCGTCCCCCATCGAGGATGCGGCCACAGGCTGCCCCCATGCGCACCCGCTGACCAGCAAGAGCAGGACGGCGCAGCGCCGAAGCCAGCAAGCGCCGAACGAGAAACCTCTGAGGATGGGGAGAGCCGGCATCTGGAACCATGTCGATCGATGGAACCCCGCCGGGACGCGTGGCGATCGTCAGGGCGGGTCGTGCGCTACATCCGCGTGCTCAACCATGCCTTGTAACAGAAATCGGGGGCCCGCCGCAGCGGGTTTGCAGGGAAGCACGCCGGGGCGTCAAGCGCACCGCCCTCGTGGCTAACCCTATTGAGGATTCCACTGGTATGTTTGCACGCCGCATTCTTGAACCATATCAAGATGCCGGTCCTGATCTCGCCCCCCGACCTGCCCAAGTGGGTGCCCGGCCGCATCCTGTCTGCGAGCGATGGACTCGGGTGGAAGGACGTTTCGCACCGTTCCTACCGGTACACCGGCCTTGACGTGCCGATTCCTCCGATCGACCACGTCATGATCGTCCGCTACCGGTCGGGTCAGACGCCAATGGAGCGCTGCCTGGACGGCAAATGGAGCAAGGCCGCTTGTGAACCGGGCGTCTTCTCATTGTTGACACACTGCGAGCCGTCACATTGGCATTGGACGCAGTGCATCGACGTGTCCCACACGTATCTGTCTGAAGCGCTCATGTGCAGGGTGGCCTCTGATGTGATGGATCGGCCGGTCGCCGCGGTCCGGCTCCTTGACCTGCTCAGCGCACAGGACCCGATCGTCACGAGCATCGCCGATGCAATCACGCTCGAGGCCCAACAGCAGCGATTGGGGGGCGCGCTGTACGCAGAATCTCTGGCCATGCAGCTCACCGTGCACCTGCTGCGTCGCTATGCCGCCGTCACCTACAAGGACAGCCTCGGGTCAGGTGCGCTCTCGCCCGGCCGCTTGCGCCGGCTCGACGAGTACATCGAAACGCATCTGCAGGAGAACATCACCATCGAGCAACTGGCCAGGGTGGCAGAGCTCGGTGTGTGGACCTTCACCAAGCACTTCAAGTCGACCACCGGGCGCTCGGCCCATGCGTATGTGATGGACCGACGCGTCGAACGCGCCCGCCGCCTGCTGTCTCAAGGGCAGATGGCGATCAAGGAAATTGCGTTTGTTTGCGGCTTTGCGGATCAGGCGCACATGACGCGCGTCTTCCGTACCCGGCTGGGCGTCACCCCCGCACGACTGAAGAAGTGCGACTAGCCGGTTCACCGTCCGGTACAAGAAATCGCCTGAAATCGACAAGACCCGCACAGCGGGCGTCTCCAAGATTCGTTCACGGTAGCGCACGACCTCCATTGGGGCGGCGATACCGGATTCGCCGGCCAGCCAGGCCGGTCCACATGAACGTCAAAGGAGACAAGATGGGCACCCTCACTTCGGAAAAGGCCGGGCAAGGCCAGTCGGAATCCGCCGTTGCAAGCTACGACGCGGTCGTCATCGGAGCCGGCGTGGCCGGCCTGTATCAACTGCACCGCCTTCGCGAAATGGGCCTGTCGGTGCGGGCGTATGACACCGCTTCCGGCGTGGGGGGCACGTGGTACTGGAACCGTTACCCCGGCGCGCGCTTCGACTCCCAGGCCGAGATCTACCAGTACTGGTTCTCGGAGGAGCTGTACAAGTCGTGGCAACCGTCGGAGCGGTTTCCGGCACAACCGGAAACGGAGCGCTGGCTCAACCATGTCGCCGACAAGCTCGACTTGAGGAAGGACATCCAGTTCAACACCCGCATCGCTTCGGCCCACTACGATGAAGCAAGCCAACGCTGGCACATCACCACCGACCAGGGCGAGAAGATCGATGCACAGTTCCTGATCGCCTGTTGCGGCATGTTGTCCGCGCCCCTGACGAACCGCTTTCAGGGACAGGCCGACTTCAAAGGGGAGATCTACCACACGGGCCTGTGGCCCAAGACGCCCGTCGACTTCAAGGGCAAGCGTGTGGCGGTGGTGGGCACGGGCGCGACGGGCATCCAGGTCATCCAGACCATCGCGCCCGAGGTGGGTTCGATGAAGGTCTTCGTGCGCACGCCGCAGTACGTGCTCCCGATGAAGAACCCCAAGTACAGCGCCGACGACTGGGCCAAGTGGGGCGCACAGTTCCACCAGCTCAAGAAGCGGGTGCGCGAAACCTTTGCCGGTTTCGATTACGACTTCGAAGCCGGTCCGTGGGCCGACAAGACCCCTGAAGAGCGCACGGCCATTCTGGAGAAGTTCTGGAACGACGGCTCTCTGGCGCTGTGGCTGGCGTCCTTCTCCGAGATGTTCTTCGACGAACAGGTGAGCGAACAAGTGTCGGAATTCGTTCGTGCCAAGTTGCGCGCCCGCCTCCAGCACCGCCCGGATCTGTGCAAGCTGCTGATCCCGACCGACTACGGGTTCGGCACCCACCGCGTGCCGCTGGAAAACAAGTACCTGGAGGTGTACCTCCAGCCCAACGTCGAGGCGGTGGACTGCCGGGAGACCCCGATCGAACGCATCGTGCCCGAAGGCATCCAGACGGCCGACGGCAAGGTGCACGAGGTCGACATCATCGTGCTGGCCGTGGGCTTTGACGCGGGCTCCGGTGCACTCAGCCGCATCGACATCCGCGGCCGCGGTGGCCGCTCGCTGAAGGAGCAGTGGTCACAGGAAATCCGCACCGCCATGGGCCTTCAGGTGCATGGCTACCCCAACCTGTTCACCACGGGCGCGCCGCTCGCCCCCTCTGCCGCGCTGTGCAACATGCCAACCTGCCTGCAGCAGCAGGTGGACTGGATCAGCGACTTCATTGCCCACGTGCGCAGGCAAGGCAAGACCGTCGTCGAAGCGACCAAGGAATTCGAGGATGCCTGGGTACAGCACCACGATGAGACTGCGGCCAAAACGCTCGTGGTCAAGACCGACTCCTGGTACATGGGCTCGAACGTCGAGGGCAAGCCACGTCGCCTGGTGTCGTACATCGGTGGGGCAGGCACCTACCACGCGAAGTGCGATGAACTGGCACGCACGGGCTATCCCGGCTTCGACATTCGCTGAAGCGCCCCCGCACACGGAGACAAGCATGAACACCTACTACACGCAAGAAAACCACGGCCCCTTTCAGCTGATCGACATCGGGCGACTGGAACTCGAAGAGGGCGGCGTGCTGTCGCACTGCGAGTTGGCCGTGGCCACCCATGGCCAGCTCAACGCGGCCAAGGACAACGCCATCCTGGTCCCCACGTGGTACTCGGGCACCAGCAAGATCATGGAGCAGGTCTACATCGGGCCCGGGCGCGCGCTGGACCCAAGCCGGTACTTCATCGTCGTGGTCAACCAGATTGGCAACGGCTTGTCTGTCTCACCGCACAACACCACCGGTGACCAGGGCGGGCCGAACTTTCCGAAGGTGCGCATCGGCGACGATGTGCGTGCCCAGCACCGCCTGTTGACGGAGCACTTCGGCATACGGCGCCTGGCGCTGGTTGTCGGCGGCTCCATGGGCGCCCAGCAGACCTACGAATGGGCCGTGCGCTACCCCGACATGGTGGAACGCGCCGCCCCCATCGCCGGCACGGCCTGCAACACCGAGCACGACTTTCTCTTCGCAGAAACACTGATCGAGGCCATCACCACCGACCCGGGCTTCCAGGAAGGCCGCTATCAATCGCCGGCCGATGTCGCAGCCGGCCTCAAGCGCCATGCCAAGCTCTGGACCGTGATGGGGTGGAGCACCGAGTTCTTTCGGTGTGGACGCCATCGGGTGCTGGGCTTCGAGTCCGTGCAGGCCTTCGTGGACGGCTTCATGACCGGCTACTTCGGCCCCATGGACCCGAACAACCTGCTGTGCATGGCGTGGAAGTGGCAGCGCGGCGACATCAGCCGGCACACCGACGGGTACAAGGCCGCGGCGCTGGGACGCATCCGCGCAAGAACCTGTGTCATGCCCATCGCGACCGACATGTTCTTCCCTCCGTCCGACTGCCAGGCCGAGCAGAAGTTGATCCCGAACAGCGAGTTCAGGCCGATCGACAGCCTGGATGGGCATCTCGCCCTGTTCGGAACGGACGCGCATGCGATCGGCCAGATCGACCTTCATCTGAAGGCGTTGCTGGCGGAGCCGGCTCCTGAACTGGGCTGACACGTTTGCCGCAAACCGCGCGGCTCCTGATTGGCGCGGAGTTGGGCCCCTCTCTGCTGATCACTTAGGGTCCGCAACAGCGGAGGTTGCAGTCGGCCGCGGCTTGGCGCCGAATGACCGCTCACAACCCAGCCCCGTCCTTGCCTGATGAGCTGCCGCTCTGCAGCGGGTGCTTTCGTTGGCCGCCCCCGGGCGTACTCACGCTGTCTGGCACCAAGCAGCCGTAGGGGCTGGCGACTCTCGAATGACGGCCCTACGAGGTACTTCGGCAGTAGAGCTCCCATGAGGCGGATCGCGCCGCGGCGTGGGGAGGGAACTTCTTACGCCGTACGTCTACGAGGTATTGCATCAGCGCTCCATGACTTCTTGCTATGGCTGCTCATCTTCCGTGAGAAGAAGGTCTATCTGCGCCTTGAGTCGTTGCTTGTCTGCTTCGTGAAATACATGAGGAATGAGTAGCCAAGCCCTCCTGCCCCTTGAGAGCCTGACGGGAATACGGTCATGCCCAATCATTTCATCTGGACCGAGGCTTTCCTCCCGTTGGACGGTTGCTGATCGCTGCTGGACTGGGATTGCCGGAGCTGATCGAGCAATTTCGACTGGTTGGACCAGTTCTGGGGCAGGCTCAAACTCTTCTCCTTCAGGTGCACCCGTGGAGGCGCCCTGCAGAGGCTCCTGTTCATAGATCTTCGCGAAGTCGGCAGAGCGGCGAAGAATGCCGACGAGACTCTCTGCCGTCGCAGGCAAGAAATCTCGTTGAATGAGTTCGTACCTCAGATTTCCATCCGATGGCAGTCCCGAGGAATACCTCTCTAGCAGTTCTGCAAACAGCACCGGAGCCGTCAAAAATCGGCGCAAGTATGCGCGGCGCATCTCGTCGCTCGGCGCGTACCTGTAGCTCTCTACGTCCTTCGTGACGCTCAGAAGCCCATTGCTGTTCCGCTCCACCAGACCATAGTAGCGAAGGGATGCCAGCGCCCCTAGCGCCCTCCCATTGTTGGCATCCTTGTACCCCATGTGCTGCGCAACCACATCCGTCGGCGCGGGGTGCAGGCGTTCCTTGTCGTAAACCTTCAGGGCCTTGTCCAAGGCATCGTCTAGGGGGATAGACGGCGCACGCGGACTCTTCTTGCGAACAGCGTCTGGGGCGGGCATACTCTCTCCTATCGTCGAGACTGGAGTATAGTGCAGCTTCTACTCAGCAAGCAACCCACCTTCACAGCTACTCCGGGAGTGTCAACGCGGGACAAGATGCTTCTTGCAAACTTTTTGCCCGGTACAGACCCAAAACCTATAAGAGTTTTCTGATTTCGCGAAAATCGAAAAATTGCGCAGCAGAGTAGCTTTCATGCTTTTTTCTGATTTCGCGAAACGCGAAAAGGCACAACGCCACGGGAACTTTCATGCTCAGGGACACGCAGCTCACACTTAAGCCTTTTGACTTCGTCTTGGCGATAAAAATTGCCGTGAACAAGGACAAAGACTTCCTGATCGCCCAGCTTGCCGAGGAGTTCGGCGTGTCGCTCTCCACTGTTCACGGTGCGTTGAAGCGCGGAGTAGCTGCGCGGCTACTGAGTCGCTCCTCTGGGCCGCTTAGGGCCGTACCGTCCGCTCTTCAGGAATTTGCCATTTCTGGGTTGAAGTACGCATTCCCTGCTGCCGTGGGACGCTCCACTAGAGGCGTCCCCACCGCGATAGGCGCTCCGATTCTGGCCAGGCACTTTGAAGCCACTGACGCTCCAGTGCCTGTTTGGCCCCACCCAGAGGGAAAGGTTTTCGGTTTTGAGCTAGTGCCGCTACATCCGTCAGTGCCGAAGGTCGCGTTGAAGGATGCCGCTCTGTACGAAGTGCTGGCGCTCGTCGATGCCATTCGCGTGGGTACAGCCCGAGAACGAGAGATCGCTGTCAACGAACTTCAAGCGAAGCTCTGATGAATAAAGATCCGAATTTGTCTGTTGTGAGCCTTGTCGCGCATGCACTAGGCGATCTCCGAGAGGAGTTCATGCTCGTTGGAGGGTGCGCAGTGGGTCTCCTGATAACGGACCAAGCAAGACCGCCAGTCCGACCAACCGTCGATGTTGACATGGTGGCCGAGGTGACCTCGATTGCGGACTACTACTCGCTTCGCCCAAAGCTGAACAAGACCGGATTCAAAGAGGACCCGTCCCAAGACCACATGTGCCGTTGGCGGAAGGGTGAACTCATAGTAGACGTGATGCCTACCACTGAGATTCTCGGCCACTCAGTGAACCGCTGGTACGCTGAGGCGGTGAAGGCAGCCCAGGTGCACACGCTGCCCAGCGGTGAAGCAATCAGCGTCATCACTGCGCCCTTCTTCATCGCAACCAAGCTGGAATCCTTCAACAATCGGGGTGGAGGGGACTACATGCACCACGACATGGAGGACATCCTGAATGTTGTGGATGGGCGGGAAGAACTGCTGGCCGAGTGCGCCTCCGCCCCCGCTGAAGTACGCGAGTTCATCCAAAATGAACTCGATGAGTACTTGGCCGACCAGACCTTCGCTGATCAACTGGAGTGGGTATTTCCGGACGGGCGGTCCGAGCTAGTCATTCAGCGTCTTCGGCACCTCGCGGGTCTCTGAGACCTTAAGCTTTTCCTGGATTGCGTTGGGCGTCATTTCCAGGTAAGAGCTGAGGCAGTTCTCTCAACAGTTGAACACAGCCGAGACCCTGGGCTGTACCTGCGTCGAGAGTAGTTGCTGATTCGCTTTGGCTACTCAGGGGCACACCGCTGATCCAAATTCAGCAACACCGCTTGCTGGCATTGACTTGGTGCGACGACCTGGAACATGAACAGGATAGCTGGCGGCCTTCAATGGCAACCGATACTGGTAGCGGCTCTTATGACCGATGGATGACCGGGTTGGGGTGAAGACCAGCCGGCCAGGGGCCAATACGCCCAATGACCGCTTGCTGAGGTCGCCGACACTCATCATTCACCGGCGAATGACTCTGTTCAGCCTTTCGCAATCATTGACGTCAACCGCCCAAGCAGCTGTGAAGGAGTACAGCCCGCGCAAAACAGTCATCCGCGGGCGCCGCGCACACGCCTTCACAATCTGCATTGAACGAGCTCGATAATTGCCCGCACGCTGCTCTTGGCCGTCACGACGAAGTTCCACACTTTGTTATCAGCCCCCTCGCCCATGCTCCACCGCCTCACCCTCCCCGTCACCGCCTTCCAGCAGAACTGCTCCCTGATCTGGTGCAGCGACACGAACGAAGCCGCCCTCATCGACCCGGGTGGCGACATCCCGGTGCTGATGCAGGCCGTTGAATCGCGCGGGCTCAAGCTGGTGGCGCTGTGGCTCACGCACGCCCACATCGACCACGCCGGGGCCACGGGCACGCTGGCGCGCGAACACGATCTCCCGATCGTCGGCCCGCATCCGGGCGACCAGTTCTGGATCGACGGGCTGCCGCAGCAGAGCAGCATGTTCGGCTTTCCGAAGGCCGAGCCCTTTGCGCCCACGCGCTGGCTGCACGAGGGCGACACGGTGCAACTGGGCGGGCACACGCTGCAGGTGCTGCATTGCCCCGGCCACACGCCGGGCCACGTGGTGTTCTACTCGCCGGAACTGAAGCACGCCTTCGTGGGCGACGTGCTGTTTGCCGGCAGCATCGGCCGCACCGACTTTCCGGGCGGCAACCACGCCGAGTTGATCGCAGCCATCAAGGGCAAGCTGCTGCCGCTGGGCGACGACGTGACCTTCACGCCGGGCCATGGCCCCGAGAGCACGCTCGGGGAAGAACGGCGCCACAACCCCTATCTGTGAGCCGTGGCGCCCGCCTGATCACTTCGTGACGGCCAGCTGGCTTTCCATCACGCCGGCCTGGCCTTGCGCATCGCTCACCTGCTGCAGCTTGTTGCGGGCGTACATGACGCCCATCTTCACTTCCTGCCAGATGTAGTACAGCATGCCGGGCTTGGTCTCGAGCTCGAGCACCGAGGTGTTCTCGGCCTCTGACACGATGGTGTGCTTGCCTGGCTCGACCTGCTTGAACAGGTAGGTCTTGGCCTTGGTGGCGCCCACGGGCTGGCCGTCGATGGACACGTCCATCTTCACGGCACCGCCCAGCAGTTCATTGCGGTAGATGTAGATGCCGGACTTGGCCGCGTCGGCCTTGAACGTCTTGGCAGCCTGGTCCTGCGGCGCGTCGGCCATTGGCACCGACGAACAGCCCGCCAGGGCAGACACCACGGCGAGCGACAGGAACAACTTCTTCAACATGGGAGGCCTTTCCGATGAAGGTGAAGCGGCCGAAGGCGGCCCCTGCCCCCCTGACGGTCCGTTTCGTTTTGTAAAGAGATTCAGCGTAGCGATACAACCGGACCTCAGCAAGGGGGACCGCCCCGGTCGGGGGAGACCGCCGGACAGCCGCGTCGCGCCACGTCGACAGACCCTGCGCCTCGCTTTTTCGGTCACCTCTGCGCTCGATGTGACAGCCGGGTGTCGGCGCCGTGAAACCTGGCGCCCCCACCATGCAGCGGTGCACACATCCCGCCCAACTATTTCTGCGCGGGTGCCATTCAGCGTTCCGTGCGAACGCCGATACTACACGGGCGCCACCGCTCCCCGAGCGTCATCGTGGCGCCCCCCCCACGGAGCCCCTCTCATGCAGTACCCCCTCTCCATCCGCGCCCGCCTGATCGCCCTCGGCCTGCTGGCCGTCGGCGCCCTTGTCCTCGTCGGCGGCCTGGGCAGCCTCTCGGTGTCCCAGCTCCGCGACCAGTTCGGCGCCTTCGCCGAACACGAGTTCATCACCCAGGGCCGGCTCACCACGCTGCGCATGGGCATGGGCGACATCCGCCGCTATGAAAAGGACGTGCTGCTCAGCATCGACGAAGTCGACAAGGCGCAGCAGTACCAGGAGAAATGGGCCAAGTCCGTCCGCGCCACGCAGGCGGTGCTGCAGCAGCTGCAGGCCGGCGGCCAGTGCACCGACTGCCCGAAGATCGCCGCCCACCTCAAGGACTACGAGACCGCCGCAGCCGAGGTGATCCAGCGCACCATCAACGGCCAGATCGTCACGGCTCCCGACGCCAACCAACAGATGGCCACGGCCAAGAAGGCCATGTACCAGGCCGAGCCCTTGCTGGACCAGCTGGCCACCCGGGTGCAGAAGGCCGCCGAGGACCGCACCGCCGACGTGCGTGCGCTGGCCACCACCCAGCTGGCCCTGACCGGTGGCCTGGCCCTGCTTGTGCTGGGCGTGCTGGTGCCGGCCCTGTGGGTCACGGTTCGCTCCATCCTTCAGCCGCTCGAGCAGGCCATCGCCATCGCCCACCGCGTGGCAGACGGCGACCTCTCTCAGCGCATTGCGGTGCAGGGCAGCCGCGAGGTGGCGGCCCTGCTGGGGGCACTGTCCAGCATGCAGGCCAGCCTGCGCGCCCTCGTGACCGACGTGCAGCAGGCCGCCGAGGCGATCGACACGGCCAGCGCCGAGGTCGCCCAGGGCAGCCAGGATCTGTCACAGCGCTCCGAACAGGCCGCAGCCGACCTTCAACAGACGGCCTCCGCCGTGGCCCAACTCACCGAAGCCGTCAACGACTCCGAGCGCGCCGCCAGCGAAGTCGCCGGCCTGGCGCGGCAGTCGGCCCAGGCTGCGCACAAGGGCGGCGAGATCGTGTTCAGCGTGGTGACGAGCATGTCGCACATTGCGAAGGGCTCGGACCAGATCGCACAGATCACCGGCGTCATCGATGCCATCGCCTTCCAGACCAACCTGCTGGCCCTCAACGCGGCCGTGGAGGCGGCACGGGCCGGCGAGCAGGGCCGCGGCTTTGCGGTGGTGGCCGCCGAGGTGCGCCAGCTGGCTCAGCGCTCGGCCGAGGCCGCCCGCGAGATCAACAGCCTCGTGCGCAGCGCCACCGAACAGGTGGGCTCCGGCGGGCAGCTGGCCCGCGACGCGGGCGCCGAGATGAAGGCCATCATCGCCACGATCGACCGCGTCTCGACCATGATGAGCGACATGAACCAGCGACTGACGGAGCAGGCTCAAGGGCTGAGCCTGCTCAACCGTTCTGTGGGCGACCTGGACGCCCTGACCCAGCAGAATGCGGCCCTCGTCGAAGAATCGGCTGCCTCGGCCGCTTCGCTGCGCGATCAGGCCAACGGCCTGCTGCGCACCGCCGGGCACTTCCGGGTTCAGTCCGTCTGACGCTCACTCGGCGCGGCCGATGCGAAAGCGCACCGGCCGGGCATCCAGCCCTTCGAGCACGTACGCCGTCCGCGCCCCGGCCACATGCTGCTGCCCGGTGACGAGGACGTGGTCTCGCGGGTCACCAGGGCGGGTCAGCCAGACCCGCCCCGCCAGCACCTGCAGCGCCTGCCCCCGGCTCAGCACCACCGTGCGCGCCTGGCCCGGCTGCAGCGTCCACACAGGGGCGGCCTTCCGTGAAACAGACGGCGCGGCCGTCACGGCGCGCCGCGACAGGGCGGCCAGCAGGCGGGGCAGAACGGGGTGCAGCAAGGCAATCATGGCGGGCTCCACAGCGTGATGTCGGGATGGCTTCATCGTGCGCCGCCACTGCACGGCGGTGCAGATGCAGAGCACGTCCTCCAGAGGCCATACAGCCCGCCGCCGCCCCCGGCTGTGCTGGTCGGCCCACCCGACATCTGTACTGGTTTCTCACCACTTGCTCGGCACTGTGCTGGTTGTCCTGATCGCCATCTGTACTGGTCATGCGGCTGCAAATCCGTACAGAATGGTTTCACCATGCAGCCGCAAGCCGACACCCTGTACCTCAAGATCGCCGACGCGATGGCGCGGCAGATTCGCACCGGCACCCTCCCGCGCGGGGAACGCATCCCTTCGGTGCGCCTGCTCGCCGCGCAGCACGGTGTGTCGCAGTCCACCGTCGTGCAGGCCTATCGCACGCTCGAAGACGCCCGCCTGATCGAGGCCCGGCCGCGCTCGGGCTACTTCGTGGCCGCACGGCCTCCGCAGTTGCCCGAACCGGACACCTCGCGGCCACCGAGGCGCTCGGTGCCGGTGGGCATCAGTGCGCTGGCGGCCAAGATCATGAGCCTGGCCCATGACCCTGACTTTGTCTCCTTCGGCGCCGCCTGCCCCGATGCCTCGCTGTTCGCACAGGAACGGGTGCGCCGGGCCGTGAGCCGCGCCACCCAGCGCCACCGCGCCACGCTGTGCCAGTACCCCATCGGCCCGGGCGACGAGTCCCTGCGTCGGGCCATCGCCCGGCATGCGCTACGCATGGGCTGCCACATCGATGCGTCCGATGTCATCGTGACAGGCAGTTGTCTCGAGGCCATCAGCCTGTGCCTGCGCACCGTCACGAAGCCGGGCGATGTGGTCGCGCTCGAGTCCCCCACCTACTACGGCTTCCTCGAGATCCTTGAGCACCTGGGCCTGCGCGCCCTCGAGATCCCGACCCATCCCCGCACCGGGCTGTCGCTGGACGCGCTGCAGCTGGCGCTCGACACCCAGCCCGTGAAGGCCTTGCTTGCCGTGCCCACGCTGTCCAACCCGATCGGCGCCAGCATGCCGGTGTCCGAACGCAAGCGGCTCGCGCAGATGCTCGCCAAGCACAAGGTGCCCCTGATCGAGGACGTGCTGTACAACGACCTGTGCGAGGACGACGAACGCCGCCGTGCCGTGCAGTCGTTCGACGCCGCCGGCCAGGTGATGCTGTGCGGCTCGTTCAGCAAGACCGTGGCCCCCGGGCTGCGCCTGGGCTGGATCGCCGCGCCCGCATGGACCGACCGCCTGCAGCGCCTGAAGGCCGCCACCAGCGGCAGCGAGACCGTGGTGCTGCAGCGGGCGCTGGCCGACCTGCTGACCCAGCCGGGCATCGAAGCCAGCTACCGGCAGCTGCGCGGCGTGGTCGCCTCCCGCATGGACGAGGCCCGCCGTCTGATCTCGAAGCACTTTCCCCGGGGCACCCGCATGACGGCTCCAGCAGGCGGCTTCATCCTGTGGCTGGAACTGCCGGACAAGATCGACACACTGGCGTTGTTCCAGTCGTGCCTGGACGAGCGCATCTGCATCGCGCCGGGCAGCCTGTTTTCCGCCACCGGGCGCTTCCAGCACTGCCTGCGGCTGGGCTTGGGCGGGCACTGGGGCGAGCCGGAGCGGCGCGCACTGGCCCGCGTCGGGCAGCTGGCCCAGGAACTGGCCAGCGCGCGCGCCGAGGCCTGAACCCGGGCGGCCCGCTCAGTGGGCGTGGTGCGCGTCCGGGTGGGCGTGGCCGGACCAGGCGACCGCCCCGAGGCGCACGTCGCCCCGCCCCCAGAAAGCGAACTGCATGTCGTCCGTGCCCGAGCCCATGCGCAGCGGGGCATCAAACCGGCGCGGCGGGCGCTCGGCCCGGTCGAACAGCGGCATCACCCGAGGCAGGTTGGCCTGGATGTCCTGAATGCGCGACGTGCCCGAGGGGTGCGTCGACAGCCACTGCGGCGGGGCCCCCTTGGATGCGGCCCCCATCTTCTGCCACAGGCTGACCCCGGCACGCGGGTCGTAGCCGGCGCGGGCCGCCAGCTCCATGCCGATCAGGTCGGCCTCGGACTCGTCCTCGCGGCTGAAACGCAAGGTCAGCAGCTGCCCGCCCATGTTGAGCAACGCGTCACCGGCGCTGCCCAGACCGAGCAGGCTGGAGATCAGGTTGGCGCCCATCTTGGTGGCCGCCGTCTTGCCCATGCGCTCACGGGCGTGCTCGCGCAGCGCGTGGGCGATTTCGTGCCCCATGATCATCGCCACCTCGTCGTCCGTCAGCTTCAGCTGCTCGAGGATGCCGGTGTAGAACGCGATCTTGCCCCCCGGCATGCAGAAAGCATTGAGCTCCTTGGACTGCAGCGCGATCACCTGCCACTTCCACTCGCGGGCGCGCTTGTTCCAGTCCAGGCTGTACGGCACCAGCCGCTGCGCGATCGCCCGCAGACGGACCACCTGGGGATGGTCGTCCGGCAGCAGCGCATTCTGCTGCCGGGCCTGGGCCACCATCTGGCCGTACTGTTGCGCCGCGGCGGCCTCGATGTCCTCGGCAGGCACGAAACGGGCGAACGCCGACTGCTTGCCCACGGCCGACCGCACCCCTTCCTGTGGCTGCCCCTGCGCCCATGCCGGAGCGCTGAAGCCCAGGGCGGCGGCCAGGCCGAGCGCGGCCAGCGCGGAGGGGCGGACACGGGAGCGAACAGAGTGGGTCATGGCTGGATGCAGATCGCTGGAAAACATCGCGGAAGAACGGCGGCCCCCATCAGATGGAGGCGCGTCCGGTATTGTCAAGCAGGTGTGCGACCGCGCGCACGACCTTAACGCACGCCGGCCTTTTCCAGCATACGCCGCACCGCCGGCAGCAGCCCATACGCCGGGAAGGACAGCCAGAACGTCAGGAAGAAGAAGGCCGCATAGCCCATCTGCTCCACACCCAGGCCGCCCGCCCAGCCCGCCACCGCGCGCGAGAACGCGAAGATCGAAGACAGGATGGCGTACTCGGTCGTGGCGCGGGCCTTGCTGGTGATGCCCATCAGAAAGGCCATGAAGGCACCGGTGCCCAGGCCGCCGGTGAAGCTCTCCAGCGCGCTGGCCCCGTACACCGCGGCCTGGTGCGCCAGCGGGATCGCCTGCCCGGGCTCGGCATGCGGCACGAACCAGGCGGCCGCGGCATAGCCCAGGTTGGACAGCGCCTGCGCCAGCCCCAGCACCCACAGCCCCTTGAAGATGCCGGCGCGGTCGACATACCAGCCGCCCACCAGCCCCCCGGCGATCGACAGCCCGAGCCCCACGTTGACGCTGACCAGGCCGATCTGTGCGGGCGTGAACCCGGCATCCACCCAGAAGGGCTTGACCATGAAGCCCATGGCCGCGTCACCGAGCTTGAACAACAGGATGAACAGCAGCACGGCCAGCATGCCCGGGCGCGCCAGCAATTCCACCCAGGCGCCGAACACCGGGCCATCGGCCAGTGCCTGGGCCCGTTCACCCCGGGCCGCCGTCACCATCAGGCCCGCCCCGGCGAACATCAGGCCCACCGGCACGGCGCCCTTGAACCACCAGGTGCCGCTGACGGCCTGCACGGCCGACCACTCCAGCGCCTTGGCCACCGGCCCGAGCACCGGCCACAACAGGCCGATGAGAACCAGCGCCAGCGCGGCCAGCCACAGCGGTTGCTCCCGCAACGTGGCCCATTCCCGCGCCGAAGCGCCGGCCTCGCGGGGTGGGCGGGGTGGCTGCGGCGGCGCCATCAGGAGGAGGGCGGCGTTGCCCATCATCAGCACCGCCCCCAGCAGGTAGGCCGCCGACCAGTTGGGCTGCCCCGCCGTGCCGGCCCAGCCCGCCACCACCAGCAGACCGCCCGCGGCCAGCATGCCGACCCGGTAGAAGCCGATGCGCAGGCCGTTGGCCACCCCGAGCTGGTCCTTGCGCAGCAACTCGATGGTGTAGCCGTCGGTGGCGATGTCGTTGGTGGCCGACAGAAAAGTGAAGGCGGCCAGGAGCACCCAGGGCCAGGTCGCCCCCTGCCCGAGCGCGTCGGGCGACGCGGCCAGCGTGCCCAGCACCGCGGCCATCCCCAGGTTGGCGCCGGCAATCCAGACGCGGTGCCCGCGCCAGGCGTCCACCAGCGGGGCCCACAGGAATTTGACGGTCCACGCCAGGCCGAGCAGGCTCAACAACCCGATCTCGGCCGGGCCCACGCCGGCCTGCCTCATGTTGACCGGAAACAGGTCGTAAAAGACACCGAGCGGCAGACCTTCGGAGAAGTACAGCAGCGCCACCCAGAACATCAGGCGGCGGTGAACGGGCGGGGGGGCCGACACGGCCGGCGTGGAAGAGGGGGCTGACATGCGTGGATTGTAGGAACAGGGGCGATCGGACGCGCCCGGGCCGCCCGACGTAGCGGATTACCCGACGTTCGGGGGACTTTTCCTCAATTCGGGTTTCAGTTCGCGCTGGATCATGCCGATAGACCGAACGGGTGAAGCGCCTGCCTTCATGGACAGCTATCGCCCGAGCAGGAGGCACAATGAACTTTCGCACCAAGATCTGGATGCTGCCGGTGAGCGCCGCGGCGGTGTTCCTCGTGGGCGTCGCCGTGAGCGTCGTGGTGGGTGACCGCACTTCGGCGGTCCTGGATCACCTTCACCAGGTGGACAACCCCCACATGAACCACATGGTCACCGTCGACAGGTCGACCGAACAGCTGCGCCTGACGCTGCAGACCGCGGCCGCAGAGGGCGACGCCGAGAAGCTCAAGGAAGCAGAAGCCCTGGTGGGATCCGCCCGCACGGCACTGAGCGCCATGGGACAGCTGCCCGACAAGTCCGGGGTGGCCAAGGAACTGGGCAGCGCCTTCGACGCCTACCAGGCGGCCGCCATCGGGGCCACCCGCGCCCTGTTGACCAACCAGCCGCCGGGCGACATGGTCGGCCAGATGCAGTCCAGCCTGCTGGCCCTGCAGAAGGCCCTGGACAACCGCAAGACCGAAGCCCGTACCGCCATCGATGTGGCCCAGGCCAGCGCCACCAGCGGCGTGAAGACCGCACTGTGGGTGTCGGTGGGCACCGGCATCATCGTCCTGGGTGTGCTGGGCTTCATGTCGGCGGCCATCGTCAATTCCGTGTGGCGTGACCTGGGCGCCGAGCCCAGCGCGCTGCGCGACGCGGTATCCCGCATTGCAGAGGGCGACCTGGATCTGAATCTGCATCAGACCCCGGGCGACAAGGATTCCCTCAACGCCTCGGTCGTCACGATGACGCACCGGCTGCGCGAGACCATCAGCGTGATCCGCCAGGCCACGGACTCGATCACCACCGCGTCGACCGAAATCGCCACAGGCAACCAGGACCTGTCGATGCGCACCGAGCAGACGGCGTCCAACCTGCAGCAGACCGCCAGCTCGATGGAGCAGCTGACCGGCACCGTGCGCCAGAGCGCCGACTCCGCCCGTCAGGCCAACCAGCTGGCATCCGGCGCTGCCACCGCAGCGCAGCAGGGCGAGCACATCGTGTCCCAGGTGGTGGCCAACATGGCCGAGATCGACGGCGCCAGCCGCAAGATCAACGACATCATCACCGTGATCGACGGCATCGCCTTCCAGACCAACATCCTGGCGCTGAATGCCGCGGTGGAGGCAGCCCGTGCAGGTGAACAGGGCCGCGGCTTTGCCGTGGTGGCGGGCGAGGTTCGCACCCTGGCCCAGCGCAGCGCGCAGGCCGCCAAGGAAATCAAGACACTGATCAACGCCTCGAGCGAAAAGGTCGAGTCCGGCTCCCGTCTGGTGAAGGACGCCGGCAGCTCGATGAACGAGATCCTGACCAGCGTGCAACGCGTGTCGGACATCATCGGGGAGATCAGCGCCGCATCCAGCGAGCAGAGCGAAGGCATCGGCCAGGTCAACCAGGCTGTCACGCAGCTTGACCAGATGACGCAGCAGAACGCCGCGCTGGTGGAAGAGTCGGCGGCCGCGGCGGAAAGCCTGAGAGACCAGGCCGGACGACTGGCCCAGGCGGTGGCGGCCTTCAAGCTGAGCGGCGGTGCACGGGGCTTCGGCTCGGCCACCCCGGGCACCACGGCCGCCAGCGTGACGCACACGGTGATCGCCAAAGCCCAGGCTGCGGCGCGCGAACCGGCGGCCGTCAAGCCGGCTCCCACCGAGCCGACGCTGAAGCCGACCGCCACGGCGCCGACCCCAGCCACCCCGGTCAGCAGCCCGGCCCCACTGACGGCTGCCACGCCCCCCGCGCCCAAGCGCAGCGCCCCGCCGCCCGCTGCCGAGCCCGTGGCCGTCGCCGCCCGCCCCCCGGCAGACGACGACTGGGAAACCTTCTGAACACACGGGCCACGACGGCCCGGCCCTCCCCCTTGCAAGCCGACCGAGCCCCCCCGCCGGTCGGCTTGTCTGTTTGCAGGGTGCGCACCACGCCAACACTGACGGCGTCGGTCAAGCCCCGCGCGGCTCCATGCGTTACGCTCGGCTCACCGCGCCTGCGCCCCGACGGGCGCCCCTCGTCGCCACCACACCATGAGCCTTTCTCCACGCTTTCCCGACTCCGTGACGACCCGCGACGGCCTGTCCCTGGCAGCGAGGTCCTGGCCGCTGGCCACCGACCAGCCTGCACGGGGTGTGGCCGTGCTGGTGCACGGCCTGGGTGAGCACGTGGGCCGCTACGCCCATGTGGCCACGGCCCTGAACGCCCAGGGCTGGCATGTCTTCGGCTGCGACCACCGCGGCCATGGTCGCTCGCCCGGCCCGCGTGGCGCCCTGCAGGCCGACGACGACTTCCTGCACGACACCGCCGCCGTGGTGGACGCCGCGCGGGCGGCCTGCCCCGGGCTGCCGCTGCTGATGGTCGGACACAGCCTGGGCGGGGCGATCGCAGCGCGTTTCGTGGCTGCGCAGGTCTCGCCGCCCGAAGGGGCCCGCTGGGCGCGTCCGGTGGAGGCCCTGGTGCTGTCTTCCCCGGCGCTGCAAATCCCGATCAGCGCCGTGCAGAAGGGGCTGCTGGCCACCGTGGGCAAGCTGACGCCCGATGTGGCCGTGGGCAACGGCCTCAAGCCCGAGTGGATCTGCCACAACCCGGCCACCGTGGCCGCCTATCAGGCCGACCCGCTGGTGCACGACCGCGTCACCGGTCGCCTGACCCGCTTCCTGCTCGACGCAGGCGAGACCGTGCTGGCCCGCGCCCCGCAGTGGTCCGTGCCCACGCTCATCACCTGGGGCGGCGAGGACCGCTGCGTCCGCCCCGAAGGCTCGGCGGCCTTTGCCGCAGCGGCCCCCGCTGCGCAGGTCACGGCCGTGCCCTGGCCCCGCCTGTCGCACGAGGTGTTCAACGAGCGCGAGCAGGATCAGGTGCTGGCCGCCGTCACCGGCTGGCTGGACGGCGTTTTTAAGGGATGATGGCGGGTTTCCTCACCGCGACCCAGCCCGAACCGCCATGGCGCTCAAAGCCACCATCTACAAAGCCCAGATCAACCTGGCCGACATGGACCGCCACGTCTACGCCGACATCGGCGTGACGATCGCGCGCCACCCGTCCGAAACCGACGAACGCATGATGGTGCGCGTGCTGGCCCTGGCCCTGGGCTGGCCGGCCGACACGTCCGAAGGCACGATCGAGCTTGCCAAGGACATGTGGGAACCGGACGAACCGGCGCTGTGGCAGAAGAACTTCTCCGACGAGATCCTGCACTGGGTCGAGGTGGGCCAGCCCGACGACAAGCGCCTGATGAAGGCCGCCGGCCGGGCCCGTCGCGTGAGCGTGTGGGCCTTCCAGAACAGCACGCCGATCTGGTGGGACGGCATCGCCAGCAAGCTAACCCGGGCCCAGAACCTGACGGTGTGGCAGTTGCCCGCCGAGCAGAGCCAGGCCCTGGCCGCGCTGGCCCAGCGCAGCATGCAGCTGCAGGTCAGCGTGCAGGACGGCGCGATGTGGGTGAGCGACGGCACCACCTCTGTCGAGGTGACGCCGCAGCGCCTGATGGGGCAGGACTGAGCTCAGCCCATCCGGGGCGGGTCGTCGCGCAGCGCCCGACGCAGGATCTTGCCCACCGGGGTCTTGGGCAGCTCGGCGCGGAACTCGATGAGTTTGGGCCGCTTGTAGCCTGTCAGGTGCTGGGCGCAGTGGGCACGCACCTGCTCCTCGGTCAATGACGGATCGGCCTTGACCACCACCAGGCGCACGGCCTCGCCCGACTGGGCATCCGGCATGCCGACGGCCGCGCACTCGAGCACGCCCTCGAGCGAAGCCACCACGTCCTCTACCTCGTTGGGGTAGACGTTGAAGCCGGACACCAGAATCATGTCCTTCTTGCGGTCGACGATCTTGACGTAGCCGCGCTCGTCCATGGTGGCGATGTCGCCCGTGCGGAAAAAGCCGTCGGCCGTCATCACCTTGGCCGTCTCCTCGGGGCGGTTCCAGTACCCCGCCATCACCTGCGGACCCCGCACGGCCAGCTCGCCGGGGGTGCCCAGCGGCATTTCGCGGCCATCGTCGTCCAGGATCGTGACCTCGGTGGAGGGCAGGGGCAGGCCGATGGTGCCGCTGAACGCGGTGCTCTGGACCGGGTTGCACGTGACCGACGGCGAGGTCTCGGACAGGCCGTAGCCCTCGGCCACCGGGCAGCCGGTCTTGTCCTTCCAGAGCTTGGCCGTGGCGTGCTGCACGGCCATGCCGCCCCCCACGCTCAGCTTCAGGCCGCTCCAGTCCACCTTGCCGAAATCGGGATGGTGGGCCAAGGCGTTGAACAGCGTGTTGACCGCCGGAAAGCTGTGAAAGCGCCACTTCTGCAGCTCCTTCAACGTCGCAGGCAGGTCGCGCGGATTGGGGATCAGGATGTTGAGCGTGCCCATGCGCATGCCCAGCATCATGCAGACCGTGAAGCCGAAGATGTGATACAGCGGCAGGGCACACACCGTGGCCACCTGTTCGCCCGGCGGGATCTGTTTGAGCATGGGGCCATTCCACGCCTCGGACTGCAGCAGGTTGGCGATGATGTTCCGGTGCAGGAGGGTGGCCCCCTTGCTGACCCCCGTGGTCCCGCCGGTGTACTGCAGCACGGCCACATCATCGGGGCCCGGGTCGGCCTGACGGAAGGGCAGGCTGCGCCCCCGCTTGAGGGCCGCCTTGAACGACACCGCCGAAGGCAGGCTGTAGGCCGGCACCAGCTTCTTGACCTTGCGCACCACGTGGTTCACCAGGGCGCCCTTGAACCAGCCCAGCATGTCGCCCATGCTGGCCAGCACGATGTGCTGCACCGGCGTGTCCTTGAGCACCTGCTGCAGCGTGGTGGCGAAGTTCTCGAGGATGACGATGGCCTTGCTGCCCGAATCGCGCAACTGGTGCTGCAGTTCGCGCGGCGTGTACAGCGGGTTGACGTTGACCACCACATAGCCCGCGCGCAGGATGGCCGCCACAGCCACCGGGTACTGGGGAATGTTGGGCAGCATCACCGCCACACGGTCGCCCGGCTGCAAGCCCAGGCTTTGCAGATAGCCCGCCATGGCCCGAGACGCCGTGTCGATGTCCGCGAACTGCCATCGCTGGCCCATGAAGCCGAACGCCGACAGGCGCACATGGCGCTGGAACCCCTCGTCCATCAAGGCCACCAGCGAACGGTAGGCCGACGTGTCCACCTCGTGCGGCACGCCAGGGGGGTAGTGCCTGAGCCAGATCTTGTCCATCTCCGTGTCTCCTGCGGGCTCAGCGGGCCCGCGTTGGTCTGGGCAGATCATTCTTGCCAAGATTGCGCCCCCCATGTTCGGGGGATGGTCCCTATGGCGCAGCACGATCGTTCGGTCGCAGGAACGCCTTTGCGCGTGTCGCCAAAGCGCCCGCATGCCAAAAATTACCGCTTTGCACGCCGACTGTTCGCGGATTCGCCGCGGGAAGCGCCCCCTAGCATTCGACCCACTGCCGCACCTCAAGACGGCAGCAGCCGCCTCGGGCTTTCCCCGCCAGGCGGGCCGGTGAACCCCGGGGCGCCCCTCACCAGACCCTGATTGGTTCACAAGATGTTTTCGTGGTTCAGACAGATCAGCGTGGCCCATCGGCTGCGCGCCCTGGTGCTGGCTTCGGTGCTGAGCGTGCTCGGCGTGGCCTGCACCCTGCTGTGGGTGTCCTACCAGCACCAGCTCGCCGACCGCCAGCGTGCCGTGCAGCACGCCGTGGAAGTAGCCCGGGGCGTGCTGGACTGGGCGCATGAAGGCGAGCGCGTCGGCCGTCTCACGCGCGCCGAAGCCCAGCAACAGGCCCTCGCCGCCCTCGACCGGCTGCGCTACGGCGGAACGGAATACTTCTGGGTGAACGACATGCACCCGCGCGTGGTGCACCACCCGATCAAGCCCGAACTGAACGGGCGTGATGTCAGCGACATGAAGGACCCGAACGGCCTGGCGCTGTTCAAGGCCTTCGTGCAGGTGGTCCGCCAGCAAGGCAGCGGCTTTGTCCACTACCAATGGCCTCGGCCCGGCGAAGTCGACCCCGTGGACAAGGTGTCCTATGTGCAGGGGTTTGCGCCGTGGGGCTGGGTGGTCGGCTCGGGCCTGTACATCAACGACCTGCAACAGGCCTTCCGGCTGCAGATGGCCGAGACGCTGGGAGGCGTCCTCCTGCTGGCCCTCGTACTGGCCGTGCTCGGGGAACGCACCGCCCGGGACCTGGCCCGTGGCGTGCGCGAGGCCGTGGCACGCGCCGAGGCCATTGCCCAGGGTGACATCGTCCAAGGGCAGGCGCCCCATCCCCTGGCCGCGGGCCAGGACGAGATCGCCCACCTGCTGAAGGCCATGCAGACCATGAGCACGGGACTGGATCACACGGTGAGCCAGGTACAGCAGGCGGTCGAGCATGTGGCGCTGGCCAGCGCCCAGATTGCCGCGGGCAACACGGACCTCAGCACGCGCACCGAGCAGGCGGCCGCCCGCCTTCAGCACACGGCAGCATCGATGGAGGCCCTGACCAGCACGGTGCAGCACAACAGCAGCTCATCGGGCACGGCCCAGCATCAGGCTGCCGCGGCCACCGAGCAGGCCGAGCGCGGCGGCGAGGTCGTGGCCGAGGTCGTGACCACGATGGCCGCCATCCACACCAGCGCCCGCAAGGTCAGCGAGATCATCAGCGTGATCGACGGCATCGCCTTCCAGACGAACATCCTCGCCCTGAACGCCGCCGTCGAGGCCGCCCGCGCCGGCGAACAGGGTCGGGGGTTCGCCGTGGTGGCCGGTGAGGTGCGCACGCTGGCACAGCGCAGCGCCCAGGCTGCCCGCGAAATCAAGAGCCTGATCCAGGCCTCGACCGAGCAGGTCGAGAACGGCGCCCGGCTGGTGCACGACGCGGGCGAGCGCATGCACTCGATCGTCGGTTCCGTGGCGACGGTGAACCGGCTGATTCAGGAGATCGCGCAGGCCACCCAGGCGCAGAGCCAGGGCGTGGGCACGGTGCACGAGGCCGTGAGCGAGTTGGACCAGATGACGCAGCAGAACGCGGCACTGGTGGAGGAATCGGCCGCTGCGGCGGGCAGCCTGCACGAGCAGGCCCGCCACCTGGCCGAGGTGGTGGGACGCTTCAGACTCAGTGGTCGCCCTGGCTGAAGCGTTCCGTCATCTGCAGCGAAAGCCGGCCAGCCTGTGCGGTGGCCGGCTTTTTTTCGTTCAGCGCAGCACGGCGGCGAAGGCCTCGGCCACGCGGTCGACGTTGTTGGCGTTCAGGCCGGCAGCGCACATGCGACCCGAGCGCAGCACGTACACGCCGTGCTCGGTGCGCAGGGCATCGGCCTGCTCGGGGCTCACGCCGGTGTAGCTGAACATGCCGCGCTGGTCGATGAAGTAGCGCACGTCCCGGCCGGGCAACTGGGCCACCACGCCGTCATACAGCCGCTGGCGCATGACCTTGATGCGCTCGCGCATGGCGGTCAGCTCGTCGGCCCACAGCTGGCGCAACGCGGGCGTCTGCAGCACGCGTGCCACGATCTGCGCGCCGTGCGTGGGCGGGCTGGAGTAGTTGCGGCGCACGGCCGACATCAGCTGGCCCAGCACCAGCTGCGCCTGGGCCTTGTCGGGGCAGACGACGCTGAGGCCGCCCACGCGCTCGCCGTACAGCGAGAAGCTCTTCGAGAAGGAGTTGGCCACGAAGAAGCTCACGCCCGCGTCCGCCAGCGCACGCAGCGCGAACGCGTCTTCGTCGATGCCGTCACCGAAGCCCTGGTAGGCGATGTCGAGGTAGGGCAGCAGGTTGCGGCGCTTGAGCACCTCGATCAGCTGCGTCCACTGCGCCGGGTTCAGGTCGACGCCGGTGGGGTTGTGGCAGCAGGCGTGCAGCAGCACGATGCTCTTGGCCGGCAGCGCGTCGATCGCCGTCAGCATGGCATCGAACTTCAGGCCCTTGGTGGCCGGGTCATAGTACGGGTAGGTGTTGACCTGGAAACCCGCGCCTTCGAACATCGCGCGGTGGTTGTCCCAGGTCGGGTCGCTCACCCACACCTGCGAATCCGGGAAGTAGCGCTTGAGGAAGTCCCCGCCCACCTTCAGGCCGCCCGAGCCGCCCAGGGTCTGGATGGTGGCGATGCGGCCACTGCGCACCGCTTCATGGTCGGCACCGAACAGCAGGTGCTGCACGGCCTCACGGTAGGCGGGGTGGCCCGTCATGGGCAGATAGGGCTTGGGGCCGATGGCCGACAGCAGCGCCGACTCGGCCTCGCGCACGGCATTCATCACCGGCAGGCGGCCTTCGTTGTCGAAGTAGATGCCGATGCTCAGGTTGATCTTGCCCGCGCGCGGGTCCTTCTGGAAATCTTCGTTGAGCGTGAGGATGGGGTCGCCGGGATAGGCGTCGACGTGCTGAAACATGCGGAAGGCTCCTGGTACGCGGACGGGCGGCGCCTGATGCGCCGCAACCTGCCATTATCGGCCGCAGCGCACCAGGCGTCACAGCTCAGTACAGCGCCGCGAAGCGCTCGACCTTGGGCGTGGGGCCGGCCACGATCAGGTGGTCGCCCGGTTTGATCTCGGTCTCGGCCTTGGCGTAGATGAAGTCCTGGTGGCGCCGCTTGATGCCCACGATGGTCACGCCATGGCGTTGCCGCACGTTCGATTGCGCCAGCGTCTTGCCGTGCGTCTCCATCGGCGAACGGGTCTTGGCAATCGCAAAGCCGTCGTCGAACTCGATGAAATCGATCATCTTGCCGGTGACGAGGTGGGCCACGCGCTCGCCCATGTCGGCTTCGGGATAGACCACGTGATGGGCACCGACCCGCTCGGCGATGCGCCCGTGCCGCGGGTCGATGGCCTTGGCCCAGATGTCCTTCACCCCCAGCTGGCTGACGTTGAGGATGGTGAGCACGCTGGCTTCGAGGTTGCCGCCGATGGCCACCACCGCGTGCGAAAAATCCCCGACCGCCAGTTGCTTGAGGGTTTCGAGGTCGGTGGAGTCGGCCTGCACCACGTGCGGCAGCACACTCGACAACGATTGCACGGTGTCGGCGTCCTCCTCGATCGCCAGCACGTCATGGCCCAGCGTGACGAGCGACTGGGCCACGCCCGCACCGAACCGCCCCAGCCCGATCACCACGACGCTGCCTGAGCGGTGCTTTGCTTGCTTATCCAACAATGGGTTTCTCCTCCGGGTAACGATAGGGGCGACGCAGCTGGTTTGTGGCCAGCGCCATGGCCAGGGTGACGACGCCCACCCGGCCGACGAACATCAGCACAATCAGGATGAACTGGGCGCCAGGAACGAGCTCGGCCGTGATGCCCGTGGACAGGCCGACGGTGGCAAAGGCCGACACGACCTCGAACAGCACCTTCTCGAGCGGCAGGGGGGCGGCCAGCGGCAGGATGAGCAGCAGCGCCAGCGCCACGGTGGCCGCACTGAGCGCCATGATGGTGAACGCCTGGCGCAGGACGGAATCGGCCACCCGGCGCCGGCGGAACTCGACATCGCGGTGGCCGCGCACCTCGTTCCACACCACCAGCATCAGCACGAAGAAGGTCGTGACCTTGACGCCGCCGGCCGTGCCCGCGCTGCCCCCGCCGATGAACATCAGGGCGTAATGGGCCGCCAGCGATTCGGTGGTGAGCGCGCCGATGTCGACCGCGTTGAAGCCGGCCGTGCGGGCCGACACCGACGTGAACAAGGCCGCCAGGGCCTTGTCGGCCAGCGCCAGCGGCCCGAGCGTGCCCGGGTTGTCGAACTCGGCCCAGAAGAAGAGGACCGTGCCCAGCACGATGAGCGCCGCAGAGCCCCAGACCGTCAGCGTGGTGTGCATGGACCACATGGGGCGCCGGCTGCCGCGCTCGGCCAGCAGCTCGTGCAGCACCGGAAAGCCCAGCCCGCCGATGACGATGGCCAGCATCAGGGGCGTCAGCACCCAGGCATCGCCCACAAAGCGCATCACGCTGTCCGACCAGGTCGAGAACCCCGCGTTGTTGAAGGCCGACACCGCGTGGAACACCCCCTGCCAGGCTGCCTCGTCCCACGGCATGTCGTAGCCCAGGGCAAAGCGCAGCGTCAGCGCGACCGCCATGCCCGACTCGACCACGGCCGTGACGACCAGCACCAGCCGCGCCACGCTGCGCACATCGCCCAGGGCCAGCGAATGGGTCTCGGCCTGCAGCAGCAAGCGGGTGCGCAGACGCATCTGGGCGTTGATCAGCAGGCCCATCAGGGTGGCCGAGGTCATCATGCCGAAGCCGCCCACCTGGAACAGCCCGAGGATGACGACCTGCCCGGCGCCACTCCAGTGGGTGCCGGTGTCCACCACCGCCAGCCCCGTCACGCACACGGCCGAGGTCGCGGTGAACAAGGCCGTGAGCAGCGGTGTGGCCGTGCCCTGGGCCGACGCAAACGGCAGCATCAGCAGCACCGTTCCCAACGTGATGACGGCGAGGAACGACAACACCAGCACCGTGGAAGGATGAAGAAAGCGCGTGTTCACCAGGTCACCAGAAGGATGCGGAAGCCCGTACGCACCGTGCGGGCGCCCGATCGTAGCAGCCGCAACAGGCCCTGTCGCCCTCGCTCGGCAAGCGCCGGACCCGCGCGTACCAGCCAGGTGAGCGTCCCTGGGTGCACTGCATGCGACACATGCCGGCCACCTTCGCGATGGCAAGCACCGCCGGCTTCCGGGGTCATGGGTTTGACGCTATCGTGCAGTGTTGCGCCCGCGCTGGCGCCCCCATCCCCCATCCCATTCGGACACAGACAGGAGTCCCCCATGAAGACCCGTGCCGCCGTCGCCTGGAAAGCCGGTGCCCCACTGACCATCGAAACCGTCGACCTGGAGGGCCCGCGAGAGGGCGAGGTGCTGGTCGAGGTCAAGGCCACCGGCATCTGCCACACCGATTACTACACCCTGTCGGGCGCCGATCCGGAAGGCCTGTTCCCCGCCATCCTGGGCCATGAAGGCGCCGGCGTGGTGGTCGACGTGGGCCCGGGCGTCAAGAGCCTGCGCCCCGGCGACCACGTGATCCCGCTCTACACGCCCGAGTGCCGCGAGTGCAAGTTCTGCCTGAGCCGCAAGACCAACCTGTGCCAGAAGATCCGCGCCACGCAGGGCAAGGGCCTGATGCCCGATGGCACCTCGCGCTTCTCGCTCAACGGCCAGCCCATCCTGCACTACATGGGCACCAGCACCTTCGCCAACCACATCGTCGCGCCTGAAATTGCACTGGCCAAGATCCGCCCTGACGCACCCTTCGACAAGGTCTGCTACATCGGCTGCGGCGTGACGACCGGCGTGGGTGCCGTGCTGTTCACCGCCAAGGTGGAGGCCGGGGCCAACGTGGTCGTCTTCGGCCTGGGCGGCATCGGCCTGAACGTGATCCAGGGCGCCAAGATGGTGGGCGCCGACAAGATCATCGGCATCGACCTGAACCCCGAACGCGAGGCCATGGCGCGCCAGTTCGGCATGACGCACTTCCTGAACCCGAAGGACGTGGAAGCCGCTGGCGGCAACATCGTCGATGCCATCGTGCAGCTGACGGACGGCGGTGCCGACTACAGCTTCGAGTGCATCGGCAACGTCAAGACCATGCGCCAGTCGCTCGAGTGCTGCCACAAGGGCTGGGGCCGCTCCATCATCATCGGTGTGGCCGAGGCCGGTGCCGAGATCAGCACCCGCCCCTTCCAGCTGGTGACCGGCCGCAAGTGGGAGGGCTCGGCCTTCGGCGGCGCGCGCGGCCGCACCGACGTCCCGAAGATCGTCGACTGGTACATGGAAGGCAAGCTCAACATCGACGACCTGATCACGCACACGCTCAAGCTCGAACAGATCAACGAGGGCTTCGACCTCATGAAGCGCGGCGAGTCGATCCGTTCGGTCGTCGTGTACTGACGAAAGGCCACCATGAGCACGCTCGAACTGCTCAGCGAGCACGCCTGCTTCGGCGGCGTGCAGCGCTTCTACCGCCACGCCTCGATGGCCACGGGCACGCCGATGCAGTTCGGCGTGTTCCTGCCGCCGCAGGCGCTCGAAGCCGGCGCGAAGGTGCCGGTGCTGTTCTACCTCGCGGGCCTGACCTGCACCGAAGAGACGTTCGCCATCAAGGCCGGCGCGCAACAGCATGCAGCCCGCCTGGGTCTGGCCCTCGTCACGCCGGACACCAGCCCGCGCGGCACGGACATCCCCGGTCAGGCCGACAGCTGGGACTTCGGCGTGGCAGCAGGCTTCTACCTCGACGCCACCGAGGCCCCCTGGTCGACGAACTGGCGCATGGAAACCTATGTGACCGAGGAACTGCACCAGCTGGTGGGTCACCACCTGCCCGTCGACCTGACCCATGCCGGGATCTTCGGCCACTCGATGGGCGGCCACGGTGCGCTGACGCTGGCCCTGCGCCATCCGGGGCAATACCGGTCGGTGTCGGCGCTGGCACCGATCTGCCACCCGGTGGACTGCCCCTGGGGCGAAAAGGCCTTCACGGGCTACCTGGGCCCGGACCGCACGGCCTGGCGCACCCATGACGCCACCGAACTGATGAAGCAGCAGCAACAGGCCCCCTTCCCGCTCGGCATCCTGGTCGACCAGGGCCTGGCAGACAAGTTCCTGCAGACGCAGCTGCGCCCGGAGGCCCTGGAAGCGGCCTGCGCGCAGGTGGGGCAACCCTTGACCCTGCGTCGGCATGCGGGCTATGACCACGGCTATTACTTCATCCAGAGCGTGATCGGCGACCATCTGGATCACCACGGCCGCACCCTGCTGGCCGACCGCTCCCCGCTGGCCGACTGAGCCAGCCGACGACGCCGTGCCGAAGGACGGAAGGAAGGGACTCATGCAACGTTCTCCTCTGCCATGCCCGAGCCGGCCCACACGGGCCGGTGCCTTGCTGCTGAGCCTGGCGCTCGTGGCGTGCGCACCCAGCCTGAGCCCCGAAGCCCAGGCGGCCCTGCCCGGCGCGGCAGGGCCCAGCGGCGCCAAGCTGGCCGTGCAGACCCGAACGGTGGCCCAAGGCCTGAGCCACCCGTGGGGCCTGGCCTTTCTGCCTGATGGCACGATGCTCGTGACCGAACGCGGGGGGACCCTGAAACGCGTGACCGCCGAGGGAAAGGTGTCGCCCATCAGCGGGGTGCCCGCCGTGCAGGCGCGCAGCCAGGGAGGCCTGCTGGACGTCGCCGTCGATCCGGAGTTCGGCAAGACGCCCTGGGTGTACCTGAGCTACAGCGAACCGGGCAGCGGCGCGGAAAGCGGCCTGGCCGGCACCGCGGTGGCGCGGGCTCGTTTGCAGGGCCAGCAGCTGGTGGACATGCAGGTCATCTTCCGCCAGACGCCCAAGGTGCGCGGCGCTGGGCACTTCGGCTCGCGCCTGGTGTTCGCCCGGGATGGCACGCTCTTCGTCACGCTGGGTGAGCGCATGCAGGACTCGCCGAGTTCGCCCGGGACAGATTTCGCGCAGAACCTGCAGACCACGCTCGGCAAGGTGGTGCGCCTCCACCGGGACGGCCGCATCCCCTCGGACAACCCGACCTGGTCCACGCCGGCCCTGCCCGCCATCTGGAGTACCGGCCACCGCAATCCGCAGGGAGCCGCGCTGCACCCTGACACAGGCGAGCTGTGGGTGGTCGAACACGGTCCACAGGGCGGCGACGAACTCAACCGCGCGCTGGCCGGACGCAACTTCGGCTGGCCCCTGCGCAGCTACGGTTGCCCGTATGGCAGCGTCGGGGGCAACGAAGGCTGCCGCGTTCGCGGCGGCACCCATGCGCCTGCCTTCACCGAGCCTGTCAGCACGTGGGTGCCCTCGGTCTCACCCAGTGGCCTGGCGTTCTACACCGGCGACCGCTACCCCGGCTGGAAAGGCAGCCTGTTCACCGGGGCCCTGAGCGGCCGCGCCCTGTGGCGGCTGGTCCTGCGCGACGGCCAGGTGGTGTCGCGCGAGCCGCTGTTGCAGGACCTGGGGGAACGCATCCGGGATGTGCGCCAGGGGCCCGATGGCTGGCTCTATCTGCTGACCGACAGCGACGAGGGCCGCCTGTTGCGCGTGGTGCGCTGACCTCGCGTCAGGCACGAACTCGCTGGCACACTGCGGACTCTGTTTCTGCCTTGCTCGCATCCGGTTGTGTCCGGCGCGCGTACAGGCCGCCATGCCGGACGTCCCACCCTTGCCATGCCTCTGCCTGCCCCGTCGCCCTTTCTGTTGATTGCCCGCACATGCCGGCAGATGCTGCTGCCCGCGTTGCTCGGCTGGCCCTGCCTGGGCGCCCACGCCGCGGCAGCCGGCGAGCCCCCCGTGCCGGGCGAGGCACCGGACGTGTCCGTCAAGGCCCACTACCTCAATGCCGTGGGCAGCACCGATGCCGCCAGCGAAGGCACCGTCACCCGTGCGCTGCTGCAACGCCGGCCCACGCTGCGGCCCGCCGAGGTGCTGGAGTTCGTGCCCGGTGTGATCGTGTCGCAGCACAGCGGCGGCGGCAAGGCCAACCAGTACTACCTGCGCGGCTTCAACCTGGACCACGGCACCGACTTCGCCACCTGGGTCGACGGCATGCCGGCCAACATGCCTAGCCACGCGCACGGCCAGGGCTACACCGACCTGAACTGGCTCATCCCCGAACTGATCGACCGCATCCACTACCGCAAGGGCCCGTATGCGGCCGAAGACGGCGACTTTGCCTCGGCCGGCTCGGCCCGCCTGAAGCTGGTGGACCGGCTGCCGCGCGGGCTCGCCAGCCTCACCCTGGGCAGCTACGACCACGCGCGCGTGCTGCTGGCCGACTCCGTCGACCGGCCACAAGGCGGCACCTGGCTGTATGCGCTGGAGGCCAGCCACCACCACGGCCCCTGGGACCAGGGCGAGGGCCTCAAGCGCCTCAACGGCGTGCTGCGCTACACGCAGGCCGAGGGCGACACACGGCAATCGTGGACGGCCATGGCCTACCGGGCACGCTGGCGGGCCACCGACCAGATTCCGCAGCGTGCGGTGGCGAATGGCCTGATCGGCCGGTTCGGGGCCATCGATCCGACGGACAAGGGCACGACCGACCGCTACAGCCTGTCATGGCAACGCCTGACGGTGGTCAGCGATGGCGAGTGGCAGGTCAACGCCTGGGCACTGGCCTCCAGCCTGAGCCTGTACTCGAACTTCACCTACGCGCTGGACAACCCCGATGCGGGCGATCAATTCCAGCAGGCTGAAACACGGCGCGCCCTCGGCCTGCAGGCCAGTCGCCTGTGGCGCACCACGCTGGCCGGCCGCGAAAGCGAGCACACGCTGGGACTGCAGCTGCGCCACGACCACCTTGCGCCGGTGGGCCTGTACACCGCCGCGGGCGGCCGGCGCGTCGACGTGACCCAGGAAAGCCGGGTGAACGACACGCTGGTCGGCCTGTACGCGCAGAACAGCACCCGTTGGACGCCGTGGCTGCGCAGCGTGGCCGGCGTCCGCCATGACACCGTGGCTGCCCGCGTGCACAGCTCCATCTCCGACAACAGCGGCAGCCGGCAGGCTCATCTGGTGAGCCCCAAGCTGTCGTTGATCTTCGGCCCCTGGGCCCAGACGGAGTTTTTCGCCCATGCCGGCCAGGGCTACCACCGCAACGATGCGCGCGGCATGACCGCCCGCGTGGCAGCCCGTGGCGGCGAGGCGGTGGACGCCGCGGTGCCGCTGGCGCGCACGCGCGGCACCGAGCTGGGTGTGCGTGGCGAATGGCTGCCCGGCCTGCAGACGTCGCTGTCGGTGTGGCGCCTGGACCTCGCCTCGGAGCTGGTCTTCGTGGGCGACGTCGGCGAAACCGAGGCCAGTGGCGCCAGCCGCCGGCATGGCATCGAGTTCAACAACCACTGGCAGGCCCGTCCGTGGCTGCTGCTCGATGCGGACCTTGCGTTCTCGCAGGCGCGCTTCCGCACCGAGCAAGGCGAGCCTCCCCATGCCGGCCGCCACGTGCCGGGCGCCGTGCGCACCGTGGCCGCGCTGGGCATGACGCTGACCGACCTCGGCCCGTGGTCGGCCCAGTTCCAGCTGCGCTACTTCGGGCCGCGACCGCTGATCGAAGACAACAGCGTGCGCTCGAAAGGCACCACTCTCGCCTACCTGCGCGTGGGCCACCAGCTCACGCGCGACGTCAAGCTCGCGCTCGACGTGTTCAACCTGTTCAACCGCCGCGCCAGCGACATCGATTACTTCTACACCTCGCGCCTGCCCGGCGAGCCGGCCGAGGGCGTCGCCGACCGCCACAGCCACCCGGCCGAGCCGCGCAGCTTCCGCCTCACGGTGGCGATGTCATTCTGATCGGCCTACGATGACGGCATGAACGACATCGATCGCCATTACTACGAACCCGCCCAAGGCCACGGCCTGGCGCACGACCCGTTCAACGCCATCGTCGCCCCGCGCCCGATCGGCTGGATCGGCACGCTCAGCGCCGAGGGCGTGGCCAACCTCGCGCCCTACAGCTTCTTCAACGCGTTCAACTACGTGCCGCCCATCGTCGGCTTTGCCAGCCTGGGCGAGAAGGACACCCTGCGCAACGCACGCGAGACCGGCGTGTTCACCTGGAACCTGGCCACCCGGCCGCTGGCGGAGGCCATGAACGCGAGTTGCGCAGCCGTGCCGCCCGAGGTCGACGAGTTCGCGCTGGCCGGCCTGACGGCGCTGCCCGGCCGACGGGTGAGCGCCCCGCGCGTGGCCGAAAGCCCCGTGTCCTTCGAGTGCCGCGTCAGCCAGATCGTGCCATTGCAGACGGCCGACGGCGCACCCATCCCGACGTGGCTGGTGATGGGTGAGGTGGTGGCCGTGCACATCGCCCACCACCTGATCCGGGACGGCGTCTACGACACGGCCGCGGCCGAACCCATCACCCGCGGCGGCGGTCCGGCCGATTACTTCGTCATCACCGAGACCCAGCGCTTCCGCATGCCCCGGCCGCGCTGAGCGGGCTCACAACCCCGCCCACCGGCGAGCCCAGCGCGACACCAGGTGCGTGGCCGCCAGGTAGCAGGCCAGCACGCCCGCCAGCAGCGGCCACCAGGCGGCGGGCATGGGCACCATGCCGAGCGCCGGCGCCAACGGAGACCAGGGCAGCGCCACGCCGATCAGGCACACCGCCAGCGTCGTCGCCATCAGGGCGGGGCTGGCCCGGCTGCCGACGAAAGGCAGCCTGCGCGTGCGGATGAGGTGGATGACCAGCGTCTGCGACAGCAGGGATTCGATGAACCAGCCGGTCTGGAACACGCTGGCCTGGGCCACGGTCTGCACCTGCAGCCCCCAGTACAGCACGGCAAAGGTGGCGTAATCGAACAGCGAACTCAAGGGGCCCATGGTCAGCATGTAGCGGGCCAGGTGGCCGGTCTCCCAGCGGCGCGGCGAGGCCAGTTCCTCGTCGTCCACCCGGTCCGTGGGGATGGCGCTTTGCGACAGGTCGTACAGCAGGTTGTTGGTCAGCACCTGGACGGGGGCCATGGGCAGGAATGGCAGCCAGGCACTGGCCCCCAGCACGCTCAGCGCATTGCCGAAGTTCGAGCTCGCCCCCATGCGGATGTACTTCAACAGGTTGGCGAACACCCGCCGCCCCTCCATCACCCCGTCGTCCAGCACCAGCAGGCTCTTCTCGAGCAGGATGATGTCGGCCGATTCCTTCGCGATGTCGACCGCCGAATCCACCGACAGTCCCACATCGGCCGCCTTCAGTGCCGGGCCATCGTTGATGCCGTCGCCCAGGTAGCCCACGACATGCCCCCGTGCGCGCAGGGCGGCGATCACGCGGGCCTTCTGCCCCGGCGTGAGCTTGGCGAAGACCTGCACGGCCTCGACGCGCTCGCGCAGCTGCACGTCGTTGAGCGCAGCCACCTCCGGCCCCTGCATGACCTGGTGCACCTCGAGCCCCACCTCGTGGCACACCTTGCGCGTCACCAGGTCGTTGTCGCCGGTCAGCACCTTCACGGTCACCCCATGGCGCGCCAGCGCGGCCAGTGCGGGCCGGGCGCTGTCCTTCGGCGGGTCGAGGAACGCGATGTAGCCCTGCAGCACCAGATCGCGTTCATCGGCCACGCTCAGGGGATGAGCCCGCTCTTCGGCCGAGAGCGCGCGACTGGCGATGGCGATGACGCGAAAGCCGTCGGCATTCAGTGACGCCGCCGCCGCCCGCATCCGCGCCCCGTGCTCGGCGTCCAGCTCGAAGCGCTGGCCGGCCGCCTCGCCGTAGCGGCAGGCCTGGAAGACCTCCTCGACCGCGCCCTTGCAGATCAGCAGGCACTCGTCCCCACGCGATACCACCACCGACATGCGCCGCCGCTCGAAATCGAATGGCAACTCGTCGACCTTCTCGTACAGGCCTTCGGCATGCACCTTGGCGTGCACTTCGGCGTACTGCAGCACCGCGACATCGAGCAGGTTCTTCAACCCCGTCTGGTAGTGGCTGTTCAGGTAGGCCAGCTCCAGCACCCGGGGGCTGGCCTGCCCGTCCAGGTCGACGTACTTCTCCAGCAGGATGTGGTCCTGCGTCAGCGTGCCGGTCTTGTCGGTGCAGAGCACATCCATCGCGCCCAGGTCCTGAATGGCCGGCAGGCGCTTGACGATGACCTGCCGCCGCGACATCGCCAGCGCCCCCCGCGACAGGTTCACGGTCACCAGCATCGGCAGCATTTCGGGCGTGAGGCCCACGGCCACCGCGGTGGCGAACAGCAGCGCCTCGACCCAGTCGCCCTTGCCCACGCCGTTGATCACCAGCACCAGCGGCACCATCACGGCAATGAAGCGCAGCATGAGCCGCGTGAAGCGCTCGATGCCCTGGTCGAAGGCCGTCTGCACGCGCTCGCCCGACACAGCCTGCGCCAGCCCCCCGAAGACCGCGCGGGCACCGGTGTGCACCACGACGGCCGAGGCCGTGCCACTGGCCACGTGCGTGCCCATGAACACCGTGTTGTGCAGCGCCAGCGCGTCCGCCTCCTCGGGAGCGGGCGCGGGGCTCTTCTCGACGGGCAGGGCCTCGCCTGTGAGGGCCGCCTCGTTGACGAAGCAATCCCGGGCCGACAGCAGGCGGGCATCGGCGGGCACCAGGTCTCCGGCCGAAAGGTGCAGCACGTCGCCGGGCACCAGGGACTCGATCGGCCGCTCCTGCAGGCGGCCGTCGCGCCACACCGTGGCGGCCGTGTGGACCATGGCCCGCAAGGCCGCTGCAGCGCGGCCCGAGCGGCGCTCCTGCCAGGTGCCGAGCCCGATGCTGAGCACCACCATCGCGAGGATCAGGGCCCCGGATTGCGGATTGGCCGTCGCGAACGACACCCCCGACAGCACGAGCAACAGCACATTGAGCGGGTTGACCAGCCGCGCCAGGAGCACGCGCCACCAGGGTGGCGCATGGCTGCGCCCCACTTCGTTCGGCCCCACCTGCCGCAGACGGCGCTGTGCCTCGTCCTCGGACAGCCCCATCGGGCCGGAGTGCAATGCACTCAGCGCCGCTTCTGCAGGCTGGGCGGCATGGGCCCGCAACGCGGCGCGGGCGGCCAGTTCGGTGTCGGCAAGGTCGGCCATGGTCCTCATTCTGGCCGGCCCGCGTGACACCGCCATGCAGGCCGAGCCGGTATCAGGCGATGTCGAGCCGCTTGCTGGCCGGCTGGGCCAGTTTCTTCGCGAGCTTCAGCTCCAGCACACCGTCCTTGAAGCTGGCCGAGGACTGCCCCTCGTCCAGTTCGTACGGCAACTGAAAGGCGCGCGAGACCTGACCGAAGTAGCGCTCCGAACGCAGCAGGCGTTCGCCCTCCTTCACGTCCCTTTCCTGCTTGACCTCGCTGCGGATCGAGACCTGGTTGCCCTCGATCTCGACGTGGATGTCCTCCTTCTTCGCTCCTGGCAACTCGGCATGCACCAGGTAAGCGTCCGGCTGCTCCTTCACATCGACCTTGATCTGCTGGGCCGGCATCCCTGACGGAAAATCCATCGGCTTGACGAAGAAACCGCGGAACAGGTCGTCCAGCGGGCTGTAGCGGGTGACTTGGTTCATGGTGACCTCCGTTGTCTGGCGTGACGAGTGCGGCGCGGCATGGCGCCGACAACCCTGAGAATGGGCACCGACGCACCGTCTTTCAAGGGGTCTGGCACCGTCTCGCAAGGCCTTCTTGATCAGGGACAAATGACCACGGGCCGCTCCGCAGGCCGAGCGCCGCGGCATGATGGCGCCATGACCTCCTTTGCCCTCACCCCCGATGGCACCCAACTGGCTTTCGACGACACCGGCGGCCCGGGCGAGCCCGTGCTGCTCGTGTGCGGCCAGGGCCAGGACCGCCACTTCTGGCGAGGCTTCGCGCAGGCCCTGACGGACACGGCCCCCGGTCGCTGGCGCCCGATCGCGCTCGACCCACGCGGCATCGGCGACAGCGACGCGCTGCCGCCCGCCGACGCCGGCCCCTGGCAGACCCGCGACATGGCACACGACCTGGTCGCGGTGCTGGACGCTCTCGGCCTGCCACGGGCCCATCTGATCGGGTTCTCGCTCGGAGGCCGCGTGGCACAGTGGTTTGCCGTCGACCATGGCGACCGGCTGGGGGCCCTGGTGCTGGCTGGCACCACACCGGGCAACGCGCACGGCGTGGCCCGCGACCCGGCCGTGAGCGCGCTGCTGGCGCGGGGCGACCTGAGCGCGCTGGCCGCCACCATGGTGCCGCCCGACTGGGCCGCCGCCCATGCCGATGCCCTGCCCGGCCTGATGCGCAGCCGCACCATCGCCCAGCCCGTGCTGCGCCGTTACTTCGAGGCCAGCGAGGCGCACGACGCCTGGGCCGGTCTGGCCTGCGTACAGGCGCCGAGCCTGGTGCTGCACGGCACCCGGGACCCGGTGAACGTTCCCGACAACGCGCGGCGCCTGGCCGAGCGCCTGCCCCATGCCGAACTGGCCTGGATCGAGGGCGCCCACCACGCGCCGTTCTGGAGCCATCTGCCCGACACCGTGCAGGCCGTGTCCGCCTTCCTGGCCCGGCACCCCCTGCCCCGCTGAGGACCCCGCCATGACCCTCGACGCCCTGCCCCTGTTCCCCCTCCACACCGTGCTGTTTCCCGGCGGGCTGCTGCCACTGCAGATCTTCGAGGTGCGCTACCTCGACCTGATGCGGCGCTGCGAGGCCAGCGGGGAACCGTTCGGGGTCGTGAGCCTGGTGCGGGGTCACGAGGTGCGGCGTGCGCCGCAGCCTGGCGAGACCGCGTCGCCCGCAGAAGCGCTGGCCGACGTGGGCACATTGGCCACGCTGGAGCAGGTCGAGCACCCCCAGCCTGGTCTGATGCTGGTGCGCTGCCGTGGCGGCCAGCGCTTTCGGCTCGGCGCCCATGCCCAGCAAGCCCACGGACTGTGGACCGGACAGGCCACGCTCTTGCCCGACGACCCGCCGGTTCCCGTCCCCGACGAGCTCGCCAGCCTGGCGCCCCGGCTGCAGGACGCCCTGCGGGCCCTCGGCGAAGACCTGCCGGCCGCCATCGTGCGCGCCACCGACCCACGCTGGCAGGACGCCGGCTGGCTGGCCAACCGCTGGAGCGAGCTGCTGCCCATCCCCGCCGAGGCCCGCCAGCGGCTGATGACGCTCGACAACCCCGTGTGGCGCCTCGAGCTGGTGTCCGAATGGCTGGAGCGCCTGGGCCGGCAGGCGGACGCCGCGCGCTGATCCCGGGTTTTGCCGAGGGTCGGAAGCTGCCCAACCCCACCCGAAATGCCTACACTGGTCAGCCCGATGCGCCGCCAGCCGCTTGAGCCCGGGCCGCGCCGACACCACACGAGTCCAGGTGCTGTACCGACCACGGACCCCGATCCGAGGAGCAGGCCATGCCAGAGCCGACGGGCAACGAATCCGGCGCCCCCCCCTTAGCCGCCACCGACCTGGGCGAAGCCCCCACCTGGCGTCCCGTGAACCGCCGATCCCTGCCGGCCGGCATCTCGCCATCGATGGCCGATGATGCCGATCGGCTTCTCGAAGAACTGCACCAGCGCCAGGACGCCTTCGAGCAACAGGGTCAGATGCTGCGCCAGCTCCAGGCGGCGCTGGCCCGGGCGCAGGCGACCAACCAGGAGCTCGCCCTCGTGGCGGATCGCGTCACGGACGCCATCGTCATCTGTGACGCGCGCCGCTGCATCACCTGGGTCAACCCGGCCTTCACGCGGCTGACCGGCTTCAGCCTGACCGAGAGCCACGGCCAGCAGCCGGAAGAGCTGCTGAGCGGCCCGCACACCGACACCGCCACCATCACCCGCATCAACCAGATGCTGGCGCAGGGCGCGACCGTCGAGCGGCTGGAGGTGTGCCACCACCGCAAGGACGGCGAACCCTTCTGGGTCAGCCGCTCGGTGCAGCCCCTGCACGGACCGGACGGCCAGGTGAACCGCTACATCGAGGTGCTGCACGACGTCAGCGAGCACCGCCGTGCCGAGAACGAGCACAACCGCCGCCTGGAAGCCGAGGTCGCGCTGGCCACCAAAGCCGAGTTCCTGAGCCGCATGAGCCACAGCATGCGCTCGCCGCTGAACGCCATCCTGGGCTTCACGCAGCTGCTCGACATGCACGACACCGGCCACCTGCCCGAGGCCCAGCGCCGGCAGATCGGCCACATCCACACGGCCGGACAGCAACTGCTGTCACTGCTGGACCAGGCGCTGGAATACGCCCGGCTGGAGGAGCGCCCGCTGGGCATCCGCCCGCAGCGCGTGGACATGAGCATGATGCTGCGCGAGGTCCGCGCCGCGCTCGAAGACGAGGCCCGGGCGCAGGACGTGACCGTGGTGGTGGACAGCCAGTGCCCGCCGCTGTGGGCCGACCCGCAGCACACCCGCTCCATCCTGCTCAACCTGATGAGCAACGCCATCAAGTTCAGCCCGCGCGGGGCCACCGTCTGGCTGCAGGGGCGCGTGGCGCAGGACGAGCGCGTGGGCATCGTCGAGGTGCGCGACCAGGGCTTCGGCATCGAACAGCACGACCTGCCCAGGCTGTTCCAGCCCTTTACGCGGCTGGACACCGCACCGGGCAAGCCGACCGGTAATGGCCTGGGCCTGGCCGTCTCCCAGCGTCTGGCCGAGCTGATGCACGGCCACATCGCCGTCAGCTCGACCCTGGGCAAGGGCAGCACCTTCAGCCTGCACCTGCCTCTGGCAGAAGGTCCGGGTGCCCTGCGCTCCAGCCAGTTGCGCAATGCCGGCGAGCCGGCCGTGATGCTGCCACCTCTGCGCGTCGTCCACATCGAGGACAACGCCCTGAACCGCAGCCTGGTCGAGGCCTTGTTCTCGCCCTACCCTCAGGTGCGGCTGTACTCGGCCGAAACCGCGGCCGAGGGGCTGGCGAGCATCGAGGCCACCCACCCGGACGTGGCCCTGGTCGACATCAACCTGCCGGACGGCAGCGGCCTGGACCTGTGCCGCCGCGTGCGGGGGCAGGCTGCGTTCAAGAAGCTCCCGCTGATCGCACTGAGCGCCGACGCCCTTCCCGAACACATCGCCCGCGCCTTGCAGACCGGGTTCAACCACTACCTGGTCAAGCCGCTGCAGATCAACAGGCTGCTGACCATCCTGTCGCAGCTGCCCAGCACCCAGGCCGCACCGCCGCAGTGATCCACAGCGCCCTCATGAGTCGGCCGGCAGTGCCGCACACTGGCCCATGAGGGCCTGACGGATCAAGGGAGCCACCAGCGCGATCTTCGGCGACATCTGGTCGCAGGGAACCGCGGCGTACGACAGGATCAACCCGCTGGACGGGTTGCCCACGCAGTACACCGACAGGGGCATCAGCGTCACCCCGAGACAGGCCGTGGCACGCGAGATGCCACGGTCGTCCACGCCAGGCGGCAACAGCAGGGTCAGATGCATGCCCATGGCGCCGCCCGACATCGTGATGCGGCCGTCCGCCAGCTCAGGGCCCAGGTGCTCGCGCAGCGCGCTGAGCAGCGCCTCGCGTCGCAAACCGTACTCCCGCCGCGTCGCACGCACGTGCGCCGCGTAATGCCCCTCGCGGATGAAGTCGGCCAGCACGCGCTGCTGAACCACGTCACCGTCCCGATAGAAGTCGGACGAGGCCGTGGCAAAAACGTGCTGCAGGTGAGGCGGCACCACGAGGTAGGCCATGCGAATCCCCGGGTACAGCGTCTTGCTGAAGGTGCCCAGGTAGATCACCCGACCCGTGTCCTGCATGCCTTGCAGCGACGGGAACGGCTTGCCGGTGTAGCGGAACTCGCTGTCGTAATCGTCCTCCAGCAGGATGGCGTCGTGGGCTTCCGCATACCGCAACCAGGCCAGCCTGCGCGCCAGCGTCATCACATGCCCCATCGGGAACTGATGCGAAGGTGTGACATACACCAGGCGCGGCGGCCCTGGCAACTGACCGGGCTGGGGCACCGGCAGCCCTTCCGGGTCGACGTCGAGGGAGCAGGTCTGCAGCCCATGGTCGCCCAGCACATGGCTTGCGCCCCAGTAGCACGGGTTCTCCATCAGCGCGACATCGCCGGGGTCGGCCAGCAGGCGGGTCACCAGCTCAAGCGATTCGACGGTGCCGTCCGTCAGGATGACCTGCTCGGGCTGACAACGCACCCCTCGCATGGTGCGGATGTGGTCGGCAATCGCCCGGCGCAACGCCATGTCTCCGCCCGGCTCACCCTGCTCCAGACAGGCCGCACCGCCTTCGCTCAGATGCTTGCGCTGCAGCCGGTTCCACGTGGCCAACGGGAAGAGCTTGAGGTCGAGCTGGCCGGAGCAGAAAGCCTGCGGGCGCCAGAACTGGTGAACGGGATGGCGCTGATAGCTCAGGCCTCGCCGAGACAGCGACAGGGGCCGGACCGCCTGGCTGCCCGTCACAGCAGGCGCGTCGGCAGGCTCATTCGATGAGCCGGCCCCTGCCACATCGGCAAGGCCGCGGGTCTGCGCCACCAGGGCATCCTGCACACGGCAAACAAACGTACCCGATCCGTGGCCCGCCACCAGCATGCCCTCGCTCTTGAGCTGGTCGTAGATGGCCACGATGGTGTTGCGTGCCACCCCCAGTTCTCGAGCCAGTTCACGCGAAGAAGGCACCCTGACACCCGGAATCAGCACCCCCTCGAGCACGGCGCGGCGCACCAACTGGAGGATCAACGCCCCGGGCTGGAGCGCGCGGCCGGCCGGCTGGGCGCGTTGCAACTCCTGCTGGAGCCATTCGTGAAGAGCCGCTGTCTGCATAACGCGTGAGGACTGCAAAGCGCCGGGCACGAGCGCACCGACATGGGGATTCAGGGTTATCCCGCAGCAAATTCAAGCAAAAAGTGGACCACTGAAGTCGCGTCAAGTGGCCCTTCCCGCTGGTCCACTGCCCGGCTATCGTGGCGTCACATCGTCCCCACAGACAATCATGGTCTCCCCTGACGTCGCCCCGATCAACAGCCCGCTTCCACGCCACGCACCGCGGGTTCTGGTCCCGGCCTGCAACCGCCCCCTGGGCCACCACCCCTTCCACATGGTGGGCCAGAAGTACATCGACGCCGTGCGACTGGCAGGTTGCCTGCCGATCGTCGTGCCGGCTGCACACCCCGATGAACTGGCCGACTGGCTCGACCTGGCAGACGGGATTCTGCTCACCGGCTCACCTTCCAATGTGCACCCCCGGCACTTCGATGAAGACGTGCACGATCCCGGCCTGCCGCTCGACCCGCTGCGTGACCTGTGGACATTGCCGCTGATCCGTCAGGCCGTCGAGCGCGGTCTGCCGCTGCTGGCCATCTGCCGCGGCTTCCAGGAAACCAATGTCGCGCTGGGTGGCACGCTGCATCAGGCTGTTCACGAGCAGCAGGGGCTGGCCGACCATCGCGCCCCATCCGACGATGAGCCCGTCGAGAAACAGTATGGACTCGCTCACCCGGTGAGCGTCGTGCCTGGCGGCGTGCTGGCCTCGCTGCTCGACAAGGAAGAAGTCCTGGTCAACAGCCTGCATGGTCAGGGCGTGGCCCGCCTGGCGCCCGGCCTGCGCGTCGAAGCCACCGCACCCGATGGGCTGGTGGAAGCGTTTTCCGTCTCGCAAAGCACCGGCTTCAGCCTGTGCGTGCAATGGCACCCCGAGTGGCAGGCCGCCACCAACCCCGTCTCCATGGCGATCCTCCAGGCCTTCGGTGCGGCCTGCCAGTCGTGGCGCGACCTGCACCGCCCACCGGGCCGCTGACGCCGCCCGGATCACGCCTTCCGTTCTGGAAGGCGTGCCCTCCCCTGACAAACCCCTGACGCCCATGGGCCGCCCGAAGCGCCCATGCCCGGCCACGCCTGCGTCCGCCCGTGTTCCCGCGGTTGCGACCAGGACGAGGTCGTCCATCCGATCCCCGTATGAACGCGCAAACCGCCATCTCTTCCTTCTCAGAACTCGAACAGTGGTTCATCGACCAGCGTGTGACAGAAGTCGAATGCCTGGTTCCAGACCTGACCGGCGTGGCCCGCGGCAAGATCCTGCCACGCGACCGCTTCACCGAAGACCGTGGCATGCGGCTGCCCGAAATCGTCGTGGCCACCAGCGTCACCGGCGAACAGCCCGAAGCAGGCCCGTACTACGAGGTCATCAGCGCCACCGACCACGACATGCACCTGCGGCCCGACCCCACCACGGCCCGCATCGTGCCGTGGGCGACCGACCCCACCGCCCAGGTCATCCACGACTGCTACGACCGCCACGGTCGGTTGGTACCCTTTGCCCCCCGCTCGGTGCTCAAGCGCGTGTGCGAGCTGTTCGACGCCAAAGGCTGGAACCCGGTCGTCGCGCCCGAACTGGAGTTCTACCTGGTCGAGCGCAACCTCGACCCCGACCTGCCTCTCAAGCCGCCCAAGGGACGCAGCGGGCGCGCGGAGACCTCGCGCCAGGCTTACTCGATCGACGCGGTCAACGAGTTCGACCCGCTGTTCGAAGACATCTACGCCTACTGCGAGGCGATGCAGCTCAACGTCGACACGCTGATCCACGAGATCGGGGCCGGCCAGATGGAGATCAACTTCTTCCACGACCACCCGCTGCAGCTGGCCGACGAGGTGTTCTTCTTCAAGCGCACCGTGCGCGAGGCCGCCCTGCGCCACGACATGTACGCCACCTTCATGGCCAAGCCGATCGCGGGCGAACCGGGCAGCGCCATGCACGTTCACCAGAGCATCGTCGACAAGCTCACGGGGCGCAACCTCTTCAGCAACCCGGACGGCTCGGCCTCCGACGCCTTTCGCTGGTACATCGGCGGCCTGCAGCGCTACATCCCCTCCGCCATGGCGCTGCTCGCCCCCTATGTCAACAGCTACCGCCGCCTGGTCCGCGCCACAGCGGCGCCCATCAACATTCAGTGGGGCACGGACAACCGCACTGTGGGCTTCCGCTCACCGGTCGCGACGCCGGCGGCCCGCCGCATCGAGAACCGCGTGATCGGTGCCGACGCCAATCCCTACGTGGCGCTGGCAGCCACGCTGGCGTGCGGCTACCTCGGCATCGTCAAGCAGATCGAGCCCACCCCGGAGTGCAAGGGCGACGCCTATTTGGGCGACTACGGTCTGCCGCGCAGCCTGGGTGAAGCCATTGCCCTGCTGCGCGACGAGGCCGATCTGGCCGAGGTGCTGGGCCACGAGTTCGTCACGGTCTACACCGAGGTGAAGGAAGCGGAACACGCCGAGTTCATGAAAGTGATCTCGCCGTGGGAGCGCGAACACCTGCTGCTGCACGTCTGATCCGTCTTGAGAAGGAACCACCCCATGTCCCGATTCCGATCCCTGCGCTCGCTCCCCTCCCTGCTGGCCGCAACCACCCTGGCGCTGCTGTGTGCCGGCGCCGCCCACGCCGACGAAGAGAAGGTGCTCAACATCTACAACTGGTCGAACTACATCGCGCCGGACACGATTGCCAACTTCGAGAAGGAGACCGGCATCAAGGTCCGCTACGACGTGTTCGACAACAACGAGATCGTCCACGCCAAGCTGGTGGCCGGCAAGACGGGCTACGACGTCGTCGTGCCCTCGTCGTACTGGGCCAAGCTGCAGGCCGACGGTGGGCTGCTGCAGAAGATCGACAAGAGCAAGATCCCGAACTGGAAGAACATCGACCCGGCCATCCTGGGCCAGCTTGGCAAGCTCGATGCCGGCAACCAGTACATGGTGAACTGGCTGTGGGGTTACACCACGGTGGGCATCAACGTGGACAAGGTGAAGGCTGCGCTCGGCAGCACGCCCATGCCCGACAACGCCTGGGATCTGATCTTCAAGCCAGAGTACATCAGCAAGCTCAAGGGCTGCGGCGTGTCCTTCGTCGACTCGGCCACCGAAGTCATCCCCGCGGCATTGCACTACCTGGGCAAGCCCGCCTACAGCAAGAGCGTGGCCGACTACCAGGCCCTCACCCCGTTGCTGAAGTCGATCCGGCCGTACGTGACGCTGTTCAGTTCGAGCGGCTACATCAACGACCTGGCCAACGGGCAGATCTGCGTGGCCTTTGGTTACTCGGGCGACATCAACATCGCCAAGAACCGCGCCATCGAGAGCAAGACCGGCCAGAACGTGCAGACGCTGATCCCGCGGACCGGCGGCGTCATCTTCATGGATGCCATGGTGATCCCCGCAGATGCGCCGCACCCGGAAAACGCCCACAAGTGGATCAACTACATCCTGCGCCCCGAGGTGCATGCGGGCCTGAGCAACAAGGTGTTCTACGCCAACCCGAACCTGGCGTCGCGCAAGTTCATCAAGCCCGAGGTGGCGAACGACCCGGCGGTGTTCCCGCCGGAAGCGGACATGAAGCGCATGGCGCAGCCGGACGCGATCAACAACGACATCCGTCGCCAGATGACGCGCATCTACACCTCCTTCAAGACGGGGCTCTGAGATGAACGCTGCACGCAACCACGCGGCCGGTGGTGCACCGGCCTTCCTCCAGATCCAGAACGTCGTCAAGGACTTCGGCGGTGGCGCCGTGGCCGTCAACCATGTGAGTCTCGACATCGGGCGTGGCGAGATTTTCGCGCTGCTGGGCTCCAGCGGCTGTGGCAAGACCACGCTGCTGCGCATGCTGGCGGGTTTCGAGACGCCGACTTCAGGCCGCATCCTGCTCAATGGCCAGGACATCGTGGGCCTGCCGCCCTACCAGCGGCCCATCAACATGATGTTCCAGAGCTACGCGCTCTTCCCGCACCTGAGCGTGTGGGACAACATCGCCTTCGGCCTGCGCCGCGACGGCCTGCCCAAGGACCAGATCGCCGAGCGGGTGGACGCGATGCTGCGGCTGGTTCAACTGGCGAAATTCGCCCGGCGCAAGCCGCACCAGCTCTCGGGCGGGCAGCAGCAGCGCGTGGCGTTGGCCCGCAGCCTGGCCAAGAAGCCGCAGTTGCTGCTTCTGGACGAGCCGCTGGGCGCGCTCGACAAGAAGCTGCGCGAAGAGACCCAGATCGAACTGGTCAACATCCTGGGTGAAGTCGGCGTGACGTGCGTGATGGTGACGCATGACCAGGAAGAGGCCATGACCATGGCCAGCCGCATCGCCGTCATGAGCGAGGGCCGCATCCTGCAGGTCGGCGCGCCCCACGAGATCTACGAGACACCCGCCACCCGCTTTGTGGCGGACTTCATCGGCAACGTCAACCTGATGGACGGCACGCTGGTACAGGATGCACCGGATCATGTGGTGATCCAGTGCGACGACTGTCAACACCTGGTTGGCCATGGCATCACGGGCACCGAAGGCATGCCGGTGTCGGTGGCCGTGCGCCCCGAGAAGATCCGTCTGGTGCGCCAGCAACCCGAGAGCCTGTACAACCGGGTCAACGCCGTCGTGCGCGACCTGGCCTACTTCGGCAGCTACACGGTCTACCACCTCCAGCTTAAAAGCGGCGCGACGATGAAGGTATCGATGGCCAACACCGCGCGCCACAGCGACGAGGCGCTGGAGGCCGGCGATGCCGTCTGGGCGCAGTGGGACAGCACGGCGCAGGTCGTGCTCACGCAGTGAGGAGACGGCCATGAGCTTCACCCTCCAACCCGGTCGCCGTGTGGTCATCGGCATTCCCTATGCGTGGCTGCTGGTTTGCTTCCTGCTGCCCTTCCTGATCGTGATGAAGATCAGCGTGTCCGAGATGGACATCGTGGCCTTCAAGGACCTGCTCACCTGGTCCGATGGTGTGCTGAAGCTGCAGGTCAAGCTGAGCAACTACCTGTTCATCACGCAGGACGACCTGTACTTCAAGACCTACCTCAACAGCCTGAAGTACGCCGCCGTCACGACCGCACTGTGTTTGCTGATCGGCTACCCCTTCGCCTACTTCATGGCGCGTGCCAGCAAGTCCGCCCAGCCTGGCCTGGTGATGCTCGTCATGCTGCCGTTCTGGACGAGCTTCCTGCTGCGGGTGTATGCGTGGAAGGGGCTGCTGAGCGAAGGCGGCTGGGTGGCCCAGGCCCTGCAGGCATCGGGCATCGAACCTCTGCTGGCGCAGGTCGGGCTCATCCCGGCACCCGGGCAGCTCATGAACACGCCGTTCTCGCTCGTGATCGGCATGGTCTACACCTACCTGCCCTTCATGGTGCTGCCGCTGTACGCCAACCTGTCGAAGATGGACCTGCGCCTGCTGGAAGCCGCGTCGGATCTGGGTGCCACGCCGTGGGTGGCGTTCTGGCGGGTGACGGTGCCGCTGTCGCGCCCCGGCATCCTGGCCGGCGCCATGCTCGTGTTCATCCCGTGCGTGGGCGAGTTCGTGATCCCCGAACTGCTGGGTGGCCCCTCCACGCTGATGATCGGCCGCGTGCTGTGGGACGAGTTCTTCGCCAACAACGACTGGCCCATGGCGTCGAGTGTGGCCGTCGTGATGATCCTGCTGATCATCGTGCCGCTGGCGCTCTTCAACAAGGCGCAGGCCGACAACCAGGAGCGCGCACGATGAGCCGCATTCCGAGCACCCCGTTCACGCCGACCTTCAACCGAGGGCTGGGCCGCGCCTGGCTGGCGGGCGGCTATCTCTTCCTCTACCTGCCGATCGTGGCGCTGATCCTGTATTCGTTCAGCGCATCCGACCTGCCAAACACCTGGAGCGGCTTCACGTTCAAATGGTATGCGGCGCTGGCACAGGATCAGGAGCTGCTCGACGGTCTGGGTCTGTCGCTCAAGATCGCGCTGGCCACCGCATGCGGGTCGGTCATCCTCGGCATGCTGGCCGCCTTCACGCTGGTCAAGTACCCGCGCTTCAAAGGCCGCACGCTGTTTTCCGGCATGGTCAATGCGCCCCTGGTGATGCCCGAGGTCATCGTCGGACTGTCACTGCTGCTGATGCTGGTGTCCATGCAGCGCTGGCTCGGTTTCCCGGAGCGCGGCGCCGTCACGATCTGGCTGGGCCACCTGCTGCTAGGCCTGGCCTACGCGACCGTGGTACTGCAGGCGCGCCTGAAAGAGATCAACCCACAGCTTGAAGAGGCGGCGATGGACCTCGGCGCCCGCCCGGCGCAGGTCTTCTTTCTGGTGACGCTGCCCAGCATGGCGCCTTCGCTGCTGTCGGCCTGGCTGCTGACCTTCACCGTCTCGCTCGACGACGTGGTGCTGTCGGCCTTCCTGTCCGGGCCGGGCTCCACCACGCTGCCTCTGGCGATCTTCTCCCGGGCGCGCCTGGGGCTCAGTCCAAGCATCAACGCCGTCGCGACCGTGATCATCACCGTGGTCGCGGTGGGGGTGCTTGTGGCGAGCTACGTCGTCGCGCGCCGTGAACGCCGCCTGGCCGCCGAGATGGCCGCCGCACAACGCCCCTGAATTCCAGAAGGACCCCACCATGAAACGACACCTCCCACTCGCCACCCTGAGCCTGGCGCTCGCCGCCATCTACCCCGCCACGGTGTGTGCGGCGGGCGCCAACGATGCCCTCCTCAAGGAACTGCAGGAGCTCAAGGCGCGCATGGCCGAACTCGAAAAGCGGCTCGACAGCGAGCCTGCTGCCCCGGCCGCGCCATCGGGCATGACGCCCGAGCAGCTTCAGGACTTCAATCGCATCGCCGTGAAGACCGAAGCGATGGAAGACTCCCGTGATGCGCTGGGCTTCAAGGGCCTGAAGATCAGCGGCTACATGGATCCGACCTGGATCTACAACCAGCGCCAGCATCGCGCCGGTTTCCAGTTCCTCAACGCCGTGGACAACGGCGGCTACTTCTACGACACCTCCTACATCGGCACGGCGGTGATCGACTTCACCAAAGAGACCGACTCCGGTGCGCGCTGGCGCCTGACCTTGTCGCCGCAGCGCGGCACGCAGGCGGTGGCAGAGGGCTCGAACTCGCCCGTGCACGAGGCCTCGGTCTCCGTGCCCCTGACCGACCTGCAGACCCGCTTCATCGCCGGCCACCTGCCCGACTGGTCGGGCTACGAATACCTGCAGCCGACGCTCAACAAGCTCATCACCCACAACCTGCTGTTCGACACCACGCTGCCGGCCGCCTACACCGGCGCTGGCATGGAGTTGACACGGGACAAGTGGATCATCAAGGCCCTGGTCGGCAACATGAACGCGAGCAAGCGCCAGTCCGGCGAGAAGACCCCGGTCGTGGCCTACCGCGTGGACTACGCCAAGGGAGAGTTCCAGGGGTTTGGCTTTGCGGGCGTGCATGGCAAGGCTCCCAACGCCAGTCAGAACCTGCTGGACGGGGACGGCAACCCCATTGCCCAGCGAGATTCTCGCGTCGACCTGTTCGAGATCGACAGCTACTTCATCCGGGGCGACCTGACGGCACAAGCGCAATTCAGCATCGGGCGGCAGCGCAAGGCCTCCATCAGCCCGGACCCCTTGACGGGAGAACTGCGCGATGCGCACTGGACCGGTCTGTCGGCGCTGATGGCCTACAAGTTCGAGCCCTGGCTGGAAGGCATCGCCCGACTGGACCACATCTGGAACCGCAAGAACGGCGGCGGCCTCCTGACCTACACCGCTGCGGACGACCGAAATGGCATCGGGCCTGCCGCAGGCGGCGATCCCAACCGGGGCGTGGACCGCTCGGCCCTCACGCTGGGCCTGGGCTACAACTTCAATCTGAACACCGTGTTCAAGGCGGAGTACCGCATCGACCGGGCCAGCGGCGCCGTGTTCCGCGACACGCGCGACGGCGGGTTCAAGAAGACCAACCAGCTGCTGGCCACGTCGGTCGTGGTGAGCTTCTGAAGGGAGGCCCCATGACCAGCACCGCATGGCACGATCGTGCCGCCGGCCTGACCTTCGATGGCCGCAGCGTGATCGATGGGCAACGCTGCGCCACCCTGAGCGGCCAGACGTTTGCCAAGTGCTCCCCCGTCCACGGCCGACTGCTGGGTCCGGTGGCCCGGGGGCAGCCCGAAGACATCGACCGGGCCGTTCGCTCCGCCCGGGCGGCGTTTGCCGATGGCCGCTGGTCGCGGCAAGCCCCCGCGGCTCGAAAGGCCGTGCTGCAACGCTGGGCTGAGCTCATCACCGCGCACCGCGATGAACTGGCACTGCTGGAGACCCTGGACATGGGCAAGCCCATCCAGTTCAGCCGCACGGTGGACGTGCCGGCCACCGCCCGCTGCATTGCCTGGTATGGCGAAGCGATCGACAAGCTGTACGACGAGGTTGCGCCCACCGGCGTACACGCCCTGGCCCTCATCACGCGCGAACCGATGGGCGTGATCGGCGCCATCGTGCCCTGGAACTACCCGATGATCATGGCGGCCTGGAAGCTCGGCCCGGCGCTGGCATCGGGCAACAGCGTCGTGCTGAAGCCCTCGGAGAAGTCGCCCTACACGGCACTTCGGCTGGCCGAACTGGCACTCCAGGCCGGTCTGCCGGAAGGCGTACTCAATGTCGTGCCCGGTTTCGGTCACGAAGCCGGCGAGGCCCTGGCGCGACACGCAGAGGTCGATGCCATCGGCTTCACGGGCTCCACCCGGGTCGGAAGGCGGATGCTCAACTACGCCGCGGAGTCCAACCTCAAGCGCGTCTACAACGAGCTGGGCGGCAAATCCGCGTTCATCGTCTTCGATGACGTCAAAGACCTCGAGAAGGCCGCCCGGACAGCGGCGGCGTGCGTGTTCTTCAACCAGGGCGAGTCTTGCAACGCGCCGACCCGGGTGCTGGTGCATGAGAGCCTGATGGACGACGCGCTCGCCTGCATGCAGCAGGAGGCCGGGGGCTGGCAGGCCGGCGACCCGCTGGACGAACGCACCCGACTGGGCGCCATGGTGGATGAAGGGCAACTGCATACCGTGCTGCGCTATGTCGACCAGGGGCTCGGCGAGGGCGCCACGCTCGCCCACGGCGGCCGCCAGACACGTGCCGACACCGGGGGCCATTACGTCGAGCCCACCATCCTGAGCAACGCCCACAACGGCATGAAGGTGGCACGCGAAGAGATCTTCGGGCCGGTCCTGACACTCATCCCCTTCCGCACCGAAGCCGAGGCCATTGCCCTGGCCAACGACAGCCCCTATGGTCTGCAGGCCAGCATCTGGAGCGGCCAGATCGACCGCGTCCACCGCGTGGCGCGGGCGTTGCAGGCCGGCACCGTGCACGTCAACCAGTATGACGAAGACGACATCACCGTGCCTTTCGGCGGGGTGAAGCAATCCGGCAACGGACGTGACAAGTCCCTGCACGCCTTCGACAAGTACACCGAACTGAAAACCACCTGGTTGCGGATCGAAGCATGACTTGCGCCATGCCCCCACCGCATGCCACTCTACGCAACGAGGAAACCGACATGTCGACCCAAGCCACATCCTTCACCGCCTCGCGTGCCGCCCCGGCCGGCCTCGGTCAGCCAGGATCGACGACGCACGCGCCCTCCTACTACGCTGCCACCGGCCTGTCACAGCCCGATCGCCCCGCGCTCAAGGGAACGACACAAGCCGACGTCTGCATCATCGGGGCCGGCTACACCGGCCTGTCATCGGCCCTGCATCTGGCCGAGCAAGGCTACAAGGTCGTGGTGCTCGAAGCGGCCCGCGTGGGCTGGGGCGCATCCGGCCGCAATGGCGGGCAGCTGGTGCACAGCTACTCGCGCGACATCGACGTGATCGAGGCCCGCTACGGCAAGGCAGCGGCCACGGCGCTTGGCAGCATGGCCTTCGAAGGGGCCAGGATCATCAAGGAGCGCATCGCGCGCTACCAGATCGATTGCCACTTCCGGCCTGGCGGCATGTTCACGGCGCTGAGCGACAAGCAGGTGCGCCAGCTTGAGCACCACAAGGCACTGTGGGAGCGGTACGGGCACACCGAGCTGGACATGCTCGACGCCCGCGCCACCGAACAGGCCGTCGGCACGCGCCGCTACAAGGCGGCACTGCTGGATCACAGCACCGGGCACGTCCACCCCCTGCGCCTGGCACAGGGCGAAGCCGCGGCCTTCGAGTCGCTCGGTGGCGTCATCCATGAGTTGTCGGCCGTCACCCGGATCGAACGGGGTGAGCGCGCCACGGTGCACACCGCCCACGGCCAGGTCCAGGCCCGGTTCGTGATCGTGGCCTGCAATGCCTACATCGGTGACCTCGAGCCCCAGCTGGCGGCGCGGTCGATGCCGTGCGGCACGCAGGTGATCGCCACGGAGCCGCTGGGTGATCGGTTCAAGGAGATCCTGCCCACCGAGTACTGCGCGGAAGACTGCAACTTCCTGCTCGACTACTTCCGACTGTCGGCCGACCGGCGTCTGGTGTATGGGGGCGGCGTGATCTACGGCGCGCGCGACCCCGCCCACATCGAGTCCATCATCCGCCCCAAGATGCTCAAGACCTTTCCGCAACTGAAGGACGTGCGCGTGGACTATGGCTGGACCGGCAACTTCCTGCTGACGCTGACGCGCCTGCCGGAAGTCGGCCGCCTGGCACCCAACATCTACTACTCGCAGGGCTGCTCGGGCCACGGCGTGACCTTCACCCACCTCATCGGCCGGGTGCTCAGCGAGGTGATCCAGGGCCAGGCCGAACGCTTCGACGCGTTCGCCAGCCTGCCACATTACCCCTTCCCCGGCGGGCGGCTTTTCCGGGTGCCGTTCACGGCACTCGGTGCGGCTTACTACGATCTGCGAGACAAGCTCGGCATCTGAGCCTGCCCGCAGCAAGAAGGCCCTTCAGCGCGTGGCGCGGCGGGCCATCTGCCCCGCCAGATAGGTCCACACAAAGGTGGCCGCCGCGCTGGCAGTCAGCTCGGCATGGTCGTAGGCCGGTGCCACTTCCACACAGTCCATGCCGACAAAGTTGAGATCGTGCAGCTCTTCCAGCAGCGTCAGCACCTGTGCCGAGGTCATGCCACCGGGCTCCGGTGTGCCGGTTCCCGGCGCAAAGGCGGGGTCGAGGCAATCGATGTCGAGGCTCAGGTACACCGGCGGATGACCGTGGGCGGCCAGGCGCTCCCGGATGGCCTGCATGACACCCTGCAACTGCACCGGGCTTTCCATGCCACGCAGATCGCGGGCCGTGAATATCTGGCCGCCTCGTGTCCTCACGTACTCACGCGCCGCTCGCTCGCCCGAGGAGCGGATGCCAATCTGCGTGAAGCACGGGTCCACGACCAGCCCCTCCTGCATCGCTTCGTACACCCAGGTTCCGTGCCCGCTGGGCTCGCCGAAGTGATCCTGCCAGGTGTCGCAATGCGCATCGAAGTGGATCACCGCCAGGGGGCGGCCCAGGTGGGCCCGCAGCGCGCGCAGCACCGGCAGGGTGATGGAATGGTCGCCGCCCAGCCAGACCATGTGCTGACGCGCCAGCATGGCGGGCAGGACCTCGCCGAACGCCGCACGCATCGCATCCAGGCTCGTGTTGGGCAGCGCCAGATCACCATGGTCGTCAAGCTGACCGACCGGGGTGGTGTCGAACAGCGGGTGCAGCCCATCGCACAGCATGTGGCTGGCCTCGCGGATGGCGCGCGGCCCGAAGCGGGCACCCGGTCTGTTCGTGGTCGAGCCGTCCCAGGTGACACCCGCCACACCAAAGGGAAGCGGCTGATCCTCAGACGGACGCGTCTTGAACAGCGTGGAGTCGGACAGGTAAGCGAACTGGGTCATGGTGGGCCGGTGCAAGTGGAGGCGCCAGCCTAATGAGCCCCGGCCACACCACGCAATGGCCGGCACTGCAAGTTCACTTGATCGGTTCTGCACGCAAGCCGGCGCGCTTCATGCACACTGCCCCGATCCCATCTGCATCACCGCTGTCTCCGGATGCCCACCACACCAGCCCGCACCGCGCCTGTGCATGTGACCCGCGATCAGCACGGCCTCGACCCGCGGCTGGTTCACACCTTTCTCGCGGTGGTGCGCGCCGGCGGGCTATCGGCCGCGACGCTCGAGTTGCAGACGGACCTTTCCACGGTCAGCCGCCAGTTCAAGGAGCTCGAGACCCGCATCGGCAAGCGCCTGGCTTCACGCGGTCGAGCGGGCTTCAGGCTGACGCCGGAGGGAGACCGGTTTCTTGGCATGGCGCAGCGGTGGATGGATGCACATGCGCGCTTTCAGACCGAACTTGACGCCCTTGGCGCCGCGCCCCCGCCCACGCTGCGCCTGGGCATCGTCGACGCGCTGCTGACGGCCTTGCCCGGACATGCCTCGCGCCTGGCCTGCGCCATCCGCCAGTGCTGCGAAGCAAGCCAAGGCAGGCGTTTTCGCTGTCGACCCTGCGCCCCGTCGAGATCGAGCGACGCATCCTCTCGGGTGAACTCGACGCCGGCATCGTGGCCGCCCACACGCCGCCGGCAGGGCTCGAACAGCACACGCTCTACACCGAGCCGAACAGCCTGTTCATCGGGCCCGGTCACCCGTGGTACGACGAGGCAGACCAGGCGCGCAGTGACGCCGAACTGTCCAGCCTGGCGTGCGTGGTCGATCCTTACGCCGGCGACCTCCCCCTGCCCGGGCTGGGCACCATGCTGTTGACCGGCCCCACCCGGGCTGACAGCATCGAGGGCGTGGCGCTGCTGGTGTGCAGCGGTCGTTTCGCCGGCTTTCTTCCTGACCACCTCGTCGCATCGACGGCATCGCTGTCGGCGCTGCGTCGCGTGTGGCCGGCCCGCCTGAGCCACACGCAGGACATCGTGCTCACCTGCCGCAAGGGCAAGGGCAGCCAGCCGGTGAGGCAGTTGCTGCGGGCATTGGCGCAGCGGGCCTGAGTCCACTTCAGCCCCGCTGGGCGGCCCGCTGCAGCATGCGCGCGTGCTCCCGCTCGATCACGCTGGCCAGCGTGTGCACCGCCGGGCGGATGCGCGCTTCCGGCACCGCGGCAAAGCCCAGGTTGAGCCCCGGTTGCCGGCGCGACTGGTCGATGTAGTACATCGACAGCGGCCGGCACACCACGCCTTCGGCCAGCGATTGCGCCACCACCATGGTGTCGTCCACCGGCTGGTTGAAGCGATAGACGATCTGCAGTCCGGCATGGCCATCGGAGGGCGAGACCAGGTCGCCCAGGCAGGCCTTCATCTCGTCGAGCAGCACCGCGCGGCGCTCGCTGTAGACGCCACGCATGCGCTTGATGTGGCCGGTGAAGTGGCCTTCTTCGATGAACTCGGCCAGCGCGGCCTGCTCGGCCAGGCGCCCGCCGCGGTACAGCTCGGCATTGCCGATCACGAAGGCATCGACCAGGTCTTCCGGCACCACCAGGTAGGCCAGGCGGATGCCCGGGAACATCACCTTGCTCAGCGTGCCCAGGTAGATCACGCGCTGGCGGTTGGCCAGACCGAACAGCGAGGCCAGCGGCCGCCCCGAATAGTGCAGCTCGTTGTCGTAGTCGTCCTCGATGATCCACGAGCCCGCTTCGTCGGCGCGCTCCAGCAGCGCCAGGCGGCGGTCCAGCGACAGCATCGTGCCCGTGGGGTACTGACTGGAAGGCGACACGAAGATCAGCCGCGGCGGCCGGCCCCAGTCCTCGGCCGTCGGCGCGATGCCCTTGTCGTCGAGCGGAATGGGCTGAACCTGCAGGCCCGCCGCACTCAGCACATTGCGCGCGCCCCAGTAGCCGGGGTCCTCGATCCAGGCCCGGTCGCCGTGGTCGGCCAGCAGCCGCGCGCACAGGTCGATGGCCTGGTGCGAGCCGTTGATGACGATGATCTGCTTGGGATCGACCGGCATCATGCGCGTGACGCGCAGGTAGCTCGCCAGCGTCTTGCGCAAGGGGCCATAGCCCGCATACGCGTACTGCAGCAGGTGCGACTGGTCCTGGTCGATGTACTTGGCCACCAGCTTGCGCCACACCGCAAACGGGAACAGCTCCACCTCCGGCACGCCCGGCGTGAACGCGCCGCGCTGCGCGATCGAACTGCCCGCGTGCGCCGCAATGGCGCCGCCCCGCCGCGACAGCCCTTCGCGCCGCGCGCCCAGCAGCCGCTTGGGTGCCTCGGCCTTCGGTCCCCGCGCCACCGCGTCCGAGACATAGCTGCCATCGCCCACGCGGCCCTCGATGTAGCCCTCGACCGTGAGCTGTTCGTAAACGCGCACGATGGTGTTGCGGCCCACGTCCATGTCTTCGGCCAGGGTGCGCGTGGGCGGCAGCTTGGTGCCCGGCGGCAGCCGGCCTTCGAGGATGGCGCCGCGCAGCGCCATGTAGACCTTGATGCGCAGCTTCACGTTCTCGGGCTGGCGATCGAGATGCTGCATCAGCAGCTCCGAGATCAGGCGTGGTTCCATGGCTTGGTGTTCGCGGACGGCATAGACAAGAGGGCTATCCCTATATTGGTTCCCTTCAATCCGCGTAAATTGGCTCTACTTTAAACCAATGACACTTCTATGATCCCCCCAACCCGCGCCATTCCGGTGACACAGGACAGGCTCACGCCCGCTGCGAAGCTGTCCCGCCGGCTGTCACACCTGTTCGAGCCTGGAGCCCCCGATGCGTCCACTGCCCCCCCCGCCCCGACGCGCCGCACGTGTCCTTCCGCAACGTGCAGAAGACCTACGACGGTGAAAAGCTCATCGTCCGTGACCTGAACCTCGACATCCGTCGCGGCGAGTTCCTGACCCTGCTCGGCCCCTCGGGCTCCGGCAAGACCACCTGCCTGATGATGCTGGCCGGCTTCGAGACCCCGACCTCGGGCGAGATCCGCCTGGGCGAGCGCGTCATCAACACCGTGCCCCCGCACAAGCGCAACATCGGCATGGTGTTCCAGAACTACGCGCTGTTCCCGCACATGACGGTGGCCGAGAACCTGCGCTTTCCGCTGGCCGTGCGCAAGCTGCCCGGCGCCGAGATCGACGCCAAGGTCAAGAAGGCGCTGGGCATGGTGCGGCTGGAGCCGTTCGCCAGCCGCTATCCGCAGCAGCTCTCGGGCGGCCAGCAGCAGCGCATCGCCCTGGCCCGCGCGCTGGTGTTCGATCCCGAACTGGTGCTGATGGACGAGCCGCTGGGCGCGCTCGACAAGCAGCTGCGCGAGCACATGCAGCTCGAGATCAAGCACATCCACCAGAACCTCGGCGTCACCGTCGTCTTCGTCACGCACGACCAGGCCGAGGCCCTGACGATGTCCGACCGCATCGCCGTGTTCGACAAGGGCGTGATCCAGCAGATCGACTCGGCCGAGGCGCTGTACGAGCGCCCCGCCAACGCCTTCGTCGCCAGCTTCATCGGCGAGAACAACGCGCTCAAGGGCACGATCAGCGCCGTGCAGGGCGAGCAGTGCACCGTGACGCTGGACGGCGGCGCGCAGGTCGAGGCCCGTGTCGGCAACGTGCGCGAAACCGGCGCACGCACGCTGGTGTCCGTGCGCCCCGAACGCGCCTACCTGGTCGACGACGGCCAGCCGGCCGGCCCCAACCAGTTCTCGGCCCAGGTCAAGGAAATCATCTACCTCGGCGACCACGTGCGCGTGTGCATGGCCCTGCCCGGCCAGCCCGACATCGCCGTCAAGACCCCGATCTCGCAACTCAACCGCAGCCTGCAGGCCGGTGAGTCCGTCCGCGTGGCCCTGCCGCCCGAGCACCTGCGTGCACTCGATGTGGCCGAAGCCGCCTGACCCCCGTTCTTTTCCTCCACCCGCAACCCACCCCGCTCCCGGAGTCCGTCCATGTCCGTCTCTTCCCGTGCGTTTTCTGCCCTGGCGATCGCTGCCGGCCTGGTTGCCGCCGGCACCTCGCAGGCGCAGTCCAGCCTGACCGTCATCTCGTTCGGTGGCGTCAACCAGCAGGCCCAGATCAAGGCCTTCTACGAGCCCTTCACCAAGTCCACCCAGATCCAGCTGGTCAAGGGCGAATACAACGGTGAGCAGGCCAAGGTGAAGGCCATGGTCGAGGCCAAACAGGTCAGCTGGGACGTCGTCGAGGTCGAATCGCCCGAGCTGGCCCGCGGCTGCGAAGAAGGCGTCTACGAGAAGCTGGACTACAGCAAGATCGGCAACAAGAAGGACTTCCTGCCCGCGGCCGTGACAGAGTGCGGCTTCGGCTTCTTCGTGTGGTCGACCGTGATGGCCTACAACGCCGACAAGCTCAAGACCGCCCCGGTGACCTGGGCCGATTTCTGGGACGTCAAGAAGTTCCCGGGCAAGCGCGGCATGCGCAAGGGCGCCAAGTACACGCTGGAGTTCGCGCTGATGGCCGACGGCGTGGCCCCGAACGATGTCTACAAGGTGCTGGGCACCAAGGCCGGCGTGGACCGCGCCTTCAAGAAGCTCGACCAGCTCAAGGCCAACATCCAGTGGTGGGAAGCCGGTGCACAGCCGCCGCAGCTGCTGGCCTCGGGCGACGTCGTGATGAGCACGGCCTTCAACGGCCGCATCGCCGGCGCCCAGAAGGAAGGCAAGAACCTCAAGATCGTCTGGACCGGCAACATCTACGACATCGAGGCCTATGCCATCCCGAAGGGCGCGCCCAAGCGTGACCTGTCGTACAAGTTCCTGGCGGCCCTGGCCAAGCCCGAGAACCAGAAGGTCTTCTCCGGCGAGATCCCCTACGGCCCGACGCACCTGAAGGCCATGGGCCAGATCGAGCCGACGCTGGCCGCCACACTGCCCACGGCCCCGGCCAACATGAAGACTGCCATCGCCACCAACACCGCCTTCTGGGTGGAACACGGTGAAGACCTGGAACAGCGCTTCCACGCCTGGGCCGCGAAGTAACCCCCCACCCCGGAGCCGGTCCTGCGCGGTGCAGGGCCGGCGTCTGACGAGGACATTCCCATGAGCTCGATCGCGATGGCCGACACCCCGCCCCCCGCCCTGCCGGTGCAGACCACGTCGCTCAAGGCGCAGCTGCGGCGCGCCGAACGGCTGAAGAAACTGCGCTACGGTGCCCTGATCGCCCCGCTGGCGCTGTTCCTGATCTTCACCTTTCTGTGGCCCATCATCGGGCTGCTGAACAAGGCGGTCGACAACCCCGAGGTGCACACCGCGCTGCCGGCCACCGCCAAGGCCCTGGCCGGCTGGTCGCAGCACGGCCTGCCCGACGAGGCCGCCTTCGCCGCGCTGCAGGCCGACCTGATCCAGGCCAAGGGCAGCGAGGAGCTGGCCGCCGCGGCCAAGCGCCTGAACATGGAGCGCACCGGCATGCGCTCGCTGATCATGAACAGCGCGCGCAAGCTGGCCGCCGAGCCCCCCACGGGTCCGGCCAAGGCCGCGCTGATCGAGATGGACGCCCGCTGGGGCGAGAGCGACACCTGGCAACTGGTGGCGCGCAATGCCCGCCCCCACACCGACCACTACCTGCTGACGGCGCTCGACCTGCGCCGCGATGAGGCGGGGAACATCGTCGGCGCACCGGAAGGCGAAGGCGTCTTCCTCGACGTGTTCGGCCGCACGCTGTGGATCAGCTTCGTCGTCACGCTGTGCTGCTGCGTGCTCGGCTTTCCGGTGGCCTACCTGCTGGCCCGCCTGCCTGCCCGCACCTCCAACCTGCTGATGATCTGCGTGCTGCTGCCGTTCTGGACCTCGATCCTGGTGCGCGTGGCCGCCTGGATCGTCATCCTGCAGGACGGTGGCCTGGTCAACCAGGCGCTGATGGCGCTCGGTGTGATCGACCAGCCGCTGCACCTCGTGTTCAACCGCATCGGCGTCTACATCTCGATGGTGCACATCCTGCTGCCCTTCATGATCCTGCCGCTCTACAGCGTGATGAAGGGCATCTCGCCGGTCTACCTGCGCGCGGCCGTGTCGCTGGGTTGCCCGCCGTTCAAGAGCTTCTGGAAGGTCTACTTCCCGATGACGGTGCCGGGCCTGGCGGCCGGCGGCATCCTGGTCTTCATCCTGTCCATCGGCTACTACATCACCCCGGCGCTGCTGGGCGGGCCGAAGGAGCAGATGGTGAGCTACTTCGTCGCCTTCTACACGAACGAGACCATCAACTGGGGCATGGCCGCGGCGCTGTCCGCCCTGCTGCTGGTGGCCATCTCGGTGCTCTACACCGTCTACAACCGGCTGGTCGGCAACACCACGTTTGCCGCCAAGTCCCGCTGACCCGAAAGGCCCACACCATGCTGCCTGCCTACGCCTCCCGCGTCGAACAACTGTGGCACGTGACCCTGCGGGTGATCGTGGCCGCCGTGCTGCTCTTCCTCGTGGCCCCGCTGCTCGTCATCGTGCCGTTGTCCTTCAACGCCGATTCCTTCCTGCTCTACCCCATGACCGGCTTCTCGCTGCGCTGGTATGAAGAGCTGATGACCTCGGGCACCTGGACGCACGCCTTCCGCAACAGCCTGATCGTCGCCCCGCTGGCCACGCTGCTGGCCATGGTGCTGGGCACGATGGCCGCCATCGGCCTGACGCGCATCGACTTCCCCGGCAAGTCCGTGCTCACGGCCATCCTGATCTCGCCGATGGTGGTGCCGGTGGTCATCGTCGGCGTGGCCACCTACCTGTTCTTCGCCCCCATCGGCCTGACAGGCAACTTCTTCGGCCTGGTCATCGTGCATGCGGCACTCGGCGTGCCCTTCGTGGTCACCACGGTGAGCGCCACGCTCCAGGGCTTCGACATGAACCTGGTGCGCGCCGCGGCCAGCCTGGGCGCCAGCCCGCTCTACACCTTCTTCAAAGTGACCCTGCCGCTGGTGGCCCCGGGCGTGATCTCGGGCGGGCTGTTCGCCTTCGGCACCTCGTTCGACGAGGTGGTGGTGACGCTGTTCCTGGCCAGCCCCGAGCAGACCACGCTGCCGCGCCAGATGTTTGCCGGCATCCGCGAAAACATCAGCCCGGCCATTGCCGCCGTGGCGACCATCCTCACGGTGATGTCCGTGCTGATGCTGCTCACTCTCGAGTGGCTGCGCGGCCGCAACGCCGCCGCACGCGGCACCTGAGCCCCCGCCCCCTCTGAAAAGAAAACAAGGCAGCCGACGGTCCGGTCGACTGCCTTGAAGCAGCACGCCTGTCGGCGCCAACCGGCAGGCGTGTCGGTGAAACGCACCCATCCCAGACCTTGCCGGGCGCACGGTGGGTGCCTTGTTCTGGAGCAACCATGAAGCATACACGTCTGGCTGCCGCGCTCGCGCTGGCGGTCCCCTTCTCCCTGCCTGCCCATGCCGACGAGCTGTCGGACCTGCGCGCCACCGTCCAGAAGCTGCTGGCCAAGGTCGAGCAGCTCGAGGCTCAACAGATGAGCCAGAAGGCCGCCGCCCCTGCGCCCGTGGCTGCGGCACCCGCCTACACCGGCGCGCCCGCCCCGGCCGGTTTCATCCCCGTGCCCGGCACCTCGACCGCGGTCAAGCTGGGCGGCTATGTGTAGCTCGACGGCGCCCTCGACATCAAGGGTGACCAGGGCCGTGGCGTGAGCCTGTCCGACCTGCCGCTGGACGGCAGCGCCGGGGCCAGCCGCCGCAACACCAGCACGCCGAGCGCGCGCACCACCCGCCTGAACGTGCAGACCGTGACCGACACGGCTGGCGGCCCGCTCAAGACCCGCATCGAATACGACTTCTTCACCAGCGACGGCTCGGAAACCTACACGAACTCGGCACGCCCCCGCCTGCGCCACGCCTTCGGTGAGTACGGCCGCTGGCTGGCCGGCCAGACCTGGTCCACCTTCATGGACCTCGATTCGGTTGGCGACACGCTCGAGTTCAACGGCCCGACCGGCCAGTCCTTCATCCGCCAGGCCCAACTGCGCTACACGCTGCCGCTGGCCACAGGCAACCTGGCCCTGGCCATCGAGAACCCGCAGGCCGACGTGCGCGACGCCAGCGGCAACGCCGTGGCGCAGGACCGCCTGCCCGACCTGATCGCCCGCTGGACGCAGACCGGCCCCTGGGGCCACGTGGCCGTGCGCGGCCTGGCCCGCGACCTGCGCGCCGAAGACGGCACCGGCCACCGCCAGGCCGACACACTGGGCTGGGGCCTGGGCCTGTCGGGCAGCCTGAAGCTGGGCGCGGCCACCACGGGCCTGTACCAGCTGAACGTCGGCAAGGGCATCGGCCGTTACATCCAGGACGCCAACGCCGCCGTCGCCTACGACGCCACCCGCGTGAAACTCTCGGCCGAGAAGGCCGTGGGCGGCGTCATCGGCGTGCAGCACGCCTGGAACGACGCGCTGCGCAGCCACCTGATGTGGGGCTTCACGCGCATGGACAACGGCGCCGGCTTCGGCGACGTGGCCAGCCTGAACACGCGCACCAACCAGGCCTACGCCAACCTGATCTGGACCGCCACGAAGGGCCTGGACCTGGGCGTGGAGTACGGCTGGGGCAACCGCCGCACCGAAGCCGGTGACAAGGGCGACATGAGCCGCCTGCAAGGCTCGGTGCGCTACAGCTTCTGACCGGAGCCCCCCTGTGCGCCCCGTCTCATCCCCCCAGCCGGGCGGCCACCTGCCGCGCCAGCACCGCGAAGGCGGGCGGGATGGCCTCGGGGCGCACGCAGGCATAGCCCAGCAGCAGCCCGCGGGGCGCACGGGCCGGGTCGGCGTGGTAACGGCTCAAGGGCCGCACCGCCACGCCGGCCGCCAGCGCATCCCGGGCCAGGGCCACATCGTCCACATGGTCGGGCAGCGCCAGCACCAGGTGCAGCCCGGCATCGTCCCCGCGCACGGCCAGCGTGTCGCCGAAGTGCTGGCGGATGGCCTCGAGCAGCGCCTGCCGACGCTCGTGATAGAGCCCGCGCATGCGCCGGATGTGCGAACCCAGGTGCCCCTGCTCGATGAAATCGGCGAGCGTCGCCTGCTGCCACGCCTGCCCTTCGCGGTACAGCGCGGCCGAGCCCAGTGCAAAGCGTTCGGCCAGCGCCGGCGGCACCACCAGGTACCCGAGCCGCAGCCCCGGAAACAGCACCTTGCTGAGGCTGCCCACATAGATCACCCGGCCCGCGTCGTCGAGACCCTGCAGGGCCGGCAACGGACGGGTGCCATAGCGGAACTCGCTGTCGTAGTCGTCTTCGATGATCCAGCTGCCATGCGTGCGCGCGTAGGCCAGCAGGGCCTGCCGGCGCGCCAGGCTCATCACCATGCCCAGCGGATACTGGTGCGACGGCGTGACCAGGATGGCGCGCGGCACCGGATGCGGCCCGCCGTCCTGCCAGGCCAGCCCCTCGGCGTCCACCGGCACGGGCACGATGCGCGCCTCCAGCGAGGCCAGGCTGCTGCGCAGGCCCCAGTAGCACGGGTCTTCCAGCCACACGTGCTCGCCGGGCGAGGCCAGCAGCCGCAGCGTCAGGTCGATGGACTGGTGGCTGCCGGTGGTGAGGATCAGCTGCTCGGGCTCGCACACCACCGAACGCGCGGTGCGCAGGTGCGCGGCCAGGGCCTCGCGCAGGCGTGGCAGCCCGCCGCCCGGCGCATAGCTCAGCAGCTCGGGCTCGGGGTGGCGCCAGCGCCGGTTCTCCAGCCGCATCCAGGTGCGCGCCGGAAACTCCGTCACATCGGGCACACCGGGCATGAAGGCGCCCCACTGCCGGGTGGACACGCTGGCCGCGGCCAGCAGGGCCTCGCCGCGGGGCGACAACTGAGCGGCGCCGTGCGCATCGGCCACCTCGGCCCCGGCTGCCACCCCGGGCTCGGCACCGGCACCCCGGCCCCGCGCAGACCGTGCCCGGCTGGGCGCCGGCAGGCGCTCGGCCGACAGGTCGGCCACCACCGTGCCGCTGCCCTGGCGGCTCACCACACAGCCCTCCACCGCGAGCTGCTCGTACACGTCGATCACGGTGTTGCGGGCAATGCCCAGCTCCTGCGCCAGCAGGCGCGACGACGGCAGGCGCGTGTGCGCCGGCAGCTCGCCACTGATCACCGCCTGCCTCAGCAGCTGCTGCAGCTGGCGGTAGACCGGCTCAGACCCATCGCGACGCAGACGCTGCTGCAGCCAGTCGGACAAGGCCGTCGTCTTCATCGCAAAGTGGCTCCATCAAAAACACAAAAGTGGACCTTAATCATAGATCCATAACACCCTAACCTTCACACCACTCCCTCTTCATCTGTCACACCATGTCCAGCACGAACTTCCAGCTCCAGCCCGCTTTCTTTGACGGCCCCAACGCCGACTGGGTCGCCCGCAAGAACGCCGCCACGCCGCGTGGTGTGGCCGTGGCCCAGACCTTCTACGCCGCCCGTGCACGCAACGCCGAGCTGTGGGACATCGAAGGCCGCCGCTATATCGACTTCGGCAGCGGCATCGCCGTGCTCAACACCGGCCACTGCCATCCCAAGATCGTCGAGGCCGTCAAGCAGCAGCTCGACCGCTTCACGCACACCGCCTTCCAGGTCGTGCCCTATCCCAGCTACGTGGCCCTCGCTGAAGAGATCAACCGCCGCACGCCGGGCAACTTCGCCAAGAAGACCACCTTCTTCACGACCGGCGCTGAAGCCGTCGAGAACGCCATCAAGATCGCCCGCGCCTCGACCGGCCGCCCGGGCGTGATCGCCTTCAACGGCGGCTTCCACGGCCGCACCTTCCTGGGCATGGCGCTGACCGGCAAGGTCGTGCCCTACAAGCGCGGCTTCGGCCCCTTCCCGGGCGAGGTCTACCACGCGCCCTTCCCCTACCCGCTGCACGGCATCACCACCGCCGATGCGCTGAAGACCGTCGAAGCCCTGTTCAAGGCCGACATCGACCCGAAGCGCGTGGCGGCCTTCATCTTCGAGCCCGTGCAGGGTGAAGGCGGCTTCGTGCCTGCCCCGGCCGACTTCGTCGCCGGCCTGCGTCGCATCGCCGACGAACACGGCATCCTGCTGATCGCCGACGAGATCCAGACGGGCTTTGCCCGCACCGGCACGCTGTTCGCCACGCACCAGTACGACACCCCGGTCGACCTGACCACCTTCGCCAAGAGCCTCGCCGGCGGCCTGCCGCTGTCGGGCGTGTGCGGCCGTGCCGAGGTGATGGACGCCGCCGAGCCGGGCGGCCTGGGCGGCACCTACGCCGGCAACCCGCTGGCCGTGGCCGCAGCCCATGCCGTGCTCGACATCATCGACAGCGAAGGCCTGAACGCCCGCGCCACCGTGCTGGGCGATCGCCTCAAGCAGCGCCTGAGCCAGCTGCAGCCCGACGCCCCGCAGATCGCCGAAGTGCGCGGCCCGGGCTCGATGGTGGCCGTCGAGTTCCACAACCCCGCTACCGGCGAGCCGGATGCCGCCTTCACCAAGCGCGTGCAGACCGAGGCCCTGGCCCGCGGCCTGATGCTGCTGGTGTGCGGCGTCTACGGCAACGTCATCCGCTTCCTGCACCCGCTGACGATCGAGGACACCGTGTTCAACGAAGGCCTCGACATCCTGCAAAGCGCCATCCTGGCCGCCAAGGCCTGATCGCACCCACGCCACGCACACACAGGATCACCGCATGAGCTTCCTGAAAGACCCGAGCCTGCTGCGCGACCGCGCCTGGCTGAATGGCCAGTGGGCGGCCGCCGACAACGGCGAGACCTTCCCCGTGGACAACCCGGCCACCGGCGAGCACGTCGGCGTGGTGCCCCGCATGGGCGCCGCCGAAACCGAACGTGCCATCGACGCGGCCAACGCCGCCTGGCCCGCCTGGCGTGCGCTCACGGCCAAGGCCCGCGCGGCGCTGCTGCAGGCCTGGCTGCAGCAGATCCAGCAGCATGCCGAAGACCTCGCCGTGCTGATGACGGTCGAGCAGGGCAAGCCCCTGGCCGAAGCCCGCGGCGAAGTGGCGTATGCCGCCTCGTTCATCGAGTGGTTTGCCGAAGAGGCCAAGCGCCTGTACGGCGAGACCATCCCGAGTCCGCTGGCCGACCGCCGCCTGCTCGTGCTGCGTGAGCCCATCGGCGTGTGCGCCGCGATCACGCCGTGGAACTTCCCGCTGGCCATGATCACCCGCAAGGTGGCTCCGGCCCTGGCCGCCGGTTGCCCCATCATCGTCAAGCCGGCCGAGTCGACCCCGCTGTCGGCGCTGGCCCTGGCCGTGCTGGCCGAACGCGCCGGCATCCCCGGTGGCGTGCTGCAGGTGCTGACGGGCGACCCGCGCGCCATCGGCGGCGCGCTCACCACCAGCCCGGTGGTGCGCAAGCTCAGCTTCACCGGCTCGACCGAAGTGGGCCGCCTGCTCTATGCCCAATCGGCCCCGACGATCAAGAAGCTGTCGCTGGAACTCGGTGGCAACGCGCCCTTCATCGTGTTCGACGACGCCGACCTCGACGCCGCCGTGCAGGGCGCCATGGCCTCGAAGTTCCGCAACGCCGGCCAGACCTGCGTGTGCGCCAACCGTCTGTATGTGCACGACAAGGTCTATGACGCCTTCACCGCCAAGCTGGTCGAGGCCGTCCAGAGCCTGAAGGTCGGCAACGGCCTGGAGCCCGGCGTGACGCAGGGCCCGCTGATCGACCGCGCCGCGCTGGCCAAGGTCGAGGACCACATCGACGACGCCGTGACCCGCGGCGCCCGCGTGCTGACCGGCGGCCGCCGTGCCGACCTGGGCAAGACCTTCTTCGAGCCCACGGTGCTGGCCGATGTGCCGGCCGACGCCAAGGTGGCCCGCGAAGAGACCTTCGGCCCGCTGGCCCCCGTCTTCCGCTTCCACACCGATGAGGAAGTGATCGCCCTGGCCAACAACACCGAGTTTGGCCTGGCCAGCTACTTCTTCAGCCGCGACGTCGGCCGCATCTTCCGCGTGGCCGAGGCCCTGGAGTACGGCATGGTCGGGGTCAACACCGGCATGATTTCCAACGAGGTCGCGCCCTTCGGCGGCGTGAAGCAATCGGGCCTGGGCCGCGAAGGCTCGCGCCACGGCATCGAAGACTACCTGGTGACGAAGTACGTGGCGCTGGCCGGCCTGTGAGGATCACACCATGAGCGACCTCTCCTACGTCAACCCCGGGCCGGAAAGCGCCTGGGGCACCTACCTGGCTCAGGTGGACCGCGTGCTGCCCTACCTCGGCTCGCTGTCGCGCTGGGCCGAGACCCTCAAGCGCCCGAAGCGCGCGCTGATCGTCGACGTGCCCATCGAGATGGACGACGGCACGGTGCGCCACTTCGAGGGCTACCGCGTGCAGCACAACCTCAGCCGTGGCCCCGGCAAGGGCGGCGTGCGCTACCACCCCGACGTCACCCTGGAAGAGGTGATGGCGCTGTCGGCCTGGATGACGGTGAAGAACGCCGCCGTCAACCTGCCGTATGGCGGCGCCAAGGGCGGCATCCGCGTCGATCCGCGCTCGCTGACCCGCAAGGAACTCGAGCGCGTCACCCGCCGCTACACCAGCGAGATCGGCATCATCATCGGCCCGCAGCAGGACATCCCGGCGCCCGACGTGAACACCAACAGCCAGGTCATGGCGTGGATGATGGACACCTACTCGGTGAACGTCGGCGCCACGTCGACCGGCGTGGTGACCGGCAAGCCGCTGGACCTGGGTGGCTCGCTGGGCCGCGTGAAGGCCACGGGCCGTGGCGTGTTCGTCACCGGGCGAGAGGCCGCCCGCCGGCTGGGCCTGCCGCTCGAAGGCGCGCGCATCGCCGTGCAGGGCTTCGGCAACGTCGGCAGCGTGGCCGCCGAGCTGTTTGCCCAGGCCGGCGCGCGCGTCGTGGCGGTGCAGGACCACAGCGGCACGGTGTACGCACCGGGTGGGCTGGACGTGGGCGCACTGCAGGCGCACGTGCGCCACACCGGCGGCGTGGCCGGCTGGCACGGTGCCGAGCCGCTGCCCGCCGAGCAGTTCTGGGACGTGCCCTGCGACATCCTGATCCCCGCTGCGCTGGAAGGCCAGATCACCGCCGAGCGTGCCAACCGCCTGCAAGCCCGCCTGGTGCTCGAAGGCGCCAACGGCCCCACGGTGCCGGCGGCCGACGACGTGCTGCGCGAGCGCAATGTGCTGGTCGTGCCCGACGTGATCTGCAACGCCGGCGGCGTGACGGTGTCCTACTTCGAGTGGGTGCAGGACTTCTCGAGCTTCTTCTGGACGGAAGACGAAATCAACGCCCGCCTCGACAAGATCGTCGGCGACGCGCTGGCGACCATCTGGGACCGCGCCGATCTGCACGGCATCCCGCTGCGCACCGCGGCCTTCGCGGTGGCCTGCGAGCGCATCCTCAGCGCCCGGCAGGAGCGGGGCCTTTACCCCTGAGCCGCCAGGGCGCTCCAGGGCTCAATCGGCGCCCAGCCGCTCGGCCGTCCAGCGCAGCAGGTCCAGCCACATCTGCCGCACCTCCGCGTCCTGCGGGGTGCGCAGCGCGCTGGGCAGCTCGATGGTCACCACCGGCACCTTCTTGTGCACGCCGCCGTAGTTGCCCAGGCTGCCCGGGAAGATGCCGACCTGATCCAGGTACAGCCGCCCCAGGCGCTTGGGCGGCACGGTCGGCCCGTCGAAATCCAGCACACCATACGGCGCATGCACGGACACGATCAGGTCCGGCTTCCAGCGCGCCATCTCGTCGTGCACCCAGCGGCTTTCCGGCTCGGACAGCGGGGCGCGACCGGGGAAGCGACGCGGGTCCTTGCCCGTGCGCTTCTGCCAGTAGTGCGGCGCTTCCTTGTCCCACCCTGGCGTCGGGAAGTTGCGGTTCAGGTCGACTCCGTTCGCGTTGGTGCGCGTCGGTTCAGCCTTCAGCATGCCGTCCGGGTTCACCAGTGGCACGAAGCGCCAGTGGATGTTCGAAGGCGTCTCCTGCGCAGACCGGATCCAGTGCAGCACCAAGGCGCTGGAAGAAGGCTCGTCTCCGTGAATGCCGCCGATGACCAGCACCCGCAGGCGCGCGTGGGGTGACACCACATCCCGCTGCAGCAGCGCGCTGCCGCGCACGGACCGGCCCGTGCTGGTCGTCAGTTCGGCGGCCTCGCACAAGGCCAGGGTGACGCTGGGCAAGCGCTTGACGGCCATCGCGCAGAAGTTGCGCACCGTCAGCACGCCGGACGGAGACGGGTTCGGCGCCGCGAAGGCCGGCACGACAGAGGCCCCCAGCAGGGACACCCCCACCACCACGCCCGCCACACCACGGCGCCATGCCCGTTGCCATGCGCCAGCGGGCCCGTGCCCGGCGCCCAAACCGACTCGCTTGCTCACCATGCCGGGAATCATGCCCGCAAACCGAAGGACCATGTCCGCACCCGGTCAACGCGCCAGCGACTTCAGCGCCAACTTGATGCCCTCGCTCACCGACACGTCGGCCGGGAGCTGCTTGAGCGCAGCCTGCGCCTCCTTATCGGAGTAGCCGAGCGCGATCAGCGCCTGCAGGATGTCCCCCTGCGTGTCGCCCGGCGCGGTCCAGCCCGGGGTGGTCAACACCGGCGCCAGCTTGCCCTTGAGCTCCAGCAGCAGGCGCTCGGCCGTCTTCTTGCCCACACCGGGCACCTTGACGAGGCGGCTGGCGTCCTGGGCCGCCACGGCGCTGGCCAGCTCCTCGGTGTTCAGGCCGGACAACAGCGCCAGGGCAATGCGCGGGCCCACGCCGCTGATCTTGATCAGCTCGCGGAAGGACTCCCGCTCGCCGGCCGTCAGGAAGCCGAACAGCAGCTGCGCATCTTCGCGCACGATGAACTGCGTCAGCAACGTGACCTTGGCGCCCAGCTCCGGCAGGTTGTAGAAGGTGCTCATCGGCACCTGCACTTCGTAGCCCACACCATGCACGTCGACCAGGACATAGGGGGGGGACTTGCCGGCGAGTTCACCAACGAGGCGGGCAATCATGGGCAGAGTGGTTCTGTGAAGGCCCGCGCAAGGCCGGCCGGAAAGACAAAGCGGCGCCAGCCCATCGGGCCGCGCCGCCGGTGAAGGGCTCCGATCGAATCAGCGTCGGAACAGGCCCAGTCGCTGGGCTTCCAGCGCGGCCTCGGCACGCGACGACACGTTGAGCTTGCGGTAGATCTGCTTGACGTAGTCGGCAATGGTGTGGCGCGACAGGTTGAGCTGCTGGCCGATCTCGGGCAGCGTGAAGCCCTTGGCCACGCGCAGCAGCACCTCGTTCTCGCGCTCGGTGAGCTGCACGTGCGGGGTGACGGTGTCGATCGGGTGCGCGGGCTGCAGGCGGGCCTGCGCCGTGAAGTACTGGATCACGCGGCGCGCGATCGACGGGGACAGCGGCGGCTCGCCCTGGCTGATGCGGTGCAGCTGCTCGGCCAGTTGCTCGCGCGACTGCTCCTTCAACAGGTAGCCGAAGGCACCGGCCTGCAGCGCCGGGAACAGGTGGTCGTCGTCGTCGTGGATGGTGACGACCACCGACTGGGCATCGGGCTGCTTTTCCCGCAGCGCCTGCACCACCTCGACGCCGGAGCCATCGGGCAGGCCGAGGTCGATCATGGCCACATCGAAACGCACGGCGTTGACCAGCTCCAGCGCGTCATGGATGCGGGCGCTCTCATTGATCTGTGCGCCGGGGAACACCTGAAGCGCCAGGGTCTTGAGCCAGGCGCGGATCTCGGGCAGGTCTTCCAGCAGAAGGATTTGCTTCATGGCGACGGTCCTCACTTGGGATCGAATGGGGGGCGCTCAATGCGAACTCGCATTGCTGCGCATGCTAGCAGCGCTGCCGGGCATGGTCATGCCCGCGGCGCGAACTTGTTGCAGGGTGGCCATTTCCAGCGGCAAAGTGAGACGTATCACCGTGCCGAAGCCGGGGCCGGACTCGACCAGGCACTGGCCGCTGAGCTGCTTGGCGCGGTGCTTCATGCTCGTCATGCCGTGGCCGCGGTCCAGCCGGCCATCGAGCTCGAGCGGAATGCCCTTGCCGTTGTCCTGAATCACCAGCTGGAACTCGCGGTGGGCCAGCAGTACCTCGGCGGCGATCACGACGTGCGAGGCCGCACTGTGCTTGATGACGTTGCTGACGGCCTCGCGCAGGATGCGGGTGGTCTGCACGTAGGTGCGCGACGACAACGGCTCCTCGATGATCTCGTTGGGGTTGCGCCATTCGCACTCGATGCCGGCCTGTCCGAGGCGGGACACCACCTCGGCGCGCCAGTCGGCCAGGGCATCGGACAGCACCATCGGACGCCCGGTCAGTCCGCGCACCGACAGGCGCATTTCCTCCAGCGCCTCGCGCGCCAGGGTGGAAATGCGGTCGTTGTCCGAGGTGTGGACAATGGTCAGCAGCTTGGCGCCCAGGTCGTCGTGCAGGTCGGAGGCAATGCGCTTGCGCTCCTTTTCGGCAATCTGTTCCACCCGCAGTTCGGCAATCTGGTTGAAATTGCGCTCGATCTCGACGCTGATTTCATGCACGCGCTTTTCGAGCTGCTGTCGGGCCCCTTCGGCCGTCTGCAGGGCGCGGGCGTAGACCTGGATCAGCCGCACCGCCACGGCCGCATACAGCAGGGGCATCACGAAGTGGGTGACATGAATGCCCCACAGGCGCAGCAACCCGGCCTGATAGGACAGCTCGATGCCCAGCACTGCGGCCACGACACCCAGTGCCACGCACATCAGCCAGAACTCGGCACGGCGACCCTTACCGGCCTCCCAGAGGAAATAGGCGATGGCCGCGAAGATCTCCAGCGAAAACACCACGTACCAGATGCGGGCCCCCAGGAAGAGGTGGTTGCTGCCCAGCAGCAGCAGGCTGGCCGGCATCAGCACGCACTGGGCCCACAGGACGGCGTTGACCCGCCCGCCGTTCAGCACCCCGGCCGACCGCACGCCATGCCCCGCATAGCCCAGCAGGAACTTCACGGCAAAGGCCGCCATCGGCGCGAAGAACAGCGCGATCAGAACCTCCTGGGCCGCGTTCGGCATGGGCACGTCCAGCGGAAACAGGCGCCCTGTCATCAGGGCCCAGCCCAGGGTGAGCAGGCCAAAGTGCACCAGGTAGCCCAGCTTGCGCACCCACGCCAGCCCCAGTGCGAACAGCCCGAGCACCGCCAGCAGCCCGCCCAGCACCTGGGCCAGCGTGCTCGACCAGAAAGTCTGCTGGTCGGACAGCGCCCGGATCTCCTGCAGCGGCCCGATGCGCACGGCAGCCAGGCCGCCCGCGCGCTGGCGCGCTGTCACCCGCTCGACGGGGTAGCCCACCACCTTGATGTCCAGCAGGTTGTCCGCCGACTTGAGCAGGCCTTGCGGCAACGGCACCAGATGCGAGCGATAGCAGTTGCGCGTGTAGGGGTCGCTCATGCGTCCCCCACGCCAGATGAGCTCGCCGTTGAGGTGCACCTCGACGTTGGAGCAGGCCCGCTCGATGTAGACCGCCTGCAGCGGGTCGACGGCCGACGGCACGTGTTCGAAATGGAAGCGGTACCAGACCCCGCCCTGGTATCCGGGCCGGCTGGCCGCCCATTCATCCGGCAGGGCCTGGATGTGCCCGGGCAGCATGGCGGGGAACTGCGCGGCATTGCTGGCCACGGCCCAGGCTTCATCCAGGCTGCGTACCCCATCCTTGACCAAGACGACGGCAGGGTGACTGATGCGCACGGCTTCGCGGTTGAGCGCCAGCATGGCGTAAGCTGCCACCGACGCCAGGGCCAGGCCGACCAGCCCCAGCCAGACAAGGCGCCGCCGTGACAGCCCGTGCGTGGTCGACGCCGCCGGCATGCCACCGGTGTGCGACGCGTCTGTTTCTGCGAGGTCGGCCTGCGCCGCCGGGCCTGCCTGGCGGCCACGGGCCCAGGACTGCCACCACCGATGCAACGTGCTCAAGGACAACTCCAAAGCCCCGCCGACTCCCCCTGGAGACGGCACGAAGGGTGATTTTCGCAAGATAAGTCACACCTGAAGCACACCATCAGGTGACAATTTGCGGCCTTTCTCTGGAATCCTGCGCATTCATGCAACTGCGACACAGCTTCTCTCCACCGGACAACGCCCGCCTGGCCCACCTGTGTGGCCCGTTGGACGAGCACCTTCGCAGCATCGAGGCCGCATTCGGGGTGACGATCCACCGCCGCGCGGAACAGTTCCGCATCGAGGGCGCCAAAGGCACGCCCCAGGTCGTGGCCGATCTGCTGGACGCCTTGTACGCGCGGGCCGACCGGGCGCTGGGTCCCGAGCTGGTGCAATTGGCCATTACCTCGAGCCTCTCACAAGTACAGCGTGCCAAGCACCCCCGTAAGGGCGATTCCCCGACGGAGGAAGCGGGTGCCACGCTGCCCGACGAGTCACCGGACGGCCCCGTGCTGCACACCCGTCGCGCCGATCTGCAGGGGCGCACACCCAACCAGGTGAGCTACCTGCGCCGCATCCTGTCGCACGACCTGAGCTTCGGCATCGGGCCGGCGGGCACCGGCAAGACCTTTCTCGCCGTCGCCTGTGCGGTGGATGCGCTGGAACGCAGCGCCGTGCAGCGCATCATCCTGACCCGCCCGGCGGTCGAGGCCGGCGAACGCCTGGGCTTTCTGCCCGGCGATCTGACCCAGAAGGTCGACCCCTACCTGCGCCCGCTGTACGACGCGCTGTACGACCTGATGGGCTTCGACCGCGTCGGCAAGGCCTTCGAGAAGGGCCTGATCGAGATCGCCCCGCTGGCCTTCATGCGCGGCCGCACGCTGAACCACGCCTTCATCATCCTGGACGAAGCGCAGAACACCACGCCCGAGCAGATGAAGATGTTCCTGACGCGCATCGGCTTCGGCTCGCGCGCGGTCGTCACCGGCGATGTCAGCCAGATCGACCTGCCGCGCGGCGCGAAAAGCGGCCTGATCGAGGCCGAGCGCATCCTCAAGCCCGTGCGGGGCGTGTCGTTCACGCGCTTCACTGCCGGCGACGTCGTGCGCCATCCGCTCGTGGCCCGCATCGTCGAGGCCTATGAGGCGGCGCAGTCCAGCAAGCCGGTGCCGCCCGCCGAGCCGCCGGCCGCGGAGCCGCCCCGCTGACCCCCCCGTCGCGTCCCCGAACGCCCCCTGCTGTCCCCCTGTTTTCTCCGCATGAAGCCCTCCCTGAGCCTGAGCCTGCAGTTCGCCGACAAGCGCCACCGCGACCTTCTTCCCCGCCACAAGGTGGCCCGCTGGCTCAAGGCCGCGCTCGAGGCCGATGCCGAGCTCACGGTGCGCATCGTGGATGCCGAGGAAGGCCAGACGCTGAACCGCGACTACCGACAGCGCGACTACGCCACCAACGTGCTGACCTTCGATTACGCCCAGGAGCCGGTCGTCATGGCCGACCTGATCCTGTGCGCACCGGTCATCGAGCGCGAGGCGGCCGAGCAGGGCAAGACGATCGATGCCCATTACGCGCACATGCTGGTGCATGGCGCGCTGCACGCACAGGGCTGGGACCACATCGAAGACGACGAAGCCCAGGCGATGGAAGCCCGCGAACGCGAGGTGATGTCGCGCCTGGGTTTTGCCGACCCGTACGGGCAAGAAGCCTGAACCGCCGGAGACCCGAATGGGAGAGTTGTACGAAGACATGTTCGAGCTGGCGCCGGTGTCGCTCTGGCTCGAGGACTACAGCGCGCTGAAGCAGCTGTTCGAGGCCTGGCGCGCCGAGGGCGTGCGCGACCTGCGTGAGCACCTGGAAGGCCATCCGGAGCGCGCCGCGCAGTGCGCTGCCGCGATCCGTCTGCTGCGCGTGAACCGGCACACGCTGGACCTGTACGGTGCCGAAGACCTGGCCGAGCTGTCGGCCAACCTGCACCGGGTGTTCCGCGACGACATGCTGAACAACTTCGTGTGGGAACTGGAGCAGCTGTGGTCGGGCCAGACCCATTTCCGCAGCCAGACGGTGAACTACACACTGCACGGCGAGCGCCTGGCCATCACGCTGCGGGCCAACGTGCTGCCCGGGCATGAAGACACCTGGGACCGCGTGCTGCTGGCCATCGAGGACGTGACCGAGCGCACGCGCGGCGAGCAGGCCCTGCGGCGCAGCGAGCTGTACGCCAAGGGACTGTTCGAGCACTCGCCTGTGTCGCTGTGGGTGGAAGACTTCAGCGGCCTGCGCAAACTGTTCGACGAGGTCCGCCGGCAGGACATCGAGGACTTCCGCGTGTTCCTGGACGTGCACCCCGATTTCGTGGTGCGCTGCATGCAGGAGATCCGCGTGCTGGACGTGAACCGCCAGACGCTGGAGATGTTCCGTGCGCCGGACAAGACCACGCTGCTGGGCCGGCTTGACGAGGTGTTCCGCGACGACATGCGCCCGCACTTTGCGGAACAGCTGATCGACCTGTGGCACGGGCGACTGTTCCAGCAGCGCGAGGTGGTGAACTACGCGCTGGATGGCGAAAAGCTGCATGTGTACCTGCAGTTCTCGGTGCTGCCCGGCCACGAAGACAGCTGGGACCAGGTGCTGGTGTCGCTGACCGACATCAGCGCCCGCAAGAAGGCCGAAGCCTACCTGGAGTACCTGGGCCAGCACGACGCGCTGACCGGCCTGCGCAACCGCGCCTTCTTCATGGACGAGTTGGCGCGCATTGAACGGCGCGGGCCCTGGCCCGTGAGCGTCATCGTGCTCGACCTCAACGACCTGAAGCACACGAACGACGAGTTCGGCCACGCCGGGGGCGATGCCCTGCTGCGCCGGCTGGGCGAGGTGCTGCGCAAGGCCGTGGAGCGTCCTGCCACGGCATCACGGCTGGGCGGAGACGAATTCGCCATCCTGCTGCCGGGCACCGACACCCGCCAGGCCGAGTTCATCGTGGAGCAGATCCACGAACTGCTGGCCTTGAACAACCAGTACCACGCGGGGCACGCACTGAGCGTGTCGATCGGGTGCGCCACCAGCCACGATGGCGAGCGCATGGAGGCCATGCTGCACCGCGCCGACCAGGCGATGTACGCGGCCAAGCGCCGGCACTATGTGCGGCTGGGTCACGACCGGCGCACAACCGCGCGTCAGCCCGACTGACCCCGGCCCGGCTCCCTCCTGCCGTCAGGCCGCCTTCAAGCCACTCAGAAAGCCAGTGGCGCCGCCATCGTGCAGGCAGCGGGGTTTCCATTGGCCCACGCGCTTGGCGATCTCGGCGATGTGGTCGGGCGTCGTGCCGCAGCAGCCGCCAGCGATGTTGAGGAAGCCGGCCTTCGCAAACTCTTCGACCAGGCCGCCCGTGATCTCGGGCGTCTCGTCGAAACCCGTGTCGCTCATGGGGTTGGGCAGGCCGGCGTTCGGGTAGCAGCTCACATACGTGTCACCGGCGATCTTGGCCAGTTCCTCGATGTAGGGGCGCATCAGGGTGGCGCCCAGCGCGCAGTTCAGGCCGATGGCCAGCGGATGGGCATGGCGCACCGAGTGCCAGAAGGCGCTGACCGTCTGCCCCGACAGGATGCGGCCGGAGGCATCGGTCACGGTGCCCGAGATGATGATGGGCAGGCGCTCGCCGGTGTCCTCGAACAGCTCGTCGATCGCGAAGATGGCCGCCTTGGCGTTGAGCGTGTCGAAGATGGTTTCGACGAGGAAGACGTCGCAGCCGCCTTCCATCAGGGCCTTGGCCTGCTCGTAATAGGCCTGGCGCAGCGTGTCGAAATCGACGTTGCGGGCGCCCGGGTCGTTCACGTCGGGGCTGATGCTGGCGGTCTTGGGTGTGGGGCCGATGGCGCCGGCCACGAAGCGCGGCTTGTCGGGCGTGCTGTACTTGTCGCAGGCCTCGCGCGCCATGCGGGCGGCCACGAGGCTCATCTCGTAGGCCAGCTCGGGCAGCTCGTAGTCCTCCTGGGCCACGGTGGTAGCGCCGAAGGTGTTGGTCTCGATCAGGTCGGCACCGGCGGCCAGGTACTGCTCGTGGATCTCGCGGATGACCTCGGGCTTGGTCAGCTGCAGCAGCTCGTTGTTGCCCTTGAGGTCCTTGCCGTGCTCGGCAAAGCGGGTGCCGCGGTAGTCGGCCTCGGTCAGCTTGTAGCGCTGGATCATGGTGCCCATGGCGCCGTCGAGCACCACGATGCGCTGGCGCATGATCTCGGGCAGCTGCGCGGCGCGGGTGTAGGGGCGGCGTTCAACCGGCACGGTCGGGCCGACCGGGGCGGCGGGGGCGGGCGTGTTCATGCCAGTATTTTAGAGAGTTGCGGCCCGGCTTGCCCTGCCACCGGTTTCGGGTGGCCCGGCCCGGCGCACAATGCCGCCCATGGAGACGAACCTCGGTAAACCGCTGGAAGGCTGGCGCCTTCGCCTCTACACCATCATCTTCGAGGCCGACACGCTGGCCGGCCGCCGCTTCGACCAGGCGCTGATCGCGCTCATTCTGCTGAGCGTGCTGGTGGTCGTGCTCGACAGCGTGGCGGCGGTCGAGGCCCGCGTCGGCCTGACGCTGGACGTGCTGGAGTGGTGCTTCACGCTCACGTTCACCGTGGAGTACGTGCTGCGGCTTCTGTGCGTGCGCCGCCCGCTGGCCTACGCCCTGAGCTTCTATGGCCTGATCGACCTGATTTCGGTGTTGCCCACCTACCTGGCGATGCTGGTGCCGGAAGCGCACTTCTTCATCGACGTGCGCATCCTCAGGCTCATGCGGGTGTTCCGGATCTTCAAGCTGACGGGCTTCGTGTCGGAATACAACGCGCTGGGCCGCGCGCTGGTGGCGAGCCGGCGCAAGATCCTGGTCTTCCTGTCCTTCGTGCTGATGGTGGTGCTCATCATGGGCACGGTGATGTACGTGGTGGAAGGTCCGGCCAATGGCTACACCAGCATTCCCACATCGATGTACTGGGCGATCACGACGATGACCACGGTGGGCTTTGGCGACATCACGCCGAAAACGGACCTGGGGCGCCTGATCTCCTCGATGATGATGATCCTGGGCTGGGGCGTACTGGCCGTGCCCACCGGCATCGTCACGACGGAACTGGCCTTGCAGCGCCCCACCCTCGGACGGCCGACCACCCGCACCTGCCAGGCATGCCTGAGCGAGGGCCATGCGCCCGAGGCCAACTTCTGCAACCGCTGTGGTGCCGCCCTGCCCCCCTGGCAGCACGACTGAGCCGCCCGTCAGTGCCGGCTGTGGCGCGCCGAGAGCGCGTGACAGGGCGGGTCGATCTCGTCGGCGCTGAACAGAGAATCGCGGAAAGTGGGCCGGTTGGCGGGCACGTCGTCACTCAGGGCCCAGAGCTCGAGGTGCTGGGCCGGCATGGGCCGGGCAAAGAGAAAGCCCTGCATCTGGTCGCAGCCCAGGGTCTTGAGGATGTCTTGCTGGGCCACCGTCTCCACCCCTTCGGCCACGACCTCGAGGCCGAGCGCGTGGGAGAGCTTGATCACCGCCTTGATGATGGCGCGGGCGTCCGCCTGGTTGCCCAGGTCCTGGACGAAGCTGCGGTCGATCTTGATCTGGCTGGCCGGCAGTTTGCGCAGGTAACTGAGGCTGGAGTAGCCGGTGCCGAAGTCGTCGATGGACAGCGACACGCCGGTCAGGGCCAGGCGCTCGAAGATACGCAGCGTGGCGACCGGGTCTTCCATCGCCGCGCTTTCGGTCAGCTCGAAGGTGACCCGGTCGGCGGGCACGCCATGGCGGTTCAGGATCTCGGCCACACGCTCGGGCAGATCAGGCTGGCGCAGCTGGTGGGCCGACAGGTTGATCGCCACCCGCATGCCCAGCCCCACCGCGCGCCAGGCCTGCAGTTGACGCACGGCCTCGTCGATCACCCACTGGCCCAGCGTGCCCATGAGCCCGAAGCGTTCGGCCACAGGGATGAAGACCGCCGGGCTGACCGCACCGCGCTGCGGATGCTGCCAGCGCAGCAGGGCTTCAACCCCGGCAATCTGGCCGCTCGCGCTGTCGATCTTGGGCTGGTAATGCAGCGACAGGCCCTGCCCACTCTCCAGCGCCATGCGCAGGTCGCGCTGCAGCTCGACGGCGGACTCTGCATCATGGTCCATGCCGGCCTCGTAGAAGCAGTGCATGTTGCCGCCTGCTCGCTTGGCCGCGAGCATGGCCGCGTCGGCGCGGGCAATCAGGCGGCCGCGCGGGCCGTGGTCAGGAAACAGGGCGATGCCCACCGAGCATGACAGGCGCACCTCGCGGCCATCGACGCTGTAGGGCTTCTCAAGGCTGGTGCGCACCCGTTCGGCGACGAGCGCGGCCGCACTGGCATCCGGATCGCCGTCTAGCAGCATCAGGAACTCGTCGCCCCCAAGCCGGGCCACGGTGTCCGTGCTGCGCCCCTGCTCGTCGAGCCGGCGCCCCACCTCGCGCAGCAGGGTGTCACCCGCGCCATGCCCGAAGGAGTCGTTGACCGGCTTGAATCCGTCAAGGTCGATGTAGAGCAAGGCCACCCGCCGGCGCCGGGCTTCGGCCCGCAGCACGGCCGAGGCCAGCTGGTCCTCGAGCATCAGCCGGGTGCACAGGCCCGTGAGCGGGTCGGTGAGGCGCGCGCGCTGAGCGGCTTCGGCCACGGGTTGCAGCGCAGCGTCGGGCTCGGCCGCCCGAGGCACCCCGGGGGCCGGTGACGGCGGCGCGCCAGGGCGCCGCGGCGCACGGGCTTCCAGGGCCACCATGTGCTGCCACCAGCGCAGGCCGCCGACCAGCACCAGCGTGCCGAGGATGCCGGCCAGCAGCCACCACCACGGCGAAACGTTCTGGAGTTCGCTCCACATCATCCAACGCGCTCCAGCGAGGACCACGCACTGGGCGGGTCGTCTTGAGAATTGTCACCCTGCTCGGGCCGCAAGGTCGCCGTTCGTGCAGGCGGCGGCCCCATCCACGTCAGCAGCGCCGCCCCGCTCATCGGTCGGGCGAAGAGAAAGCCCTGCAGCTCGTCGCACGCGAGCTCGCGGAGGATGGCCGCCTGGGGCTCGGTCTCGACCCCTTCGGCCACCACCGTCATGCCCAGCGCATGCGCCAGCCGCACCACCGCTCCCACGATGGCCTGAGCGTCCGGGCTGCAGGCCAGGTCGCGCACAAAGCTGCGATCGACCTTGAGCTGGCGGGCCGGCAGGCGACGCAGGTAGCTCAGACTGGAATAGCCCGTGCCGAAGTCGTCGATCGACAGTTGCACGCCGATGTCGTCGAGCATGTCGAACACCCGGATCGAGGCATCCACATCGTCCATCGCCACCGACTCGGTGATCTCCAGAATCAGCATGCGCGCGGGCACGCGGTGACGGCGCAGTGCCTCACGCACGCAGGCCTCCAGGTCGTGCTGCCGCAGCTGGTGGGCCGAGAGGTTGACGGCGACCGGCACGTCGGCACCGGCCTCGTGCCACAGGCGGACCTGGCGGCAGGCCTCGTCGAGCACCCACAGGCCGAGTTCGCCGATCAGGCCGAAGCGCTCGGCCACCGGAATGAAGACGGCCGGGCTGACGTCGCCGCGTTCCGGGTGGCGCCAGCGCAGCAAGGCCTCCACGCCGGCCAGGGCTCCGGTGTCGGCTCGCAGCTTGGGCTGGAAGACCAGTGCCAGCTGACCCCGTGCGATGGCATGCCGCAGATCGCGCTGAAGCGCCACCTGGTCGCCGCCTTCCCGGTCCATGCCGTGACGGTACAGGCAGTAGGCGTTGCCCCCCGCGCGCCGCACCGTCCGCATGGCGTCCAGGGCCTGCGTCATCAGCTGTGTGACCGTGGCCCCATCGGGGTGGCGGGCCACGCCCAGCGAGGCGCTGACATGCACCGTTTCGCCCTCGACCTGGCAGGGCGCTCGCAGAGCGTCGACCAGCCTCAGGGCCATCTGGGTCAGCTGCACCTCGTCATGCCAGCCGCGGCACAGCAGCAGGAACTCGTCGGCATCGCTGCGGGCCAGCACATCGCCTTCGCGGACCAGGCCTTGCAATCGCCGCCCGACCTGCCGCAGCAGGGCATCGCCGAACGCATCGCCATAGCGTTCCACCAGGGCGCGGAAGCCGTCCAGGCCGACTCGCAGGACGGCTGGCCGGTCCGTCACCAGCGCGGCATCGTCCAGCGTGGCCTGCAAACGGCGCTCGAAGGCCTGCCGGTTGTACAGCCCGGTGATGGCGTCGCGCTGCATCGCCTGGTCCAGCGCCGCACTGGTGTGGGCCAGATCGCGGTGAAGGGCCTCGCGCTGGCGCTGAGCCCGCGCATCGAGCGAAGCGGCCAGGTGCACCAGCACCGAGAGGACGGACACCACCGCCGGCAGCAGCCACAGCATGGTGTCGCCCGAAAGCTGCCCCACGCTCGTGCAGCGGGCATCGACCGGGACGCCCGCGGCGGCCACCATCAAGGCCTGGCCACCGCGGAAAGCGGTGCCGAGCACGGCGGCCACCGCGATGTCCGCCAGGCGATCCGGCAGGCGCGCCAGCCGTCCGCGCAACCGTGGCGCCACCAGCGCCCCCGTGAACAAGGTCAGCGCAACCGACAGGCCCACCAGCGCCGGGGACCAGATCAGCTGCGGCTCCATCAGCCGGGATTCGACCGCGGTGGCGGCCACCGCCGTGAGCCCCACGGCCACCAGCAGCCCGCCCAGGGGCCGCATCCACGGGCGCGGCATGCGCCGCGCGTACAGGGTGATGGTCAGGGCACTGACCGTGACCGCCGGCAGCCAGGACACGAGCACAAGCACCGGCACGTAGCCCACCTCGATCGGCAGGCGGGCGGCCAGCAGCCCGAGCAGACTGACGGCCCAGATGCCCGTGCCAGCGGCCAAGGCCCCGACCGTGCCCCACACCAGGGCGGCATCGCGGTCGGCCGCCCGCACGCGGGCCACCACCTGCATCTGGAGGTAGATGACGTACACGGCCAGCAACCAGGCCGCCAGATGGGCCTGGCTGTCGTGGTGAACCGCCATCAGGGTGGGTGACATGGGCCTGGTGCGCCGGCGGCCCTCCGGGATGAAAGGACTCCTGCGCCGTGCGAGCGGTGCGCAAGCGCGCCCGTGATCGTTTATCGGTCCGCGTCACGGCGACTTGAGTGGGGGCGCCGCCACCCCAGGGTAAACACCGACGTCAGTGCATGACGACCGGCTGCTGCGCCATCCCGGCGTAGCGTTCCAGATAGGCGTCGAATTCTTCGACGCTGGGCGCATTCTGGATCAGGGCCTCGACGCCCTCCTTGAAGGATTCGGCGAGGGCGCCCTCGATGAAGATCTCCTTGCGGGCGAACTTGTCCACGATCTCGAAGCCACCGCGCGTGAGCACCGCGGTCTCCGCGGGCACATCGTCCGCACCGGGCAGCTCGATCTGCACCACGGCATAGCTGTCAGAGTTGTAAAGCATGTGCATGGTCGGGTACTCCAATGGCCCCAGGGCCTTGCTGCGACAGGTGGGGTCACTTGTCCAGACCGCAAGGCCATCATTGAAGTGAGCATCGGCAGCGTCACTCCCCGACTTGAGGGCTGCGCCTCGCCTGCTCGGCGGCGCCGTGAGCGAATGCACGGGGGTGTCGCGCTCAGCCGCGCATGGCCCGCCGTTTCAGCCAGCGCATCAGGCTGCCCAGCACCGGCAGCTTCTCGTACAGCTCCTCGGCCGCATCCCAGTAGTCGCGGTGGTCGGCAATCAGCCCCTGGGCATCGAAGCGCAGGTGGGTGGCGCCGCGGACCGTCTGCCACACCGTGTCGCCCTTGAAGCGGAAGCGGAAGTCCCACGTCAGAAAGGCCTGGCTGCCCTGTGCCAGCCGGTCACGCACCAGAAAGTGCGGGTTGTCGAGCGCGCGGAACATGTGCGCGAACACGGCCTCGATCTCCAGCAGCCCCTCAACCTCGTTGAACGGGTCCTTGAAGCCGGCATCGACGGCATAGATCCGGTCGAGGTGGCCGATGTCATGGGCCTTGAGGCCCTCATAAAAGGCGATCACCCGGGGCAGGGCCTGCTGGGCCACGCTGCCGGGCGGTGTGGGCAGAGGGGTCACGCTCATGTCGTCAGGGCCAGGGGGCTGCATGGAGATGTGGGCATTGTGCGCCGGGCGTGCCTGCCGATCACACCCCGGTGCCCCGCTTGACAAGCGGGAAATACCAACCATGCGGCAGGTGCCGCAGCAGCTTGAGCCACAGTGTGAAGCGCCAGGGAAAGTGGATCTCGAAGCGACCTTTCTGCCATCCCGCGATGATGGCGTCGGCAGCCTGAGCCGGCGTCAGCAGCGCCGGCATGGTGAAGTCGTTGACGGCGGTCATCGGGGTCTGCACGAAACCCGGGTTGACCACCGACACACCGATGCCCATCGGCGCGAGATCCAGGTAGAGCACCTCTGCCAGATTCTGCAGTGCCGCCTTGGTGGGACCATAGGCGAGCGCCTTGGGCAGCCCGCGGTAGCCGGCCACGCTCGCCACCAGACTGAGGTGGCCCGTCCCTTGCGCGCGCAGGGTAGGCAGCACCGCGTCCAGCAGGCGCAGCGCCCCTTCGTAGTTGACCTGCTGGTGGCGCAGCGCGCTGTCGAGGTGGAAATCCTGCGCGCGCATGGGCTGGTAGTGGCCTGCACAGTAGGCGACGAGGTCCAGGCGCCCCGTGGGTGACCAGGCGAGCAGGCGGTCGCGCGCCGCGTGCAGGGCCCCCGGGGCAGCCGCATCCAGCGGCAAGGCCAGACTGCCCGGATGCGCCTGCACGAAAGCATCCAGCGCAGTGGCCTGGCGGCCGGAAACGGCCACGTGCGCGCCCAGCGCGTGCAACCGCGAGGCGGTGGCCTGACCGATGCCGCTGGAAGCGCCGACCAGCCATACCGTGCGACCGCGCCAGTCGTGCAACGGGGGATTGAGCGACATGGGTCCTCCTGCTGTCCGGCGCGTCGGGCGCCTCAAGGCTTGTGAAAGGACAGCGTGACTTCGCCCAGCGTGATGCCGAACTTGCTCATCACCGCCTTGTTGAGCAGCACGCGGTCGTCCATGAGGAACATCCAGTCGTCGAACTGCACGTGGTAGACCCGGCCATCGACGGGCAGGCTCATCGTGTAGCGCCAGTTCAGTGCGTTGCCGGCGGACTGCCCGGTGGCTTCGCCGACCACGTCGTCGGCCTCCCCGCGCCAGCGCCCCTGCCCCAGGTCGGTGAGACGCCAGACACGGCGCTGGGTCGTGCCGTCGCTGTAGACGAAGTCTTCCTCGAGCACCCCCTTGGGGCCGTCCCAGCGGCCGACCAGCTTCACCGTGAAGCGCTTGACCACCCGGCCGGAGCGGTCCGTGAAGATGCCGTGTGCGGTCAGCGGCCCGTTGAAGTAGCTGCGCAGGTCGAACACGGGCTGTTCGGCGGCGTAGTCGGCCGGGGTGGGGGCCGAGGCGCATCCTGCAAGGCCCGCGCACAGTGCGACACCGGCCACGGCAGAGACAAGGAAACGGGTGAGCAGCTTCATGGTGACCATCCGAGCAACAGAAGGGCGCGCCAGCCGATCAGGCCAGCGCAGGATGCCGACGCCAGCGCCAGCACAGCGCCAGGGCCATCAGCTTGAACAGGCAGGGCAGCCCGCCGTAGACCAGGCCGAGGGCAAGGAGCGCCTCCGCATCCCGGGCACCCGGGGTGTAGCCCAGTGCCTCGAGCAGGGGCAGCGCCACCCCTGCGGCCAGAGCCAGGTTCAGCTTGGTGGCCCACTGCCACCAGCCGGCAAAGGCCCCTTCGGCCTGCCCTGCTTCGCCCGAGCGTTGCACCACCCCGGTGAGCAGCGTGCCGGGCGCCGTCAGGTCGGCGCCCAGGGCCCAGCCCGCTGCCAGGCAGACCACCAGGTAGGGCGCGGTGTCGCCCGGGCCCAGCAGGTTCACGCCGGCAAACGCCGCGGTGGCCAGGCCCATGCCCAGTGCCCAGGCGCGCATCGGCCCCTTGCGCGCCAGCACCCGCAGCCACCACGGCACACTGAGCGCGGCCATCAGGAAGTAGGCCCCCAGGCAAAGTGGTGCCCATTCGGGTGCCTGGAGCCGATCGTGGATGAAGAACAGCACGAGGGTGGCCGGCACGGCGCTGGCAATCCCATTGAGCAGAAACAGGGTCATCAGTCGACGGAAGCCCTCGCCACGCCAGGGACGCCACAGGGTGGACGACTCGGACGCGGAGGCAACCGCCCTGTCCTGTACGAAGGAAGCGTCGGCCCCAGGGCTGGGCCCGCGCCACAAGGCCAGCACGCCCAGCACCAGGGTGAGGGCCAGCACCGCCGCCGTCCAGCCCGGACCGGCCTGGGTCGCCAGCACATTGGCCAGGAGCACACCCACCAGCGCGAACCCCTCACGCCAGGCCACCAGCCGGGCGCGCTGCAAGGGCGCCCCCCCCAGCCGCGTGCCCCAGGCCAGGTGAGCCACGCTGGCCAGGCTGTAGGCGCCGAAGGTGAACACCAGCGTCACGGCACACCAGCCAAGCAGCGCATGGGTGCCCCGCACTGGCGGAAAGAACAGCGCCACGAAGGCCAGCACCAGCAGCACCGCGCACAAGGCCACCGCGACGCGCACCCGGGCTGGCTGCCCCAGCAAGCGGTCCACCCGCCCCCCCAGCCACGGGTCGATGACCGCATCGCCCAGCCGGGTGAGCAGCAGCACAGCGCCCAGCAGACCGAGAGGCACCCCCAGCGTCTGCCCGTAGTGCTGCGGCAGCACCACGTACAACGGCACCGCCACAAAGGCCAGCGGCATGCCCAGCAGACCGTAGCGGGCGCTGGCGGCGTGGGGCAGGATCGGGGCGGCGTTCATGGCGGATCAGGTCGATTCAGCCGGGCTTGCGCAGCGTGTACTGCACGACGTTGGTGTTGCCCATGTCGAAGGCCGCCTCGCAATAGGCCAGGTAGAACTCCCAGATGCGCTGGAAGCGCTCGTCGAAGCCCAGGCGCTGCACCTGGTGGATGTGGCGATGGAACTCGGCACGCCAGCGGCGCAGCGTCTCGGCGTAGTCCGGCCCGAAGGCCAGGCTGCGAACCACCTCCAGACCGGCCTTGCGCGCCTCGGCCCGGAAGGCCGCATCCGAGGGCAACAGGCCGCCGGGGAAGATGTACTGCTGGATGAAATCGGTGGACTTCACATAGCGGTCGAACAGGTCGTCCCGGATGGTGATGGTCTGCAGACAGGCGCGGCCACCGGGCTTGAGGCAACGGTGCAGGGTCGAGAAGTAGCTGCCCCAGTACTCCTGCCCCACGGCCTCGAACATCTCGATGGACACGATGGCGTCGAAGGGCTCGTCGCGGATGTCGCGGTAGTCCTGCAGGCGCAGGTCGGCCTGACCGGCCAGCCCCGCCTTGTCCATGCGGTCGCGCGCCCACTGCAGCTGCTCGGTCGACAGCGTCACGCCGGTGACATGGGCGCCGCGCTCACGAGCAGCGATCTCGGCGAGCCCGCCCCAGCCGCAGCCGATCTCCAGCACGCGCTGGGACGCGTCCCCACGGTGCACGCCCGCCTCGTCCAGCGCGCGGCGCACCTTGGCATGCTGGGCGTCGGCCATGGGCTGGTCGAAGTTGCCCTCGAACCAGGCGCTCGAGTAGCTCATCGTCTGATCCAGCCACAGACGGTAGAAGTCGTTGCCCAAGTCGTAATGCGCGTGGATGTTGCGCCGGCTGTTGGCGCGGGTGTTGCGATTGAGCAAATGGCGGATGCGGTAGGCCAGCCGGCCGATCCAGCTGCCGTAGACCGCGGTCTCGATCTGCTCGCGGTTGGCGATCAGCAGGCGCAACAGCGCCGTCAGGTCCGGCGTGCTCCAGTCTCCGGCGATGTAGGACTCGGCAAAGCCGATGTCCCCCGATTTCAGGGCGGCGCGGCACACGTCCCAGTTGTGCAGGCGAAAGGCCGCGCGCGGCGCGTCGGCGCCCGCCTGGGCCTGCCCGAAATGCGCGGTGCTGCCATCGGGCAGCTGCACATCGAGCACGCCCACCTGCAGCCGGGCCAGCAGGCGCCAGACCATTCGGGCCGCGGCGGGCGCGTCGTCCGGCAGGGCGCGGGGATCGTGAGGGGCGGTGCGGGCGGATCCGGTCGACGCGGAAGGCGCCATGGTGGTGGTGCGGTTCATGGTGTGCGCGGTCCTTGGGGGCTCGGTGCAAGCGGGCTCGGGGTCAACGGGCCGGAGACGAAGTCGGCGGGCGGCTGCTGCGGCTTGCTGTGGAAGGGCACGCGCTTGAGCCACAGCTTCAAGGCCTGCCAGTGGATGCGGGCGATCACGCCCCAGGTCATCAGCGGCCAGCGCCAGATCGCGCGGCGCACGGCCTGGTGCGTGAGCGGCTCGAGGGCCCCGCTCAGCGCCGTCTGGATCAGGGGGCCGGCCTCGTCGTCGTGGTCGACGCGGGCGATCAGGCGCGTGGCGGTGCGCATGAAGCGAAAGCGGTAGCCGCCCTGCAGCGCACAGAACGGCGAGACGTGGAAGACCTTGACCGCGCGCTGCTCACGCCCCCAGCCAAGCTCGGTGCCATGCAGCAGGTAGCAGTGACGCTCGCCGAAGGTGTTGTTGACTTCGGCCACGATGGCATGCAGGGCGCCGTCGGCGCGGTGCGCATACCAGAAGCTCACTGGCTTGAAGGCATAGCCGAGCACGCGCGGGTAGGTCTGCAGCCAGACCTCGCCCTGGGCCAGTGCCTCGTCCCACAAGCCGGCCTCGCGCAGCAGCGCATCGACCCACGCGAGGGCGTCGTCGCGGCCATCGCCGTGGTCGCGATCGTGGAAGCTGAGCCAACCTGGGGCGTTGCGCCGCACGGCAGGATCGGGTTGCCGAGCCAGCGCGCGCAGCGGCAACATCCAGAAGTAGTTCGGGTAGGCAAAGGCATGGCGCGCCGGACGCAGGCGGGTGTGGCGCACCTGCCCGAAGCCAATCAGCGGGCGCACCATGCCGACGACGTCACCGACCTGGCCAGCGGACATCATGCCGCCCGCTCCCGCGAGGCGGGCTGCCCCGACCCGGCAAGATAGGCTGCCGCCAGGGCGCTGGCTGCCAGAGGGTCGGTCAGGCCCTCGCGCGCCAGCAGACTGGCCGCCGCATGCATCCCGGCCTTCAGGCCATCCTCATGGAAGCCATAGCCGGCCCATGCGCCGGCGAACCACAGGCTGCGCCGGCCCTGGATACCCGGCAGGGCGGCCTGCGCATCGATGGCGGCCTGATCGAAGACGGGATGGGCGTAATCGAACTCGGCCAGCACATGTGCCGGATCCGGCTCGCGCAAGGGGTTGAGCGACACGATGACCGGCTGGCTCCAGGGCAGCGGCTGCAGGCGGTTGATCAGGTAGTGCAGACACACGCCGCGGTCTTCGTCTGCGAGGGTGGCCGCCCGCTCGTAGTTCCACGCCGCCCAGGCTTTGCGCTCGCGCGGCAGCATCCGGGTGTCGGTGTGCAGCACGGCCCGGTTGCGGTGGTAGCCGATGGCACCCAGTACGGCGCGCTCTTCCGGTGTGGCCCCCGCGCCGAGCAGCGCCAGCGCCTGATCCGAATGGCAGGCCAGCACCACCTCGTCGAATCGCTCGCTGCCCGTGGCGGAATGCACCATCACGCCTGCCGCGCCGTTCTCACCCAGCGGGGTGACGCGCTCCACCGGCGTGGCCAGGCGCGCATCGCCCAGGCCTTCGAGGATGCGCTGGACATACTGCCGCGATCCGCCTTTGACCGTGAACCACTGAGGCCGGTTCACCACCTGCAGCAAGCCGTGGTTGTGGCAGAAGCGGATCAGCGTGGCAATGGGGAACTGCATCATCTGCTGCACCGGGCATGACCAGATGCAGGCCACCATGGGCAACAGGTAGCCTTCGCGGAAAGCAGGGCCGAAACGGTTCTCGTCCAGGAACGCCCCGATGGGCTGGCGCAACGCCGCTTCGGAGCCCTGCAGCGCCAGCGCGGTCGTGAGCCGGTTGAAGCGCAACAGGTCGGACAGCATGCGCCAGAAGGCCGGGGACACGAGGTTGCGCCGCTGCGCGAACACCGTGTCGAGCGACGAACCGCACCACGCCAGACCGGGACGCAGGCCCGCCAGGCCCTGCGCAGCCTCGGGCACCTGCACCGAGAACGACATGTCGGAGGGCGCGGTCTCCACCTTCAGCTCGCCAAACAACCGGATCAGGTTGAGGTAGGTGCGCTCGTTGAAGACGAGAAAACCGGTGTCCACCCCATGGGTGACCGGGCGGCCCGCAGTGTCCGGCAGCGTCACATCGACCGTGTTGGCATGACCACCGAAGTGGCGCCCCGCCTCGAACAGCGTGATGTGGCGCGCCCCGGGCGCCTGGGAGAGGCGGTGGGCAGCGCCCAGGCCGGCGATGCCGGCACCCACGATGGCGATGCGTTTCATGAGGATCCTTGTGTGGCGTTGGACACGGGGAAACGACCCCTCGCTCCGGCGATTAAATTACCAATTGGTCGTACTATAACTGATTGGTATATTTTGTGCGCACTACTGGCGTGGCGGCCTTGCGGGAGCGGGGCTGCGTCAGCGCTCCTGACTCAGCAGGCGCTCGATGTCCTGGACAAAACCCTTGTCCTCGGGAGACGTCATGCTGCTGTAGGCGGTCACGGTGCGCCCGTCGCGTCCCACGAGGTACTTGTAGAAGTTCCACTTGGGCGTCGTTCCGCTCAGGGCAATCAGTTCCTTGTGCAACGGATTGGCCTCGCTGCCCCGCACATGGCTCTTGGCGAACATCGGGAACTTCACACCGTACGTATTGGTGCAGAACTCGGCGATGTCCTTCGACGAGCCCGGCTCCTGGTTGCCGAAATCGTTGGACGGAAAGCCAAGCACCACCAGGCCGCGGTCCTTGTAGCGGCTGTACAGGGCCTCGAGTCCCTTGTACTGCGACGTGAAGCCGCAGTAACTCGCCGTGTTGACCACCATCACGACCCGGCCGGCGTACTGGCACAGGGACTGCGGCTTCTCGTCTTGCAGGCGCGGGAAGGTCTTGTCCAGCAGGGCGGGACAGGCGGGCGCCGCCGAAGCACCGGGCTGCACGACGCCTGTCGCGCGTGCAGGCAGGGCCGCCGTGAGGCAGACCCCGATCCACAGCATGGGCAGAAAAGCACGTGGCGTCATGTTGTCGTCCTTTTTGTCTTGGTCAAAATGACCGCTTCGGCCTATATTAGCCGTGCGACCAACCCCCGGCAACCCGCTGTCCAGCCCCGCTGAGCACTGCACACGGTTTGTCGAGCCTTGGATGTCCTGTTTGTACGCCGCCTGACCGGAACTGGATGCAGCCCTCATGAACCGCCCCCTGATGATGTCGATCGCGGCCGTTGAACGCGACACCGGTCTGAGCAAGGACACGCTGCGCATCTGGGAGCGCCGCTACGGCTTCCCCGACCCGGTGCGCGATGGCCAGGGTGAACGCTGCTACCCCATGGACCAGATTGAGCGGCTGCGGCTGATCAAGCGGCTGCTGGACGTGGGGCACCGCCCCGGGCGCATCGTGACTTTGCCCACCGATGATCTGCAGGTGCTGGCCGACCGCAGCGCAGACGCCCAGGGCCTCACCCGGCCGTCTGCCCCCCACCCCGCTGCCCCCTCGCCGGATGCGGCGGTGCGCTGGCTGCCCGGCGTGACTTCGGGCCATGGCCCGAGACAGGACGCCTGGCTGACCGTGGCGCTGAACAAGGTGGACCGCCATGACCACGTCGGCCTGCGCCACCACCTGCGGCACGGCCTGACGACCGCCGGCCTGCTGGCCTTCGTGACGGACATGGCGACCCCTTTGATGGAGCATGTCGGAGAAGGCTGGCTGCGCGGCCGCTTTCAGATTGCTCAGGAGCACTGGGTCAGCCAGCTGGTTCAGCAGGCGCTGCAGGGCGGCCTGATGGCGCTGCCGGAGCCCTCGCCGGCCGCCACGCCCCGCGTGCTGCTGAGCACCCTGCCGGGCGAACTGCATGCGCTGGGGTTGCTGACGGTGGAGGCCGCCTTGAGCGCCTGGCAGGCACAGCCCATCAACCTCGGTGCGCAAACACCGTTGTGGGACCTCGTGCACTCGACGGCTTCCCACCGCGCCGATGTGGTGGCCCTGGGTTTCAGTCCGGCCGCGCCCGCCGCACTGATTCAGGATCTGCTGCCTGAACTGCGCGCCAAGCTGCCGGCCTCGGTCGCCCTGTGGGCGGGAGGACGCCACCCCCTGCTGGCGCGCCGCCCCATCCCCGGTGTGACGGTGGTGAACGACCTCCCGACCCTGGCCGGGACGCTGGAAGCGTGGCGCCAGGCACGCCGGGTCGGCTGAACGAAAAAATGCCTGCCACGAAACGAGTCCGTGGCAGGCCAGTCACCATCCCATCGCCAACCTGCCTCAGGCCCGCGCGAGATGATGGTTTGGGCGCGCGCCCGCCGATGCTTTAGCAGGCACGCACCCAGGCTCTGGTTGTGCGGGGGGCGTCAGACCGATGCGTTGTCCGTCACGCGGCGGCGCTTGAACAGCGCCACGCCGACCAGACCCAGGCCGCCGAGGGCCATGGCCAGCGACTCGGGTTCCGGCACCGGTGCAGCGGTGATTTCCATCGAGTACGAACCCAGCACGCCCGGTCCCTTGCCCACGGCGTAGCCTTCGATCGTCAGATAGAAGTGCGAGGTCGGGGTGTAGAAGGTGTCGACGCTCAGACCGTCGGCCGGGCCGGCACCCGGAGTGGGCGTACCGGACCACAGCAGGGCGCCGGTGTGCGAGTAGAAGTTGACCGCAGCATGGCCCAGGTTCGTCAGCACCGACGCGAAGTCGATGTCCTTGACGTCCTTGAACTTCAGCTCGGTGAACGCCCAACCCACATCGGCCTGCTGGTCCGGAAAGGTCACCGGATCGAGGTAGTAGTCGTAACGCTGCATGAAGTAGCCCGGATTCGTGAACGTGGCGCTTGCCTTGTTCACTTCATAGGCCACGAGGGTGTCGGCCGAGGCGGCCACAGCAGTCAGGGACAGGATGGCGGCCGCAGCCAAGGAAGACAGTTTCATAAAGACTCCCGGTTTAGGAAAAGGTTGAAGGTCAACGCCATGCGACCGGTGACAGATCGCACGTTTTGATGCTGCGGTGCACCCTGTTCCATGTCATTGCGAATCCGCAACCGCGACCTCGCCCCCCCGGGAATGAAGGGCCGGCAACCGTGTCACAGGGGATGCAAAACGACGGCCCGATGTGACGATTTGGTCGAGCACGTAACGGCGTGAAAGACCTTCGTTCGCGCACCGATTTCATGGCCCACTACGGCCCGAGAGGTCCGATGCCATCGGCCTCGACCCGCCTCACAGGAGCCCCCATCGTGACCGCCTTGCCGCCGTCTCTGCGCGCGCTGCCCAGCGCCCTGCGTGACCCGATGCCGGGCTGCGCGACCTGCGCAAACCGGCCGACCTGCCTGTTCACCCGCCTGGGCGACAGCCCCACGGCCGCCACCGTGCGCGCCGCTGTGGTCCACCGCCCGCTGCCGCAGGGGACGCTGGCCACCCGACAAGGACAACCGGGGTTGCGGGTGCAGGTGGTGCGGCACGGCACGGTGAAGCTGCAAAGGCAGCATCCGAATGGTCACGTCCGCATCATGCGGCTGCTGGGGCCGGGTCAGGTGTTCGGGCTCGAGTCGCTGCTGAACGAACCCTACAGCCACGATGCCGCGGCCGTGGGCCATGCGGCCCTGTGCTCGGCCCCCAGCCAGGCGCTGCTGCGCTGGGCGGATCACGATCCCCAGGCCTACGCCAGCCTGATGCACCACTGGAAGGCCAGCGTGGACCAGGCCGACTTCGTCATCGACAGCCTGTCGACGGGCACCGCGCGCGAACGCGTGCTACGGCTGCTGCAGCACCTCGCGCGCCACCGTCCCGACGGCGGATTCATGGCGCCATCGCGTGCCGACATGGGGGCCTTGCTGGGGCTGACCACCGAGACGGCGAGCCGCACCATGGCTGCGTTCGCCCGAGAAGGACTGCTGCTGGAACGCCAGGGCGTGATGTACCTGCGCACCCCGCATCCCGCCGACGCCGACGCGGCCTGAGCGCGGCCCCGCCCGCCGCCCCGCGTGTCAGCGGACAGAACGCCAGATCGCGCTCGACGCTCCCGCCAGCGCAGGGTGGGAGTTGGCTTCATCCAACGTCAGCACGGGCGTGACGCAAGCGTCGGCCTGCTCGAAACGCGCGCACCAGTGGGCCAGCGTGTGCGCCCCGATCAGGTCAGCGACCTCCGCGCGCAAGGCCGAGCAATCGGGCGATCCCGGGAAGGCGCCGCGCTGCCAGTGGCGATCGACCCAGTCGGGCCGCTCGAACACATCGCAGGCGACCCGCCAGAACTTGTGCTCCAACGCACCGACGGCCAGGTGCCGCCCATCGGCGGTGGCGTAGACGTGGTAGCAAGGCAGGCCTCCATTGAGCAGGTCCTCGCCCGGTCCCGGGCGGCGACCCAGGCCGGGAGCAAGCAGCGTGCCGGTCGCCCGTGGCATCACGAGGTGTGCATGCAGCGCATGCGTCATGCTGACGTCGACGTGCCGCCCCCGGCCGCTGCGGCCCGCAGCCCAGACCGCCGCCAGCACCGCCACGACGGCCATTGACGCACCGCCCGCCAGATCCCCCCATTGCACATTGGGCTGCGCGAGCTCACCGGTGGGAGCGCGTGTCTGATCCAGCACGCCGGACAGCGCCATGAAGTTGAGGTCGTGTCCCGCCTTGCCCGCCCAGGGCCCGTCCTGCCCGTACCCGGTGATGGACACCATCACCAGCCGCGGATTCCGCGCGTGCAGCGTGGCCGCGTCCAGCCCCATGCCGGCCAGCACGCCGGGACGAAAGCTGTCGAGCATGACATCGGCCGTGGCGAGCAGATCGCGCAGGCCGTCGAGGTCTTCGGCCGAGCGGAAATCGACACGCCGGGACGCCTTGCCCTCGTTCAATGCGGTGAACAAGGGTGGCAGCGCCCGGGCCGGGTCGCCCTCGGGCGGCTCGACCTTGACGACCTCTGCACCCAGGTCCGCCAGCATGCGCGAACCGAACGGCCCGGGCAGGTTGCGGCTCAGGTCGACCACCGTCAGGCCGTCGAGCAGTGTGTCGAGGCCCGCCCCGGCCATCGCGCTCATGCGGCGCCCTCGAACAAGCGGCCCTCATCGGCCATCTGCACCACACAGGCCGCAGGCTCAAAACGTGAGCCATACCGCTGCGCCAGCTCCCGAGCCCGCTCGACAAAGCGCGCCGGACCCACCGCGTTGATGAACTGCAGCGCGCCGCCGTGGTGCGGCGCAAAGCCCCAGCCGAAGATCGAGCCGATGTTGGCATCGGCCACCGAGCGCACCACGCCCTCTTCGAAGCAGCGTGCCGCTTCGTTGGCCTGGGCGTAGAGCAGCCGGTCCACCAGCTCGGCCTGAGCGGGCTGGTCGTCACGCGGCGGGTACAGCGTGGTCAACGCAGGCCACAGGCGCTTGTCCTTGCCGCTGTAGTCGTAGAAGCCCTGGCTGGCCTTCTTGCCGACGCGGCCATGCGTGCCCCCCACATTCACCAGCACCGCATGGGCCGGGTGCACGGGCACCGGCTTGCCTTCGGCTTCCAGGTCCTTGCGGGTCTGCTCGGCAATGTGCAGCGACAGGCTCAGCGAGACCTCGTCCTGCAGCGCCAGCGGCGGCATCGGCATGCCGGCCTTGAGCCCGGCCACCTCGATCGAGCGCGGGTGCACGCCCTCGCCCAGCATCGCAATGCCCTCCATGATGTAGGTGGCGAACACGCGCGAGGTGTAGAAGCCGCGTCGGTCGTTGACCACGATGGGCGTCTTGCCGATCTGGCGCACATAGTCGAAGCCGCGGGCGAGCGTGGCGTCGCTGGTCTTCGCACCCACGATGATCTCGACCAGCGGCATCTTGTCGACCGGCGAGAAGAAGTGCAGGCCGATGAACTGGTCCGGCCGGACACTGGCCTCGGCCAGGCCGGTGATGGGCAGCGTCGAGGTGTTGGACGCATACACCGCCGTGGCCGGAATCACCGCCTCGGCCTGCTCCGTGCAGCGGGCCTTGATGCCCCGGTCTTCGAACACGGCTTCGATGACCAGATCGCAGCCGGCCAGATCTTCATACCGCGTGGTGGGCTGGATGCGGGCCAGCAGCGCGTCGCGCTTGTCGGGCGTGCTTTTGCCGCGTGCGATGGCCTTGTCCAGCAGGCCTTGCGAATAGGCCTTGCCCTTGTCGGCCTGCTCGATCGTGGTGTCCAGCAGCACCACCTCGATGCCGGCCTTGGCCGACACATACGCAATGCCCGCGCCCATCATGCCGGCGCCGAGGATGCCGACCTTCTTCACCGTGGACTCCGGCAGACCGGCCGGGCGCGACTGGCCCTTCTTGATGGCGTTGAGCTGGTGCCACAGCGTGCCGATCAGGTTGCGGCTGGTCTGCGAGACGACGCAGGCGGCGAAGTAGCGCGACTCGATCTGGCAGCCGGCGTCGAAATCGAGCAGGCCGCCTTCGAACAGGCAGCTCATGATGTGGGTGAGCGCCGGATGGTTGCCGTGCGCCTTGGCATTCGCCATCGAGGGCGCAATGGCCAGCACCTGCACCACCGCCGGGCTCTTGCTGTCGCCACCGGGGATGCGGAAGCCCTTGGTGTCCCACGGCTGCGTGGGCTTGGGGTTGGCGCGACACCAGGCCCTGGCCTGGGCGAGCAGATCGTCACGGGTGGCGGCCAGCGCCGTGACGAGGCCCATCTCCAGCGCTTTCCGGGCACCCAGTTCCTTGCCCTGGGTGATGAGGTCCATGGCCTTCTGAATGCCCACCAGCCGCAGCACACGCTGCGTGCCGCCGCCACCCGGCAGCAGGCCCAGCTTCACTTCGGGCAGGCCGAGTTTCAGCTTCAGGTCGTCCAGCGCGATGCGGGCGTGGCAGGCAAGCGCCAGCTCCAGGCCGCCGCCCAGCGCCGTGCCGTTGAGGGCGGCCACCACAGGCTTGCCACAGGTTTCCATGCGGCGCAGCAGGCGCTTGAGGTCTTCGCACAGCGCGAAGGCTTCTTCGGCCGTGCAGATCTGGGCGAGCTGGTCGATGTCGGCGCCCACCACGAAGGTCGGCTTGGCCGAGGTCAGCACCAGGCCCTTGAGCGTGGCGTCGGTTTCCAGCTGGTCCACCAGCCGGGCAAAGGGTTCGAGCAGCACCGGGTTGAGCACGTTCATCGCGCGGTCCGGCATGTCGAGGGTCACGAGGCCGATGCCGTCGGCGTCCACCTCGAGCGTGAAGGCGTTGTTCTGGATCATGTGATGAGCCTTTCCGTTCAGACGCGTTCGATGACGGTGGCGATGCCCATGCCGGCACCGATGCACAGCGTGGCCAGCGCGGTGGCCTTGCCGGTGCGCTCGAGTTCATCCAGCGCGGTGCCGAGGATGATGGCGCCGGTGGCGCCCAGCGGGTGGCCCAGCGCGATGGCGCCACCGTTGACGTTGACGCGGTCCAGCGGCACGCCCAGGTCGCGCGCCGTCTTCATCGGCACGGTGGCAAAGGCCTCGTTGATCTCCCACAGGTCGATGTCGCCCGGCGTCATGCCGAGCTTGTCGAGCGCCTTGCGACAGGCCGGCGTGGGGCCGGTCAGCATGATGGTGGGCTCGGAGCCGATGACGGCACACATGCGCACGCGGGCGCGCGGCTTGAGGCCTGCCTTGTCACCGGCCTGCTTGCTGCCGAGCAGCACCAGCGCCGCGCCATCGACGATGCCCGACGAGTTGCCGGCGTGGTGCACGTGCTGGATCTGTTCGAGGGTGGTGTACTTGTCCAGCGCGGTGGCGTCGAAGCCCATGTGGCCCATCATCTCGAACGACGGGTTGAGCTTGGCCAGCGTCTCGACCGAGGTACCGGGGCGCACGGTCTCGTCGCGGTCGAGCAGCAGCAGGCCGTTCAGATCGTGCACGGGCACGACCGACTTCGCAAAGCGCCCTTCGGCCTGCGCGGCGGCCGCACGGCGGTGGGATTCGGCGGCATAGGCGTCGAGCTCGGTGCGGCTGAAGCCTTCCAGCGTGGCGATCAGGTCGGCGCTGATGCCCTGCGGCACGAAGGCCGTGCCGGTGTTGATGCGCGGGTCCATGACCCAGGCGCCGCCGTCGCTGCCCATGGGCCAGCGGCTCATCGATTCGACGCCGCCGGCCACGACCATGTCTTCCATGCCGGACATGATCTTGGCGGCGGCCAGGTTCACCGCCTCGAGGCCCGAGGCACAGAAGCGCGACAGCGTCACGCCGGCCACCGTCTGGGCCCAGCCGGCATCGAGCACGGCGGTGCGCGCGATGTCGGCGCCCTGCTCGCCCACCGGCGTCACACAGCCCAGCACCAGGTCATCGACCAGACGGGTGTCCAGCTGGTTGCGCTGTTCCAGCGCCTGCAGCAGCGTGCGCAGCAACCACACCGGCGTGGCCTGGTGCAGGCTGCCGTCCTTCTTGCCCTTGCCGCGCGGCGTGCGCACGGCGTCGTAAACATAGGCTTCGGTCATGAGGGTTCCTCGGCTCCAGAATTTCGTGGGTGAACTCGGTCTCTCGGGCGGATGCACCGCCTCACAAGAAGCGGGAAGCCAGTTCCTTCATGATTTCGTTGGTGCCGCCATAGATGCGCTGCACGCGCGCATCGGCCCACACACGGGCGATCGGGTACTCGCGCATGTAGCCATAGCCGCCGAACAGCTGCAGGCATTCGTCGGCCAGCTTGAACTGGTGCTCGGTCACGTAGTACTTCAGCAGCGCCGCACGGTCCACGCCCAGCTTGCCCTGCAGGTGGGCCACCACGGCCGCATCGGTCATGGCCTGGCAGGCCAGCAGCATGGCCTGGCATTCGGCCAGCTTGAAGCGGCTGTTCTGGAAGCTGAACACCGGCTTGCCGAAGGCCTTGCGCTCCTTGGTGTAGGCCAGCGTCTCCTTCATCGCGAACCGCATCGCGGCCACGCCGGCCAGCGCCACGATCAGGCGCTCCTGCGGCAGTTCCTGCATCAGCTGGAAGAAGCCCTGCCCCTCGGTGCCGCCCAGCAGGTTTTCCTTCGGCACCACCATGTCGTCGAAGAACAGCTCCGAGGTGTCCTGCGCCTCCATGCCCAGCTTGTCGAGGTTGCGCCCGCGGCGGAAGCCCCGCACCTCGTCGGTCTCGACCACCATCAGCGACACGCCGTGCGCGCCCTCGTCCTTGTTGGTCTTGGTGACCACGATGACGAGGTTGGCCAGCTGCCCGTTGGTGATGAAGGTCTTGCTGCCGTTGATGCGGTAGGTGTCGCCCTCGCGCAGCGCCAGCGTGCGCACGCCCTGCAGGTCCGATCCGGTACCCGGCTCGGTCATCGCGATGGCGCCCACCAGCTCGCCCGTGGCCAGGCGAGGCAGCCAGCGGCGCTTCTGCTCCTCGGTGCCGTAATGCAGGATGTAGGGCGCGACGATACCCGAATGCAGCGAGCCGCCAAAGCCGCTCTGGCCGGCCGCGCCCTGCGCCAGGATCAGCGCGGCCTCGTGCCCGAAATCGCCACCACCACCGCCGTACTCCTCGGGGATGCCGGCGCACAGAAAGCCCTGCTCGCCCGCCTCGCGCCAGGCGGCGCGGTCCATCATGCCCTGCGCGCGCCAGGCCTCGTCACGCGGCCCCCATTGCTCGGTGAAGAAGCGGGTGGCCGAGTCGAGCAGCATCTGGTGTTCGTCGGTCATCCACGGGGCGGCAAAGCAGTCGATGGTCATGGTGTCTCCTGAAGGTCGGGCCGCGCAAGGCGGCGTTGTGCAGGCCCCCACCGCAGGGCCGTCGCGCAGGATCAGTAATCCTGATTACCGATCTTTCGGCGGCGTACGGGGGGGGGGGCGTCGGGATGCCGCTGCGACACGTGTGTCGCAGGCGATCCCTTTGTAATCGGGTTTCTGTCGGCTTTCGATCTTGGTGACTTGCCACGAGCTGGGCAAGAGGCAGAACCCCTTTTTCTTCATACAGTCGTTCATTTGGTAAGATGAATTTCCGTTGTGGAACGCCGTCTTGCCATGAAGTCCCCCGCCGCTGCTGCCCCCGACACCGGGCGCGCCTCCCCGCCGTCCGACGCGGACGACCGCCGAGCGGCCCTGGCCCGCATGCGCCCCGAAACCCTGGGCCGCATCGAGAAGGCGGTGCTGTCGCTGTTCTCGCAGCGCGACTTCCATGAGGTGAGCCTGCTCGACGTCGCCAAGGCCGCCAACGTGTCGCTGCAGACCATCTACAAGTACTTCGGCAGCAAGGAAGTGTTGGTCTACGCCATGCTCGACGTGATGCTGGGCCGGTTGGCCGAGCGCATGATCGACCACCTGCAGGGCATCGACGACGCGCGCGAGCGGCTGCGCAAGACCTGCTGGGTCACGCTCGACTACATGGACAAGCATCCGGCGGTGATGCTGTTGCTGTTCACCGCTGTGCCGGTCTCGCGCCACCGCCACATCCGCGTCTATGAAAGCCCCGAGCTGATGGGCGCCTTCCTGGGGGTGTTCAAGGACGGGCAGGCGCGCGGGGTGCTGAACAACCAGGTGTCCCACAAGGTGCTGCTCGACGTCTTCATGGGCATCGTGGGGCGCGTGGTGCTGATGCACATCGTGCGGGGCGAGCAGCAGCCGCTGGTGGCCCAGTTCGACGCGCTGTTCGGCATCCTGTGGCGGGCAATGTCCATGCCGGATGAGCGGCCGGGGCACACGGCCTCCCCCACCTGACGCGTGGTGTTCCTAGAATGAGCCGGGGCGCTGCCCCGACGGACCGGGAAACGCACAGGAAAGGACCGCATGCTCCATGACGTCTCGCTGATCTCGACGCTGGCCGCCGGCTTCGCCCTGGCCCTGGCAATGGGCTTTGTCGCCTCGCGCCTGAAAGTGCCGCCCCTGGTCGGTTACCTGCTGGCCGGCGTGGCCATCGGCCCGGCCACACCCGGCTTCGTGGCCGACGTGCACCTGGCCAGCCAGCTGGCCGAGATCGGCGTGATGCTGCTGATGTTCGGTGTCGGCCTGCACTTCTCGGTGGCCGAGCTGCTGGCCGTGCGCAAGGTGGCCGTGCCGGGGGCCATCGTGCAGATCGCCGTCGCGGTGGCGCTGGGCTTTGCGGCGGCCCACGCCTGGGACTGGTCCGTGGGCGCCGGGCTGGTCTTCGGCCTGTGCCTGTCGGTGGCCAGCACCGTGGTGTTGCTCAAGGCGCTGGAAACCCGGGGGCTCGACGAAACCGTCAACGGGCGCATCGCGATCGGCTGGCTCATCGTCGAAGACCTCGTCATGGTGCTGGTGCTCGTGCTGCTGCCAGCGTTCGCACCCATGCTGGCGGCGACGGCCGACAGCGCTTCCGCGGCCGCCCCGCCCGACCTCGGCTCGACCATTGCCCTGACGCTGGCCAAAGTGGTCGGCTTCATCGCGCTCATGCTGGTGGTAGGCCGGCGGGTGTTCCCGCGCATGCTGTGGTGGGTGGCACGCACGGGCTCGCGCGAGCTGTTCACGCTGTGCGTGGTCGCCAGCGCGGTGGGGGTCGCCTACGGTGCAGCGCGTCTGTTCGACGTGTCCTTCGCGCTGGGCGCCTTCTTCGCCGGCATGATGATGCGTGAGTCGGCCTACAGCCACCGCGCCGCCGACGAGTCCCTTCCGTTGCGCGACGCCTTCACCGCGCTCTTCTTCGTCTCGGTCGGCATGCTGTTCGATCCGGCGGTGCTGTGGACCTCACCGGGCAAGCTGGCGCTCACCGTCGGCATCATCGTCGTGGGCAAGACCTTTGCAGCCGTCGCCCTCGTGCTGCTGCTGCGCTACCCGCTCAGCACGGCCCTGACGGTCGGCATGGGGCTGGCACAGATCGGCGAGTTCTCGTTCATCCTGGCGGGCCTGGGCATGTCGCTGCAACTGCTGCCCAAGGAAGGGCAGGACCTGATCCTGGGCGCGGCCTTGCTGTCGATCGCGCTCAACACCGCGCTGTTCGCGGTGCTGGAGCCGCTGCGGGAATGGCTGGGCGAGCGCTCGGCCCTGGCCCGCCGCCTGGGTGCCCGCGACGACCCGCTGGCCGAGTTGCCCACCACCGTCGATGCAGCCCGCCTCACGGGCCACGTCGTGCTGGTCGACCACGGTGAGATCGGCCAGCGGATTGCGGCCCTGCTGCATGCCGATCAGGTCCCCTTCGTCGTCGCGGACGGCAACCGGGCCGTGGTCGATCAACTGCGGCGTGACGGGGTGCCCGCGGTGGCCGGCGACCCGACCGACCCCGCCGTGTTGATCCAGGCGCACATCGCCCGTGCATCGGTGCTGCTCGTGACAGGCGACGACACGCTGCGCGCACGCCGCATGGTCGACATCGCCCGCCAGCTGAACCCGACCATCCAGGTCCTGTTGCATGGCGCCAGCGAAGACGAGGCGGCCCTGCTGCGCGAGGCCACCCAGGGCACCGTGTGCGTCCCGTCGGCCGCGCTGGCCGACGGCATGGCCGCCCAGGTGCGCAGCTGGATGCGGCCCACATCCCCACGCGCCCATGGCGCCCCCATCGGAAGTTGAACCGCCATGAGCCTGTTCGCTCGCCTGCGCACCTGGGCCCGCCGCATGAAGCGCGATGTCGCGGTGGTGTGGTTCGCAGCCCGTGACCCGCGCACCCCCAAGAGCGTGCGGCTGCTGGCCCTGGCCGTCACCGCCTACGCCCTCAGCCCGATCGACCTGATCCCCGATTTCATTCCGGTGCTGGGTTACCTGGACGACGTGATCCTCGTGCCGCTGGGCATCTGGCTGATCGTGCGCCTGTTGCCCGAGACGGTACTGGCCGATGCCCGAGCCCGCGCGGACGCCCTCACCGATCGGCTGCCGCGCGTGGCCGCCATGGCCGCGCTGTTCATCCTGGTGTGGTTGGCAGGCGCAGCGGCGTTCGGCTGGTGGCTTTGGCGCCAGCTGGGCGCCTGAGCCACTACAAGGTCAGCGCCCGTCCCACAAACAGGATGGGGCCGGTCGGCCGCCCCACCGGCGAACCGCCTTCGGGTTCCAGCGTCAGCTCGAACAGCTGGCGCGCTCCCAGCCCGGGCAACTGCGCAGCCGGCCACTCCACCGCCTGCCCGGCGGACACCAGCCCGAGCGAGGTCGGGCGGGCCGCACCTTCCGGCTTGGTCCAGAACTGCAGCGTCTTGCCGGGCGGCAGCGCCGGGGTCCGGCCGACGGGCACCAGCCGCACCCGCCCGCCGGCGACGGCCTCCACCACCCAGCCTGCCTCGCGCTCACCCGGCGCCTGGAGCACGACCAGGTAGCGCGGCCCGGCGGCCTCTTGCTCCTGCACAAGCTGCAGCCCCAACAGGCTGCCCAGCACCAGCGACGCCGCCACGCCGCAGCCCGCGGCCCACCGCCAGAAGCGCAGCGAACGCCAGTTCGGGTCGTTGGCCGCCCGTGCGCCCGCCGCAGCCGGCACCGTCCGCTCCACCCGTTGCAGGATGCGCGGCCACACCTCGCTGCGCACCCCCATCGGCAGCACATGGGCATGCAAGCCCAGCAATCGATCCTGCCAGCCATAGACCTCCGCCTGCAGCGCCCGGTCGGCCGACAGCCGCTGCTCGAAAGCCTCTCGCTCCGGCGCACTCAGGGTGCCCAGCACGTACTCACCGGCATCGGCAATGCGTTCCACCTGCTCGTTCATCGTCCGCCCCTTCATGCCAGACAGGCCCGCAGCGCCACCAGGCTGCGCCGGATCCACGATTTGACCGTGCCGACCGGCCGCCCCACGCGCCGGGCGATCTGCTCGTGCGTGTAGCCTTCGACATAGGCATCCACCACGCACTGACGACGCGTGGCATCCAGCTGAGCCAGACAACGGTCCAGCGCCAGGTCATCCAACGGACCTTCGTCCGACTCCTCCAGCACGGTGTCGGCGAAGTCGGCCGGCTCGGATGACACGGGGGCCGTCCGCAGCCGGCGCACCTCATCGAGCGCGCGATGCCGGACCACGGTGTAGATCCAGCCCCGGCCCGAACCCAGCGTTCGCTGGAAGCTCCCCGCCCGCTGCCAGATCTGCAGGAACGCCTCCTGCAGCACGTCGTGCGCCAGATCGCGGTCCCGCACGATGCGCATGGCCACCGCCAGCAGCCAGCGGCACTCCCGCTCGTAAATGGATTGCAGGGCGAAGCGCTCACCCCGGGCGCAGGCCTCCAGCGCGGCCTCGTAATCGAAGTCATCGGCGCCTGACACGGCAGCACCGAAGGAGGATTCGGACATGAGGACAGGGCGCATGGCGGGCTTTCGGCTCGGTGGGGGCACGGTGTTGTCGCTACGCGGCCCCTGCGCCCCCGGATGCAGCCGGACACCCCCCGATCGCGGGGTGAAGAGGCGTCAGGTAGCATCCCGAACAAGCCATGCCCCTGCTGCTGTTTGCCCTCACCGCCCTGGTGCTCATCGTGCTGATCGGCCGCCCGCTGTGGGTCGCCCGGCAGCGCCGCCACCTGCGTGCTCAACCCATGCCGCCGTTCTGGCTGCGTGTGCTGCAGCGCCGCGTCCCCCTCGTCGCCCGGCTGCCTGCCGCCCTGCAGGCCGACCTGCATGCCCGCATGCGCGTCTTCCTGGCCGACAAGGCCTTCATCGGCTGCCGTGGCCTGGAGGTCACCGAAGAGATGCGCGTCACCGTGGCGGCCCTGGCCTGCCTGCCCATCCTCGGCCGCGACGAGACCGATTACGACCGGGTGCGCCAGATCCTGCTCTACCCCGACGCCTTCCTCGTCCGGGTGCGCCACCAAGACCGCGATGGCGTGGTCTTCGACGGCGAGGAAGCCCGCGCCGGCGAGTCCTGGCACGAAGGCCAGGTCGTGCTGTCCTGGGCCGACATTCTGGACAGCGCGGCCGTGCCGGACGACGGCTACAACGTGGTCATCCACGAGTTCGCCCACCAGCTCGACGACGCCCACGGCCTGAGCACCGACCTGGAACTGGACACGCCGCCACACGCCTGGGCAGCCGTGCTGGGCGCAGCCTACCGGCGCCTCGTCGAGGCGGCCGACCAGGGCGACGACACCGTCACGCTGCTCGATCCGTACGGCGCGACAGACCCGTGCGAGTTCTTCGCCGTTGCCAGCGAGGCCTTCTTCGAACAGCCCGCGCGGCTTGCCGAGGACGACCCGGCGCTGTACGCACAGTTGCAGCGCTTCTACCGCCTTGATCCGGCGCGGTGGGCGCCGGACGCCCCGGCAGGGGCCAGCCCCGCTGACCGCGTGGCTTCCACTTGAGTTCCGGCGCCGCATGGCCGATAAGCCGGACAGACACCGACTGCCTGACTGCCATGCCCACCGTTGCCCTTGACACCGCCCTGAGCCCGGCCGAAGCCGAACGCCTGGAGGCCTTGCACGACCAAGCCATCCTGGACACGCCCCCGTCACCGGACTTCGATGCCCTGGCCCGCCTGGCCGCGCAGGCCTGCGACGCCCCCGTGGCCGGCATCGGCCTGCTCGACCGCGACCGGCTGTGGTTCAAGGCCCGCGTCGGCGCCCTGCCAGCCCAGCTGCCGGCGTCGGTCTGCCTGGCCGAAGAAACCGCGCAAGCCCTGGGCGGTCTGCTGTGCGTGCCCGACCTGAGCGACGACAGCCGTTTTCAGATGCACCCGGTTCGCACGGCCTGCCCCGAGTGGCGCTTCTACGCCGGCGCCGTCATCCATGACGAGGCCGGACATGCGCTGGGCGTGGTCTCCGTGGCCAGCCCGGAGGCCCGCCAGCTGGATGCAGGCCAGCGTCAGGCCCTCGCCGACGTCGCGCGGCTCGCCTGGCACGCCATCGACGCCCACGCGCAGCGCCGCACCCTGGCGCGACAGGCCATCACCGATCCGCTCACGGGACTGGCCAACCGCGCCCACTTCGACCAGGCCCTGAACGTGGAACTGGCCCACGCGATGCGCCGCGGCGAACCCTTCACCGTGCTCGTGATGGACCTGGACGGCTTCAAGGAGATCAACGACGGCTTCGGCCATGCCGCCGGGGTCGACGTGCTGCGGGCCGTGGCCGAACGCATCCAGGCCCAGGTGCGCACCGGCGACGTGGTCGCCCGCTTCGGCATCGACGAGTTCGGCGTGGTGATGCGCCATGGCGGTCGCGACGATGCCCAGGTGCTCGCGCGGCGCATCGTGCGCGCCGTGGCCAGCCCGATCACCCTGAGCTCGGGTGACACGGTGGGCGTGGGCATCTCGGTCGGCATGGCCGCCTACGACGACGACATCGAGAGCGTGCGCACCCTGCTGGCCCAGGCCGACCAGGCCCTGTTCGAGGCCAAGCGCCAGAACGAGAAGCGCTGGAAGATGTTCATGGGCCTGAGGTGAAACCCGCCCCCGCAGGCAGGGCGGTGGCGTCGCGTGATGATCCCTGCCCCCGGGTCACCCATTTTGACAACGTGTCGTTTCAAATATAGAGTCCGGCTCGAAGTCCTCGTCCAACGGGGGCAGCTGTCGAGCCGGCCCGCACCCTCTTTTCGTTCATGCGGTGGCCGCCGTGCAGCGGCCCTCCCCTCACCGACTCCGTGTCGCAGGAGCCCCGCATGTCCGAACACTTTGACGTCCTGATCGTCGGCGCCGGCCTTTCCGGCATCGGTGCAGCCCGACACCTGCAAAACCACTGCCCCGACAAGACCTACGCCATCCTCGAAGGACGCGACACGCTCGGCGGCACCTGGGATCTGTTCCGCTACCCCGGCATCCGCTCCGACTCGGACATGTACACCCTGGGCTACAACTTCAAGCCCTGGACCGAAAAGCAGGTGATTGCCGACGGGCACCGCATCCGCAACTACATCGCCGAGACCGCCCGCGAGAACCAGATCGACCGCCACATCCGCTTCGGCAGCAAGGTGGTCAAGGCCAGCTGGTCCAGCGAAACCGCCACCTGGACGCTGGACGTTCAGAAGACCTCGGGCGAGACCGTGCAGATGCGCTGCCACTGGCTCATGATGTGCTCGGGCTACTACAACTATGAAGAGGGCTTCACGCCCGAGTTCAAGGGCCGCGAGACCTTCAAGGGCCAGATCATCCACCCGCAGTTCTGGCCTGAAAAGCTGGACTACAGCGGCAAGCGCGTCGTCGTCATCGGCTCGGGTGCCACCGCCATCACGCTGATTCCGTCGATGACGGACAAGGCCGGCCACGTGACCATGCTGCAGCGCACGCCCAGCTACGTGATCTCGGTGCCGCAGTTCGACCCGATGGTGCGCTTTCTGCTGAAGTTCCTGCCCGCCATGACGGTCTACAACATCAGCCGGGCCCGCAACAACTTCATCACCCAGAGCATCTTCAAGCTCTCGCGCCGGTACCCGAACTTCATGCGCAAGCTGCTGCTCAAGCAGGTCAAGGCCCAGGTCGGCCCGAACTTCGACATGAAGCACTTCACGCCGCCCTACAACCCGTGGGACCAGCGTCTGTGCGCCGTCCCCAATGGCGACCTGTTCAAGGCGCTGCGCAAGGGCAAGGCCTCGGTGGTGACCGACCACATCGACCGCTTCGTCGAGAACGGCATCCTGCTGAAGTCGGGCCAGGTGCTCGAGGCCGACATCATCGTCACCGCCACCGGCCTGAACCTGCGCCTGTTCGGCGGCATGAACATCAGCGTCGACGGCCGCGACATCGAAATGAACCAGCACATCTCGTACAAGGGCCTGATGTTCAGCGACATCCCCAACTTCTCGAACACGCTGGGCTACACCAACGCCTCGTGGACGCTGAAGGCCGACCTGATCGCCGAGTACGTCTGCCGCCTGCTCAAGCACATGGACAAGACGGGCACCCGCATCGCCGTGCCCGAGCGCAAGGACCCCAACGTCAGGCCGGCCCCGCTGCTGGACATGACCTCGGGCTACGTGGCGCGCGCAGAGGCCCACCTGCCCAAGGGTGCCGACCGCGCCCCATGGAAGCTCTATCAGAACTACGCGCTCGACATGGACCAGCTGCGCAATGGCCAGCTCGAGGACGGCGTGATGGCCTTCCGCAAGCCCAGCGCCGCAGGGCAGCAAGCAGGCCGCTCCAGCCGCCTGGCCGCCTGACGCCGGCGGATCGCCGGTCCCGCGCCCACCGGCGCGGGCTCAGCGGCCGTGCCCGGAAGGACCCGCCAGGTAGGCACAGACCGCCTGCACGGCGGCCTGCTCCAGCGCATCGACCGCGAACGGCAAGGGCGCCCGGCTGGCGCCGACCCAAGCCGCATGGGCCAGCCCATCGGCCATCTGCAAGGCCACCCAGACCGCCAGAGCCGGCTCCGCCACCCCGAACTGGGCCTCATGGCGCTGCAGCCGCTGCCGCCAGAACGCCCACACCGCGCCGGGCGCCATCAGCGCGCTGGCCTCGCACGGCACCCGACACACCACCCCGTCCGGGTGCGATGGCAGCGTGACCACCAGAGGCCCGTCCTGCTCGAGCCGGTCATGCAAGGTCGGCTCCAGTGCGTGTGCTGCGAACAGGCCCCGCACCAGCGCCTGGACGGCGGTGTCCAGCCGCGTCGGGGCCGCATCGGCCCAGGCTGCAAGCAGCGCCTGCCCCATGGCGCGGGCGTGGCGCTCACGCACCGCCGCCAGCAGCGCCGCCTTGTCAGGGAAATACTGGTAGAGGGCCCCGACGCTGACGCCGGCCTGCGCCGCCACGCTGTTGGTGCTCAGCCCCGCATGGCCGCGCCGCACCAGCACCTCGGCGGTCGCGTTCAACACCTGCTCCGTGAGCCGGCGCGCCCTGGACTGGCGAGGCGCGCGGCGTGCGGGCCGGGCGCGAGGCGGCGCCTCGTCACTCGGAGAGTCGGCGGCGGGCACAGTGGGATCGGGGATGTCGAACGCGTTGAAATCGGGCATGAGGCAAACAGGAAGGCCGCCTCTGGCAGCCCGCCGGGCCCGATTGTCGCAGCCACGTCGCCCTGGCGTGGCACGGATCACGCGCACGCCACCCTCCCTCGGGTGAGTCACCTCCCTGAACCGACCGCGTCGCGGCATGATCGGCCATCCCCTCACACCGACCGACATGCCTGCTCCCCGCCGTCTTCTCGTCCTGGCCTGCGCCGCCCTCCTGCTGAGCGGCTGCGCCGCGCCGCGCGGCCCGGACACCAACAGCAAGCGGGCCAAGGACGCCGACGTCACCACCCGCATGGGCCATGCCGCCATGACGCCCCTGGGTGACCTGAACCTGGTCCGCACCGAGATTCCGGCGGCGCTGCAGGAGGCCGTCGCTGGCCCCTACGCCCTGCCGACGGACGTGACCTGCGTCCACCTGAACGACATGGTGCATGCCCTCGACGATGCACTGGGCCCGGACGTCGACGCACCCCGTGACGGCAGCGATCCGGCGCTGCTGGAGCGCGGCGTCGACATGGCCGAAGACGCCTCGGTGTCGGCCGTGCGCCGGACGGTGGAGGGCTTCGTGCCGTTTCGCAGCTGGCTGCGCAAGCTGTCCGGTGCCGAGCGCCACAGCCGCAAGGTGAGCGCCGCCATCACGGCCGGCGCCATGCGGCGCGCCTACCTCAAGGGCCTGCGCCAGGGTCAGGGCTGCCCCGCCCCCGGCCCGGCAGCACCTGCGCCGTCACCGGCCCCATTGGTCGCACCCGCCGCCATCACCGCGGCCGCATCCCAGCCGGCGCCCTGAACGGGGCCGGACGCTGGGCAGGCATCAGGCGTCCATGCCCAGCGTCCAGGCCACCGAGGCCGCGGCCTCCTCGCCGCGCTGCTCGCGCACCATGTCGATGACACGGCGCGCCGCGGCACGCAAGGCCGGCCCTTCCGAGTCCCGCTCGATCTGCAACACCAGGCGATAGCCCTGGACCAGCCCGAACTGGCTCTTGATCACCCCCTGAAGGCGCTCGTACAGCGCCGCGTCATCGAGGTGGGTCGTGCCGGCCGGCGGGGCCACCGAGACCGGGGCGTCCGCCTCGGCGGCCAGGGCGGCACCGGCACGCGCGGCGGGCTCGGGGCGTTCCGGGCGCTCGGCGCGCAGCGCACGATCCGGCCGCCCTCCCGGGCGCTCCAGTGAGGCCTGATCGGGCGCCGGCTCGATCAGGCCGGCAGCCAGCAAGGCCTCGAGCGCGCCCGCCTCCACCCCATTGACGAGCTGGAGCCAGGCGGCCCCCTCGCGGCTGGGGTCGATGATGAGCAACAGGTTGCGGGTGGGGCGATCCAGCGCGAGCTTGCGCGCCGTGATCTCTGCACGGCCTAGCGCCGTCTTCGTAAAACGTGCCACCGAAGTGGTTCTCCTGAGGGATGCGTACTTCTTGAGCGGCAAAGCATCCCACAAGGCCGGGCGCGGCCGGCTCAGGAAGAACCCGCGACACGACCGCAGCGGGCCTCGCGCTGCGCACCCTGCCACGCCCTCATGAAAAAACCGGGCACAGGGCCCGGTTCCGGCGTCGGCACGGGGCACCGGCAGGCGCCCCCGTACCCAGGGTCACTCCACGGCCTTGACCATGTCCTCGACCACCTTCTTGGCGTCGCCGAACACCATCATGGTCTTGTCCATGTAGAACAGCTCGTTGTCCAGTCCGGCGTAGCCGGAGGCCATCGAACGCTTGTTGACGATGATAGTCTTGGCCTTGTAGGCCTCCAGAATGGGCATGCCGTAGATCGGGCTGCCCTTGACGTGCGCCGCCGGGTTCACCACGTCGTTGGCGCCCAGGATGATGGCCACGTCGGCCTGACCGAACTCGCCGTTGATGTCTTCCATCTCGAAGACCTGGTCGTACGGCACTTCGGCCTCGGCCAGCAGCACGTTCATGTGACCGGGCATCCGGCCCGCCACCGGGTGGATGGCGTACTTCACGCTGATGCCCTTTTCCGTCAGCTTGGCGGCCAGTTCCTTCACGGCGTGCTGCGCGCGGGCCACGGCCAGGCCGTAACCCGGCACGATCACCACGGTCTCGGCATTGCCCAGCACGAAGGCGGCGTCGTCGGCCGAGCCGCTCTTGACGCTGCGCTGCTGCTGCGCGCCCCCCGCGGCGGCCGCGCCGGCGTCGCCACCAAAGCCGCCCAGGATCACGTTGAAGAACGAGCGGTTCATGGCCTTGCACATGATGTAGCTCAGGATCGCGCCCGACGAGCCCACCAGCGAACCGGCAATGATCAGCATCGGGTTGTTCAGCGAGAAGCCGATGCCGGCGGCCGCCCAGCCCGAGTAGCTGTTGAGCATGGACACCACCACCGGCATGTCGGCGCCGCCGATCGGGATGATGATGAGCACGCCCAGGATGAAGCTCAGCACGATCAGCGCAACGAACAGGTCCATGCGCTGCGTGGCCATGAAGCCGCCGATCAGCGCCAGCGCCACCAGGCCCAGCACCAGGTTCAGCATGTGCTGGCCCTTGAAGATGACCGGCGCACCCTGGAACAGGCGGAACTTGTACTTGCCGCTCAGCTTGCCGAACGCGATCACCGAGCCCGAGAAGGTGATGGCGCCGATGGCGGCACCCAGCGCCAGCTCCAGACGGTTGCCCACCGGAATCTCGGCCAGCGCATCGCCAATGGGCTTGGCAGCGATCTGGAAGGCGTAGGGCTCGGCCACCACGGCCACGGCAATGAACACGGCGGCCAGGCCGATCATGCTGTGCATGAACGCGACCAGCTCGGGCATCTTGGTCATCTCGACGCGCTTGGCCATGATGGCGCCGGCGCCGCCGCCGATCACCAGGCCGGCCAGCACGTAGCCGATGCCTTCACCGAAGTTCAGGCTCAGTGCCTGAGCCTGACCGTGGATCAGGCCGATCGTGGTCAGCACGGCGATCGTCATGCCGGTCATGCCGAACACGTTGCCGCGGATCGAGGTGGTGGGATGGCTCAGGCCTTTGAGCGCCTGGATGAAGAACACCGAGGCGACCAGGTACAGCAGGGCGATCAGGTTCATGCCCATTTACTTGCCTCCTGCCTTCTTGTCTTTCTTCTTGAACATCTCGAGCATGCGGCGGGTGACGAGGAAGCCCCCGAACACGTTGACCGCCGCCAGCGCGACGGCCAGCACACCCATGACCTTGCCCAGCGTGGTCACCGTCAGCGCAGCGGCCAGCATGGCGCCCACGATGACGATGGCCGACACGGCGTTGGTCACGGCCATCAGCGGCGTGTGCAGGGCGGGGGTCACGTTCCAGACCACGTGATAGCCCACATAGATGGCCAACACGAAAATGGTCAGGTTGATGACGACGTGGGAAATGGCTTCCATCGCGTTGTCTCCTGGGCAGGGGGAAGTTGAAGAAATCGGGGCGCGCCGATCAGTCGAACTTGCGGATTTCCTTGATCTTGTTGCCGGCGTCCAGCAGCACGACCTTGGGCTTGTAGCTCGCCACCTCGCCCTCGTTCATCGGGGCGTAGGTGCAGATGATGAGCAGGTCGCCCACGGTGGCCTTGCGGGCCGCCGCGCCATTCAGCGAGATCGTGCCCGAGCCACGCGGCGCCTTGATGATGTAAGTGGAAAAGCGCTCGCCGTTGTTGACGTTGTAGAGCTCGATGTACTCGAACTCCTTCATGTCGGCGGCGTCCATCAGGTCTTCATCGATGCCGCACGACCCTTCGTAATCCAGGATGGCTTCGGTGACGGTGGCTCGGTGCAGCTTGGCACGCAGCATGACGCGTTGCATGGTCTTCAATCTCTCGGGAAATGCGCTTGTCGGGAACTGCTCAAGCGCGCAGCAGCTGACCGTCGCGGCACATCAGGCATGCCTTGACGATGTCGTCTTCGAGGTCGACGTGGAACTGGCCTTCCTTGTTGAAGACGAGCTTGAGGAAATCGAGCACGTTGCGCGCGTACAGCGACGACGAGTCGGCGGCCACCAGCGCGGGCAGGTTGGTCTCGCCCACCAGCGTGACGCCGTGCTTGACCACCGTCTTGCCCGCTTCGGTCAGCGGGCAGTTGCCGCCGGCCGGTGCGGCCAGGTCGACGATGACCGAACCCGGCTTCATGGACTTGACCATCTCTTCGGTCACCAGCACGGGGGCGGCGCGGCCGGGGATCAGGGCGGTGGTGATGACGACGTCGGCCTGGGCCACGCGCTTGGCCACTTCGGCCTTCTGGCGGTCCAGCCACGATTGCGGCATCGGGCGGGCGTAACCGCCGACACCTTCGGCGGCTTCCTTCTCTTCGGCCGTTTCGTACGGCACGTCGATGAACTTGGCACCCAGCGACTCGACCTGCTCCTTCACCGAGGGGCGCACGTCCGAGGCTTCGATGACCGCGCCCAGGCGCTTGGCCGTGGCGATGGCCTGCAGACCAGCCACGCCCACGCCCAGGATGACGACGCGGGCGGCCTTGATGGTGCCGGCGGCGGTCATCAGCATCGGGAACAGGCGCTGGTACTTGTCGGCGGCGATCATCACGGCCTTGTAGCCGGCGATGTTGGCCTGCGAGGACAGCACGTCCATGCTCTGCGCACGGGTGGTGCGCGGCGCGGCTTCCAGCGCAAAGGCGGTCAGCTTCGCGTCGGTCAGGGCCTGCAGGCCGTCCTTGTCGAACGGGTTGAGCATGCCGACCAGCACGGCGCCCGGCTTCATCAGCGCGCGCTCTTCGGCCGAGGGGCTGCGCACCTTGAGCACCATGTCGGCACCCAGCGCGCCGGCGGCGTCGGTGATCTCGGCTCCGGCGGCCACATAGGCCTCGTCGGTCACGCTGGCGGCCACGCCGGCGCCCGATTGCACCTTCAGGGTGTGACCCTGGGCCTTCAGTTTCTTGACGGTCTCGGGGGTCACCGCCACGCGGGTCTCACCCGCGAGCGTTTCCAGGGGCACGCCAATCAGCATTCGAGTCTCCTACTGGTCAGACCGCCCGCGGGCACGGACGGCTTCACTGGTCTTTACCAAACGTGTCAGCATACACAAGGTTTGTGGCGCCCAGACGTCCCTGGGCGCCCCGGCGCCGCACGGTCGTTCGATTTTGGGCCGGGAACACCCTCATTCTGGGGACGACTGTTGTCAGTTACAGGGTGTGATGCGCGTCAAACCTCCCGCTCATTCGGTGGGACATCAGGCGGTTTGCCACACGTTTGACACGGGCTTGACGGATAATTCTGCCTCCATGAACACCGCAGACATCCTGGCGGCGGCGCCGCTGTCCGAGCCGGTCCACGCGCCGAAGGTGCGGTGGAAGCCCAACGTCACCGTGGCGGCCGTGATCGAGCACGAGGGTCGCTTCCTGCTGGTCGAGGAAGACACCTCCGACGGGCTGCTGCTGAACAACCCGGCAGGTCACCTCGACCCGGGCGAATCCCCGATTGATGCCTGCGTGCGCGAGGCCCTGGAAGAAACCGGCCGCCGCTTCACGCCAGAGGGCTTCCTGGGCATGTACATGTCCCGCTTCCGGCGCACCCGCACCGGCGAGGACATCACCTACCTGCGCCTGGCCTTCTTCGGTTCGGTCTCGGAAGCCGATCCGCTGCTGGAACTGGACGACGGCATCGTGCGCACCGTGTGGATGACGGCCGACGAGATCCGGGCCTGCCCCGAACGCCACCGCAGCCCGCTGGTGCTCGAGTGCATCGAAGCGTACCTGGCCGGTCAGCGGTATCCTCTCGAGATCCTGACGGTGCACGACAGCGTGTTCCGCGCGCCGGCCCACCACCGCGAGGTCTGACGCCGGGCCCGGCTGGCCTCGCCGTTCTTTTCCTGAATCAGCCGCCCGCGAGGCGGCTGTTGCCATTGGTCATTGCATGAGTTCCAAGCAACGCGTGGTCGTCGGCCTCAGCGGCGGGGTCGATTCCGCTGTCACCGCCTGGCTGTTGAAGCAGCAGGGCCACGAGGTCATCGGCATCTTCATGAAGAACTGGGAAGACGACGACGACAGCGAATACTGCTCGTCGCGCCAGGACTTCCTGGATGCCGCCTCGGTGGCCGACGTGATCGGCATCGAGATCGAGCACGTGAACTTCGCGGCCGACTACAAGGACCGCGTGTTCGCCGAGTTCCTGCGCGAGTACCAGGCCGGGCGCACGCCCAACCCGGATGTGCTGTGCAACGCCGAGATCAAGTTCAAGGCCTTTCTGGACCACGCGATGCGGCTGGGCGCCGAGAAGATCGCCACCGGCCACTACGCGCGGGTGCGGGCCGTGCCGGATGCCGCGTTCGCGCACCAGCAGGGCCTGCGCTATGAACTGCTCAAGGGGCTGGACCCGCTGAAGGACCAGAGTTACTTCCTGCACCGGCTGAACCAGGCGCAGCTGAGCAAGACGATGTTCCCCGTGGGCGAGCTGCCCAAGACCGAGGTGCGCCGCATCGCGGCCGAGATCGGGCTGCCCAACGCCAAGAAGAAGGACTCGACCGGCATCTGCTTCATCGGTGAGCGGCCGTTCCGCGAGTTCCTCAACCGCTATCTGAGCAACACGCCCGGGCCCATCCAGGACGACCGCGGCCGCAAGCTGGGCGAGCACGTGGGCCTGAGCTTCTACACGCTGGGGCAGCGCAAGGGCATCGGCATCGGGGGCGTGAAGGACAAGGGCGCCCCGCGGGGCGGCGGCGAGCACGAGCCCTGGTTCGTGGCGCGCAAGGACCTTGAAAAGAACACGCTGTACGTGGTGCAAGGCCATGACCACCCGTGGCTGCAGCAGCACACGCTGGTGGCCGACGACCTGAGCTGGGTCGACGGCCGCGGGCCGCAAGTCGGCGAGGCCGGCGTGGGCGCCAAGACGCGCTACCGCCAGGCCGACGCACCGTGCGAGGTCACGGACGCCAGCACCAGCCGGATCGCGCTGCGTTTCCCCGAGGCGCAATGGGCGGTCACGCCGGGGCAATCGGCCGTGCTGTACCAGGGCGATGTGTGCCTGGGCGGCGGCGTCATCGCGAGCGCGGCATGAACCGCAGCGCAAGCGCCCGCCCGGGCCTCAGCCGGATCACACGATGAACGGCGCCCCGATCGCCATCCTCGACACCAACGCCCTGCTCGACTGGCGGGTGTTCAAGGACCCGGCCGCCCTGCCCGTGGCCGCGGCGCTGGCCGCCGGCACGCTGCGCTGGCTCGCCACCCCCGCGATGGAAACCGAGTGGCATCACGTGTGGCCGCGCAGCGCCTTTGCCCGCTGGCAGCCCGACCCGGCCTGGACCACCACGGTGTTCGCACACGCCGAGATGGTGGCCGAGCCGCCGCGCGGCCCGCTGCGCTGCAAGGACCCGGATGACCAGGTCTTCATCGACCTGGCCCTGCATGTGGGCGCCACCTGGCTGTTCACCAAGGACGCAGCGCTGCTGAAGCTGGCCTCGCGCGCGCGCAAGCGCACCGGCCTGGAGGTGCTGAGCCTGCAGGACTGGGTCGGCCGGCACGGCGCCTGCCTGCGCCCCGGCATGGCCCCTGTCGTCACCTCGTCCACCGTCTGACCGCCCATGCACCACGCCCCCACCCCGCCCCGTCGTCACCTGCTGCGCCTGGCCACCGTGCTGCCCGCCACCCTGGCGCTGGGGGCCTGCGCCCGCCTGTTCGGGCCGCGTACGGTCGTCATCACACGAGAAGAGCTGCTGAGCAAGCTGGGCAAGCGCTTCCCGACCACACGGCGCCTGCTCAACCTGCTGGACGTGCAGGCCGGCCTGCCCGAGCTGACACTGCAACCCCAGGACAACCGCGTGCTGGCCGCGGTGCCGCTGCAGGCGCGTGACCTGCTGATGGGCCAGGCCTACACGGGCAAGGTGGCCATGAGCTTCGGGCTGCGCTACGAGCCGCAGGACCTGAGCGTGCGGCTGAGCCAGGTGCGCGTGGAAGACATCCAGCTGTCCGGCCTGCCCGCCGCGGCCCGCCACCAGCTGACCCGGCTGGGCGCCTGGTTGGCGGAGGACCGCCTGGAGGATCAGGTGATCCACCAGTTCAAGCCCGAGGACCTGCGCACCGCCGACCGCATGGGCTACGAGGTGAGCGGGCTGCGCGTGACGGACACGGGGCTGGCGATCGACCTGCAGCCGCGGCGCTGACCGGATACGCCAGCCGGGCACACACGGCGCTTACCGGGTCGGAAAGCCGGATTACCTTTTACAAGCCGGCGCGAGAAGTGGGCATGCAGGCTGTGGACAATCTCGGCCCATGGACATCTTTTCGAACAATGGTCGCCTGCAATGGGTGGAGGCGTTCATCAAGGGCATCCCCTATGCCCGGGCCTCCGGCATGTACGTCACCGAAGTCGGCGAAGGCCGGGCCGGCCTCGGTCTGCCGGCACGCGACACCTGGACCGGCGACACCGAACGCGGCCTGATTCACCCGGGTGTGCTCAGCGTGCTGGCAGACACCGCGTGCGGCGTGGCCGTCGGCACCGCGCTGACCGAGATCGAGCCCTTTGCCACGCTGGACCTGCGCATGGACTACCTGCGCCCCGCGCTGGCCAACCAGGAGATCGTCTGCCGCGCCGAGTGCCACCGTGTGTCGCGCAGCGTGGCCTTCGTCCGCGGCGAGCTGTTCCAGCCGGGCCGGGCCGAACCGGTGGCCATGGTGAACGCGACCTTCATGCGCGCCACGGCCAACACCCGGCGCCAGGAACGAGCCGGCTCGGCACCCACCGCCGCGGCGCCCATGAGCCCCGACCAGGCCGCGGCCTCGCTCAGCGCACCGGTGAGCATCGAACCCAGCCAGGTCTTCCAGAGCACCCCGGCCGATCTGCCGGAGACCCTGGCCATCCCGCCGGGCCGCTCGCCCTATGTGGACTTCCTGAACGTGCACCAGCAGCCACAGGTGGACGCAGGCCCGGTGTTCCGACTGCCCTTCAAGCCCGATCTGATCGGCAACCCCATCCTGCCGGCACTGCACGGCGGCGTGCTGGCCGGCTTCGGTGAAACGGGGATGATCCTGCACCTGGTGGCCACCAACCCGGGCCTGCAGGGCGTGCCGCGCGGGGTCGACTTCGCCATCGCCTACCTGCGCTCGGCCAAGCCGGTCGACACCTTCGTGCAGGGCACAACCGTGCGGCAGGGCAACCGCGTGGCCCTGGTCCAGGTCAACATCTGGCAGGATGACCCGCAGCGACCCGTGGCCCAGGCCCGCGGCCACTGCCTGATGCCCCGCGGCGAAGACTGACCCCATGCCGGCACGCCGCGGCTCAGCCCGCCGTGCCGGTCGCGCCGTGCAGCCAGACCATGTCGGCCTGCCCGGTGCCGCAATGCTGGCGCGCGAACCAGTCTGCCAGGGCCTCGCGCTGCGCGGGCGTGGCATGCAGGCCCAGCTTGCTGCGCCACCACAGCACGTCCTCGGCCGTCATCGCCCATTCCTGGCGGCGCAGGTGGTAGAGCTCGGCCTCGAACAGATCGGGCAGCACCTCGGCGCCCAGGTCGCCTCGGCCCCGCACCCCGTCCAGCAGGCGCAGCACCCGGCTGCCATAGGCCCGCGTCCAGCGGCGCAGCAAGGGCAGGTCCAGCCAGGGATGGCGCTGGCGCAGGCGTGACTGGAACGCCAGCATGTCCAGTTCGGGCGACACCCGCTTGTCCAGCAGCTCGCCCAGCAGTCCCCCGGGCAGCGCGGCCTCGGCCGTCCAGGCCAGTCGCCGCTCACCCAGCAGGTCGCCGACCTGGTCAGCCGCCTGCTCCGCCAGCAACCGGAACGACGACAGCGTGCCCCCCCAGACCGTGAGCACGGGTGCAGGGCGCACCTGAGCCTGCAGCAGATGACGGCCCAGGGCACCCTCTTCGCCACGGCGTGAACGCTGCGGCGATCCGCGCAGGCCCGCATAAGCCCACACCACGTCCTCGGGGCGGGGCGGGCGGATCAGGTAACGCCCCACCTCCTCGCAGAGCAAGCCGATGTCCTGCGCAGACGCCGCCACATCCAGGGCGCCTTGGTGAGCGTGCTCGACGGCTCCGATGAGGGTGAAATGCCGCTCATAGGGCAGCGCGAAGACGAAGCGCCCCGACCGCGTATGGAAGACGCAGCCATGGTCCGGGTCGCTGCAACGGGGCACGACCATGTGGGTGCTCCGCTGCCAGCTCCAGCCCGCAGGCTCGCCGTTCTGCAGCGCGCCGGCGGCAGGCGCAAGGCCCAGCACGTCGCCGAGCACACCCGGCGCCCAGGCTCCCGCCGCGTTCACGACGACCCGCGCCTGCACCTGCAGACGCCGCACCACCTGCCCCGCGGCAGGATCGCGTCGGGCCAGCGTGGCCCGCCAGCCCCCTTCTCGCGGCACAGCCTGCTCGCAGCGGGTGCGGGTCAGCACCAGCGCCCCCTGTTCGGCAGCATCGCGGGCGCACAGCACGGCCAGCCGCGTGTCGTCGGCCATCACCTCGGTGTAGACGAACGCGCGGGACCACCCAGGCTGCAGCAGCGCGCCCAGCCGGGATCGGCGCAGCCCCACGGCCTCGCTGGGCGCCAGGCCGCTGTCGGCGGCAAGCTGGTCGTGCCACCACAGGCCCAGGCGGATCAGGGACGCCGTGCGCATGCCGTCGTCGTGCGGCATCACCAGCCGGACTGGCGACAGCAGATGCGGGGCGGCATGCAACAGCCGGTGGCGCTCCAGCAGCGCCCGCTTCACCCCGCCCAGGTCCAGCCGCGCCAGTTCACGCAGGCCCCCATGCACCAGCTTGCCGGTGGCCCCCGACGCGTGGGCAGCCAGGTCGTCCTGTTCACACAGCAGCACCCGCCAGCCGCGCCCCGCCAGGTCGCGTGCAATGGCACAGCCGTGCAGCCCGCCGCCCACCACGAGCACGTCGGCATGGTGGTCCACGGTTTCATCGGGCAGCACGGCGGGCGAAGACAGCATCGACATGATGGGCGGACAGGCAGCGGCGACCCTGCCATTGAACGACAGCCTCAAGCCCCTGGAACGCGCGTTTGTCTTCTTTTGTGTTCGGATCTTTTCGGATACCCTCGGAAAGATGAACGCGGAAAACACAACACATCACACGGAGGAACCGACCACCCGCCCGCAGACACCATGGAGCCCCAATCCCCGGCAGCTTTCTCTGCTGGAAGAGGTGCGGGCGCGCGGTGCGGTGTCGGTGGAGCGTCTGGCACAGCGGCTGGACGTGACGATGCAAACGGTGCGCCGCGATGTGCAGCGGCTCGCGGATGCGGGCCTGCTGCAGCGTTTTCATGGCGGCGTGAGCCTGCCACGGGAACCCGCGCGCATCGGGGCCTGGAAAGAACGCCAGGCCATGCAGGCCGATGCCAAGGCCCGCATCGCGCGCTCCGTCGCGGGGGCCATCCCGGACGGCGCCACCCTGATGCTCGGCGTGGGCACCACGGTCGAGGCCGTGGCCCGCGAGCTGCTCCACAAGCCGGGGCTGACGGTGGTCACCCACAACCTGCACGTGGCCCAGTTGCTCAATGAGCACAGCGACTGCAAGGTGCACGTGGCCGGCGGCACACTGCGCCACCGCGACAGCGCGCTCGAAGGCGACAGCACCGTCGACTTCCTCAAGCAGTTCAAGGTGGACATCGCCATCCAGACCACGCTGGGCATCGACCCGGATGGCAGCCTGCGCGACCGCGACCAGCGCGAACTGCCCGTCAGCCAAGTGATGCTCGCGCAATCGCGCGCGGCCTGGCTGGTGGCCGACGTCAGCAAGTTCAGCCAGACGGCGCTGGCACGCGTGGGCCACCTGCGGCACATGCGGCGTGTGTTCACCGAGGCCCTGCCGCCTCCGCCCTTCGCGCAATTGCTCCAGGACTGGGACGTGGCCCTGACCATCGCGTCCTGACGCCCGCTGGAGACGACCCATGCAGGGCATCAAACGCAAAGTGGTGCACGCCACCCTGTACGAAGCCGTGGCCATCGCCATGCTGGCCGTGATCATGCAACCGATCGCCGGCAAAGGCCTGGGTGACACCGGCCCGTTCGCCATCGCGTGCTCGGTGATCGCCGTGAGCTGGAACCTGGTCTACAACACCCTGTTCGAAGCCTGGGAGCGCCGGCAGGTCGACCGGCGCCGGACCCCGAGGCGGCGCGCGCTGCACGCCATCGGCTTCGAGGGCGGGCTGGTGCTGATGACGCTGCCGCTGATCGCCTGGGCGCTGGACATGGGCTGGTGGGCCGCCCTCCTGGCCGACCTGGGCCTGGTGGCGCTCTTCCTCGTCTACACCTTCTGCTTCAACTGGGTGTTCGACCACGTGTTCGGCCTGCCGGCGTCGGCCCAGCAGGCCGGCCCCTGAGCGGAAGACGCCAGACGTCGTCCAAGCACCCCGGACGTCGTCCGCACGACCTCACACCGGCAAGGAGCCTTTCTAAGATGAAGCTCCCTCTGCTGCGTCCCTGCAGCCCCCGCCCTGCGAGGTCACGTCCATGTCCGCCACCCTCATCCCCCGCGCCCGCCTGGTCGACGGTCCCGACGGCCCGCTGGCCGTGCAGCAATGGGGTTCACCCGGTCGCAGCACCATCGTCTTCATCCACGGCTACCCGGACCACAGCGGCATCTGGGCCCGGATCGCGCCGCTGCTGGCCGATCAGTGGCAGGTCGTGGCCTACGACGTGCGCGGTGCCGGCGCCTCGTTCGTGCCGGCGCGCACGGCCGACTACCAGCTGCCCCGGCTGGTGGCCGATCTGCGCGCGGTGATCGACGCCCTCAGTCCCGACCGGCCGGTCCACCTCGTGGCCCACGACTGGGGCTCGATCCAGGGCTGGGAGGCCGTGACCGATCCCACCCTGCGCGGCCGCATCGCCTCGTACACCAGCTGTTCCGGCCCTTGTCTCGATCATGCCGGCCACTGGATGCGCGACCGGCTCCGCCGCCCCACCCCACACAACCTGGGCCAGTACCTGATGCAGGGACTGCGCTCGTGGTACATCGGCTTCTTCCACCTGCCCCTGCTGCCCACGGTGATGTGGCACACCGTGCTGGGGCCGCACTGGGCGCGCTGGCTGAAGTGGCTGGAACGCACGCCGGCCGAGCCGCGCCCCGGGCAGACCGCCGACGGCGTGCGCGGCATGCGGCTGTACCGCGCCAACATGCTGCCCCGGCTGCTGGGGCCGGGCGACCGCCACGCGCACGCCCCGGTGCAGGTCATCGTGCCGCTGCGCGACCGCTTTGTCGGCCCGGCCTTGAGCGACCCGGCCCACCTGGCACGCTGGGTGCCGCAGTTGCACCGGGTCGAGGTGGACGCCGGCCACTGGCTGCCGCTGCAGCAGCCCGCGCTGTTTGCCCGGCTGGTGCGGGGCTATGTGCGCCGCATCGAGCGGCAACAGCGGCAGGCGGCGCCCTACCGCGCAAAGGCCTGACGTACCCACGGGGATAGCGCGCCCGGCACACAATCCCGGCTGCTTTCTTCCCCTGAGGGGCCGTCCTTGAAACTGTACTTCTCCCCCGGCGTCTGTTCGCTGTCGCCCCACATCGTGCTGGAAGAGTCCGGCCCGGCATACAACACCGAGCAGGTCGACCTGCGCACCAAGATCACGGCCACCGGCGCCGATTACAGCGCGGTCAACCCCAAGGGCTACGTGCCGGCCCTGGAGCTGGACAACGGCGTGCTGCTGACCGAAGGGCCGGCCATCATCCAGTTCCTGGCCGACCAGGTGCCCGACCGGCAGCTGGCCCCCGCCAACGGCACCCTGGCGCGCTACCAGCTGCAGCGCTGGCTGACCTTCATCGGCACCGAGCTCCACAAGAGCTTCACGCCCTTCTTCAAGCCCGACTCGACGCCCGACATGAAGGCCGCCGCCCAGGCCAACCTGAAACAACGCCTGGGTTACGTCAACACCGAGCTGGCCGGCCGCGAATACCTGCTGCCCGAAGGCTACAGCGTGGCCGACATCTACCTGTTCGTGGTGCTGAGCTGGGCCCGGGTCATCAAGCTCGACCTCACGCCCTGGCCCCAGCTGCAGGCCTTCCAGGCCCGTGTGGGCGCACGCCCGGCGGTGCAGCGCACCTTGAAGGCCGAAGGGCTGGCCTGACCCGCAGCCGCCGCCCGTCGCTCCGGGCGGTCGTCAGGGCGTAGGGCCAGATGGCGGCTCAACCCACCGTCTGGCTGCGCCCGAGGTGCTGTCCCGACGTCACCCCCATCGACACGTAGATGCTGGTGACCGCCTCCATGCCGACGTCCGCCGGCACGACGCAAGCCTGCGGCACATAGAGCAGGCCGCCCCCCACCGGCACCGGGGCCGTGGGCACGATCACCGCCACATAGGGCAGACCGTCGAGCGTCACCGGCTCGGGCGTGGACAGCAAGCCCAGCACCTTGACGCCACCCGGCCCGCCGAAGGTGACCCAGACGGCACTCATGGACTTGAGCCCATCCTCGTCGCGCTGCCCGAGGATGTCGACGAACCGGTGGACGAGATCGTAGACGTTGCGCACCAGCGGAATGCGCCCGAGCACCAGGTTGACCACACGGGCCAGGCCGGCCTGCAGCTGTGCCTCGACCAGCAGACCCAGGGCATAGATGGCCCCCGCGATGATGAGCACGCCCAGGGCGTATCCCACCCACCGGGATTCGGAGAGGCCCAGGCCCAACTGGACAAACACCCCGCCGATCAGGCTCTGCGGCCCCAGCCACCCGTAGAGCCACTGCGCCAGCCAGGTGAAGATCAGCACCGTGGCCAGCATGGGCAGGGCCGCCAGCATGCCGGACAGAAAGGTGCGCGTGAAATGGCGAACGGGGGCGGCTTGGGTCATGGTGAAACGGACATCCAACGGGTGACACCGGGCCGCGGCATTATGGCGGTCCGGCACCGCGCCGGAAACCACCACAAACCGGCCCGCCCGGACCAAACCGCCTTCCTATAATCCAGGGTTCGCTTCCGTTCGGGCTGGCCCCGCTGCCGTGCCCGGCCCGCTCCCGCTTCGCGGTGGCCCACCGCCCCAGATTCCCGTCGTTCCGCCCCCCATGAGCACCAACGAAACCCAGACCTACGACCCGCGTGCCATCGAAGCGCGTGCCCAACAGCACTGGGCTCAGCCGCTGTGGAACGGTCACGACGCCTACCGGGTGACCGAAGACACGTCGAAGAAGGCCTTCTACGCCTGCTCGATGCTGCCCTACCCCTCGGGCAAGCTGCACATGGGCCACGTGCGCAACTACACGATCAACGACATGCTCACGCGCTACCTGCGCATGAACGGTCACAACGTGCTGATGCCCATGGGCTGGGACGCCTTCGGTCTGCCGGCCGAGAACGCCGCGCTCAAGAACAAGGTGCCGCCCGCCGCCTGGACGTACGACAACATCGCCTACATGAAGAAGCAGATGAAGGCGATGGGGCTGGCGATCGACTGGTCGCGCGAGATCGCCACCTGCCAGCCCGAGTACTACAAGTGGAACCAGTGGCTGTTCATCAAGATGCTGGAAGCCGGCATCTGCGAACGCCGCACCCAGACCGTCAACTGGGACCCGGTCGACCAGACCGTGCTGGCCAACGAGCAGGTGATCGACGGCCGCGGCTGGCGTTCGGGCGCGCTGGTGGAAAAGCGCGAGATCCCCGGCTATTACCTGAACATCACGAAGTACGCCGACGAGCTCCTGAGCGCGGTGGCCAACCCCGAGGAAAAGAACTACCTCGCCGGCTGGCCCGAGCGCGTGCGCCTGATGCAGGAAAACTGGATCGGCAAGAGCGAAGGCGTGCGCTTTGCGTTTGCGCATGACATCAAAGGCACTGACGGCGCCCTGATCAACAACGGTCAGCTGTGGGTCTTCACCACGCGCGCCGACACCATCATGGGCGTGACCTTCTGCGCCGTGGCAGCCGAGCACCCGCTGGCCCTGCACGCCGCCGCAAGCAAGCCCGAAGTGCAGGCATTCATCGACGAGTGCAAGACCGGTGGCACCACCGAGGCCGAGCTGGCCACGCAAGAGAAGAAGGGCGTGCCCACCGGCCTGTTCGTCACCCACCCGATCACCGGCCAGCAGGTCGAGGTCTGGGTCGGCAACTACGTGCTGATGTCCTATGGCGACGGCGCCGTGATGGGCGTGCCCGCGCACGACGAGCGCGACTTCGCCTTTGCCAAGAAGTACGGCATTGCGATCCAGCAGGTCATCGCCGTGGACGGCGAGACCTTCTCGACCGAAGCCTGGCAAGAGTGGTACGGCGACAAGCTCAAGGGCGTGTGCGTCAACTCGGGTGAGCTGAATGGCCTGACCCACAAAGAGGCCGTCAACAAGGTCGCCGAGATCCTGATCGCGAAGGGCGTGGGCGAGAAGAAGACCACCTGGCGCCTGCGCGACTGGGGCATCAGCCGCCAGCGCTACTGGGGCACCCCAATCCCCATCATCCACTGCGCCGACTGCGGCCCGGTGCCGGTGCCCGAAAAGGACCTGCCCGTGCGCCTGCCCGAAGACGTGGTGCCCGATGGCAGCGGCAACCCGCTGAAGTCGCGCCCCGACTTCCTGAACGTGGGCTGCCCGAAGTGCGGCAAGCCCGCCCAGCGCGAAACCGACACGATGGACACCTTCGTGGACTCGAGCTGGTACTTCCTGCGCTACACCTGTGCCGACAACCACGGCGCCATGGTCGATGCCCGCACCGACTACTGGATGGCCGATGGCGGCATGGACCAGTACATCGGCGGCATCGAGCACGCCATCCTGCACCTGCTGTACGCGCGCTTCTGGACCAAGGTCATGCGCGACCTCGGCCTGATCAAGGTGGACGAGCCCTTCAAGAAGCTGCTCACGCAGGGCATGGTGCTCAACCACATCTACTCGCGCCGCACCGCCAAGGGCGGCAAGGAGTACTTCTGGCCCCATGACGTCGAGCACGTGTTCGACGACGCCGGCAAGGTGGTGGGTGCCAAGCTCATCAACGAAGTCGACAGCGCCGACGGCAAGCTGCCGGTCGGCACCGCCATCGACTACGAAGGCGTGGGCACGATGTCGAAGTCGAAGAACAACGGCATCGACCCGCAGCAGCTGATCGAGAAGTACGGCGCCGACACCGCCCGCCTGTACACCATGTTCACCGCGCCGCCCGAGCTGACGCTGGAGTGGAACGACGCCGCCGTGGAAGGCAGCTACCGCTTCCTGCGCCGCGTGTGGAACTTCGGCGTGAAGCTGCGCAACCTCGACTTCGCCAGCGCCCTGCCCGTGGCCGACGGCGCCAACCGGATGGCCGACGTGGCCTTCGGCAAGGACGCCAAGGCCCTGCGCCTGGAGATCCACACCGTGCTCAAGCAGGTGGACTACGACTACCAGCGCATGCAGTACAACACCGTGGTCTCCGGTGCGATGAAGATGCTCAACGCGCTGGAAGGCTTCAAGGGCGGCGACACCGCCGACGGCCAGATCGCGCTGATCGAGGGCCTCGGCATCCTGGTGCGCGTGCTGTACCCGGCCACACCGCACCTGGCGCACGCGCTCTGGAGCGAGCTGGGCTACGCCGCACAACTGGGCGACCTGCTGGACACGCCCTGGCCCAAGGTCGACGCCGCCGCCCTGGTGCAGGACGAGATCGAGCTGATGCTGCAGGTCAACGGCAAGCTGCGCGGCTCCATCAAGGTCAGCCCGCAGGCCGACAAGGCCACCATCGAGGCGGCCGCCCTGGCCAGCGAAGACTTCGCCAAGTTTGCCGAAGGCAAGCCGGCGAAGAAGGTCATCGTGGTGCCGGGCCGCCTGGTCAACGTGGTGGTCTGATGAAACGCGATACGGCTGCGGCGCCAGCCGCCCCCTTCGACCGCCCAGCCCGACAGGCGCTGCCGCACGCAGACCGTCGCCGCTGGCTGGCTCACACCCTGAGCCTGAGCCTGGCTGGTCTCGCCCTCTCGGGTTGCGGCTTCCGCATGCGCGGCCAGTACGGCATGGCCTTCCAGACCATCCAGCTCACCGGCTTCGCGCCGACCTCGCAGCTGGCGACCGAACTGGCCCGCGCACTCGAGAACACCGGCGTGCGGGTGGTGGGCAGCTCGCTCGAAGCGACCCGGCAGGCGTCCAGCACCAGCGTGCCGACCAGCCACCTCGTGTTCGAGGCCCTGAGCGACACGCGCGACATGGTGGTCAGCTCGACCACCCGCTATGGCCAGGTGCGCGGCATGACCGCGCGCATCAAGCTGCGCTTTCAGGTGCGACGGGGTGACGGCACCGTGCTCGTGCCCCCCAGCGACATCTCGATGTCCAACGACCTGACCTACAACGAGAAGGACGCGCTGGCCAAGCAGGACGAGTCGGCGGCGCTGCAGCGCGCCATGCAGACCGACATCGTCAACCAGGTGCTGCGGCGCCTGTCGGCCATCACGCCGGCCGACCTGCCCTCGCCGCCCCAGCCGGATGCGGCACCGGCCGTGATCGACCTGGAAGCCGAGCCGGATCGCCGCGTGCCGACGCCCCGGGCCCCAGCCCGCGACAGCGCGCGCTGAGCCGCCGGCTGCCCCGCTGCGCCATGCAACTGCGCCACGACCAGCTCGCCAGCCACCTGCAGAAATGCGGTGGCACGCTCAAGCCCGTCTACACCCTGTACGGCGACGAGCCCCTGCTGGTGCAGGAAGCCGGGGACGCCATCCGCGCCGCGGCCCGGGCCGCTGGCCACACCGAGCGCCAGGTCCACACGGTGGCGGGCGCACACTTCGACTGGTCGGGGCTGCTGGGTGCGGCCAGCGAGATGTCGCTGTTCGGCGACCGCCAGTTCATCGAGGTGCGCATTCCCTCGGGCAAGCCCGGCAAGGACGGCTCGCAGGCGCTGCAGCAGTACTGCGACACCGCGGCTGGCAACGACGCCGTCGTCACCCTGGTGACGCTGCCCCGGCTGGACAAGACCCAGCAGAGCAGCGCCTGGTTCTCGGCGCTCGATGGCATCGGGGTCACGCTGCGGTGCGACCCGATCGAGCGGGCCCAGCTGCCCGTGTGGATCGCGCAGCGACTGGCCGCCCAGGGCCAGCAGGTCGAACCCGGTGAGGCCGGGCAGCGCACGCTGGCCTTTTTCGCCGACCGCGTCGAGGGCAACCTGCTGGCTGCCCACCAGGAGATCGTCAAGCTCGGCCTGCTGCACCCGCCCGGCGTGCTGACCATCGAACAGATCGAAGAGGCCGTGGTCGACGTGGCCCGCTTCAACGTGTTCAAACTCAGCGAGGCCGTGCTGTCCGGCCAGCTGCAGCGCACGCTGCGCATGATCGACGGCCTGCAGGCCGAGGGCGAAGCCGCCGTGCTGGTGCACTGGGCCCTGGCCGAAGACATCCTCGCGCTGTACCGCGCCCGCCAGGCGCTCGACGGGGGCAAGCCACTGCCCATGGTGCTGCGCGAGCAGCGCGTGTGGGGCCCGCGCGAGCGCCTGTTCGAACGCATCCTGCCCAAAGCCCGTCTGGGCACGCTGGCCCGCCTGGTGGCCAACGCCAGCATCGTCGACGGCATCGTCAAAGGCCTGCGGCACCCGCAGTGGCCGGAAGACCCGTGGGACGCCCTGCGCCGTCTGGCTCAGCAGCTGAGCAAGGTGGTGGCCACGCCCGCGCGGGTCTGAGCCACACGCCCCGACGCCCCCCTCAAGCCCGGGGTGTCGGACAAGGAAACCCCTCAGAGGCCCGGGGGAACCGGCTGGCTACAGTGGATCGCACCGCGTCAAACGCGGAACCGACAGACCGCGATCCAGGATGTACCGCCGTGAGCCATGCCGACGACCTTCAGGCCTTGAACCGCTCCGAACACCTTTACTGGGCGTGCGAGGGCTACCTGGGCTCCATCCACCAGCCCTATGTGCTGCGCTTCCAGGGCCCGCTGGAGGCCGCCACGGTGCGCCAGGCGCTGCGGGAGCTGACCAGCGCCTGCCCCCGTCTGCGCGGCGTGGTCGAGCCCACGCGGTTCAGCCACGCGCTGCGCATCCTGCCTGACGACGCCCACATCGACGCCCTGCTCGACGATGCCTTCCAGGTGCAGGGCGATGTGGACCCGACCTCGCGCACGGCCCTCCAGGCCTGGCACACCCGGCTGCTGAACGACCCGATGCCCATGGAGCGCGGGCTGCCCTGGCGCGCCCGGCTGCTGCCCCACCCCACGCAGCCGGTACTGGCGTTTTCGGCACACCACATCATCGGAGACGGCCGCTCGATGGTGCAGTTCATCGCGGCCTTGGTCGCCCGGCTCAACGGCCAGCCCATTGCCGCCATGCCGCTGCAGAGCGCGTCGATGGCGCCGGCCGTGCGGCCCAAGGCCTGGTGGCACTGGCCCGGCAGCATCGCGCGGTTCCTCAAACAGGCCCGCGCCGACGCCCGCGAGCGTGCCGGCACACGCGTGCTGACGCTGGCGCGCCGGTCCTCGCCACGCTTCACCACGAGCACCGTGCACCACCACGCCCTGAGCGTGCCGGCCGATGCCCTCAAGGCGCTGGCCAAGGCCCAGGGCACCACCGTCAACACGCTGCTGCTGGCCCTGGTGGCCGAGGTCTTTCTGGAAGACGCCGCGGGCGACCCCAAGGCCCGGGCCGCCATCCGCCTGTCGGTCGACCTGCGTCGCCACTTCCCGGCCGGGCAGTCCCCCGAGATCGGCAACCATGTCCATTCCTTCGTCGTGCATGGGCGGCCTCAACCCGACCTGACCGCACAGATCGCCGACCTCGACACCCAGGTCAGACAGCAGCTGGCCCGCTACGAGCGCCGCGACCACGCCCTGCCGCTGACCGTGTACGAGTGGCTGCCGCTGATGGGTCGACGCCTCTACAGCCACCTCATCGTGCAGGCCAAGCGGCGCCAGCGCTTTGCCCCGGTCAGCTGCCACCTGACCAACCTCGGGCCAGCGGAATTCATCAATCCGAAGGACGCGACCCTGCGCGTCACCGAGTTCTGGCCCGCCACCGTCAGCACCGCCCTGCTCATCGGGGCGCTGAGCCTGCAAGGCCGTCAGCTGCTCACGGTGATCCACCAGAACGACGAGGTCGATCCGGCCGACGTGCGCCGCTTCCTGGGGCGGCTCGACGAGAAGCTGCAGCAGACGATTCCGGAGCGCGCTGCGGCGTGAGCTTTGGCACGAACAGGGCCGGTTTGCACGCCTTGTTACGGGTCTTGCCGATGTCAAGGATGGACGACGATGACCGATAACACGAGAGCGACTCAACGCAAACCCGCCCCGCCGCATCATGGTCACCCGCAATCCCAGTCCACCTCTGCCGCCCGGTACCGCCCAAAGCCGTGCCCCGCATGGTGCGGACGTCCCGGTGCCGGCCCCCACCGACCACGCCGGCCACTGGCTGGACCAGGCCATGGCCATCTGGGTTCGCCACGACACACAGCGCCCCATGCCTCCGCCCGGCCGACGCGGAGGTGGCCGCACGTCCTGAACGTCGTCGGTCTCGCCCCTCATGCGCACCTTTCTTGCCCACAGCCTGCAGGCGCGCATCGTCGTGGTCTTTCTCGGTCTCCTCCTGGTCATCCAGGGAGGAACCTGGTGGTTCATCCGCTACCACATTGAAGGCATCGCGCGCAGCCAGATCCTCGCCGACCTGCAGACGGGCGAGCGGGTGCTGCAACGCCTGCTCGAACAGAACAACGTCAACCTCAGCCAGGCCACCCGGGTCCTCGCCTCGGATTTCGGGTTCCGCGCGGCCATTGCCAGCGGAGATGCGGCCACGGTCCAGTCCGCGCTGGACAACAGCGCCGGACGGGTGGACGCTGCCATGGCCGCCTACACCGACGCCGACTTTCGGCTCGTCGCCGCCACCGATCCGCGGGGCGCCCGGTTCGTACAGGCCATGGCGCACTATGCACGCCGGGGACACGAAGGCCGCACACAGGCTCACCTGTTCGAGGTCATCGACGGCCTGCCCTATCAGATCGTGGCCGTGCCGGTGAAGGCCACCGGCGTCATCGGCTGGGTGGGAATGGCCTTCGCGGTAGGCGAGAGTCTGCTGCAGGACCTGCGCAGCCTGTCCGGGCTGGATGCGGCACTCATGCAGGCCCAGCCGGGCACCCAGTGGCACACCATGCTGTCCACCCGTCCGCAGAACGAGTGGGCTCAGCTGGGCGCGTCATGGCGGCCCGATCGCCAGGACTTCGACCCGCAACGCGGCGAACGCCATCACGCGGTCTTCCTGAGCGGCACCGAGCTCGACACCCGCGCCGTGGCCCTTCCCGGCAGCGAGGGCCATCCCCCCGTCACGGCCTTGTTGCTGCGCTCCGTCGACGAGGCCCTCGCCCCGCATCGGGCCCTGCAGCGCATCCTGCTGGTCCTGTCGCTGCTGGGCGTGGTGGTGTTTGCCGTGGGCAGCGCCATCACGGCCCGCTACATCACGACCCCGCTGCGCCTGCTGTCACGCTCGGCGCGCCGACTGGAGGAGGGCGACTACGACACCACCGTGGCCCTGCCCAGCCACGACGAGATCGGTGAACTCGCGCAGTCGTTCGAAACGATGCGCGTGGCCCTGCAGACACGCGCCCGCGAAGTCCGGCGCCTGGCCTACGAAGACCCGCTGACCGACCTGCCGAACCGGGCGCAATTCCGCCTGGATCTGCGCGCGGCCCTGCTGGCACGGGCGGGCGGCACGGCGCCCTGTGCCGTGCTGATGCTCGACCTCGATCGCTTCAAGCACGTCAACGACGTGCTGGGCCACCGCGTGGGTGACCGTCTGCTGCGGGCGGTGGCCGATCGGCTGCGCCATGCCATGCCAGCCACGCCCGGCGCCGTGCTCGCCCGGCTGGGCGGCGACGAGTTCGCCATCCTGCTGCCCGAGACCGGCGCCGCCGAGGCCCATTCAGTGGCGCAGGCCCTGCTCGGCACGCTCGAAATGCCGGTGGCCCTGGACGATCACCGGATCGACCTGGGTGCCGGCATCGGCCTGGTGGTCGCGCCGGATCACGGCGAGGACGCCGACGTGCTGCTGGCCCGGGCCGAGGTCGCGATGTACGCTGCCAAGCAGAAGCAGGCGGGGGTGATCGCCTACCACGCCGGGCTGGACTCCGGCAGCGAGGCCTCGCTGACCCTGCTGGGCGAGCTGCGTCATGCCGTCGACCACCATCAGCTGCGACTGTTCCTGCAGCCGAAGATCGACCTGCGCACCGGCCAGGTCGTGGGCGCCGAAGCCCTGATGCGCTGGGAGCACCCCGAGCGCGGCATGGTGCCGCCGATGCGCTTCATCCCCTTTGCCGAACAGACCGGCTTCATCCGAGTGCTCAGCATGTGGGTGCTGGCTGAGGTGGCGCGCTTCAGCCAGACCCTGGCCGAGCACGGGCTGGCCCTGAAGCTGGCCGTCAACCTCTCCACCCGCGACCTGATGGACCAGGACCTGCCGGCCAAGGTCGAGACCCTGTTGCAGCGCCACGCCACCGACCCGTCGCGGCTGGTGCTCGAGATCACCGAAAGCGCGATCATGGACGATCCGCAGCGCGCCCTGGGCACGCTCGAGCGCCTGCACCAGATGGGCCTGAAGCTGTCGATCGACGACTTCGGCACGGGTTACTCGTCGCTGGCCTACCTCAAGCGCCTGCCAGTCGATGAGCTCAAGATCGACAAGTCCTTCGTCATGAACATGGAAAACGACGTGCAGGACGCCAAGATCGTGCGCTCGACCATCGACCTGGCCCACAACCTGGGCCTGCGGGTGGTGGCCGAAGGCCTGGAGAGCGCCCAGTCCTGGAAGATCCTGGAGGGCCTGGCCTGCGACGAGGCCCAGGGCTACTTCATCGCCAAACCCATGCCAGCCGGCGACTTTCTGTCCTGGCTAGGGCACTGGACGCCGCCGGACATCCGGCATGAACCGCTGCACACCGAGTTCGCCGCCATGTTGTGAGCGGCCCCCGGCACCCCTCCGCGCCCGTCAACGCAGCTGGTGCGCCAGGGACACATAGGCCCGGGCCTGGTCCTCGGGCACACCGAGCGCCGGCTGCGCCGGGGTCTCCCCACGCGCCTGCCATGCCGCCACCCGCTCGGACTGCACCGCCAGCAGGCGCTGCACGTCCCCCAGGCGCGGCAGCACGGGGCCCGCAAACAGCACGCGGCCCTGCCAGGCCACCATCAGGGTCGGGAAGGTTTCCACATCGACGTCGCCAACCAGGTCGGCCTCGTCCTCGATGTCGATCCAGCGATAGCGGTGCCCGGGTGCCCCCTGTTTCAGCTCGGCAAACACGGCCTCGTACTCGCGGCAGGTGCCACACCACGCAGCGCACAGGCAGACGACATCCAGAACAGGCAAGGCAGACATGACCCGATTTTGAGCGCAAAAACGCGGGACGGTCGTTCACGCTTGCTTACCGATCGACCTGTTGCATCCCCGGAGGGCAGCGGTATGCTTTGGCGACAACAACTCAAGGATGTACCCATGAACCGCAAGATGAAACTCGTCGCCTGGGTGGTGGCCGCCGCCCTGAGCCACACCGCCGGCCTCCAGGCCGCGCACGCGGGCATGATCGCCACCGAGGCGGTGGCCGGCCAGGTCACGCAGGCCGAAGCCAGCCAGCGCCGCGCCGAGGTGCTGGCCACGCTGGAGCGTGCCGATGTGGCCGAAGCCCTGGCCGCCAAGGGCGTGAACCTGGACGACGCCCGCGCCCGTGTCGCATCGCTGACCGACGCCGAAGTCGCCCACCTGGCCGACACGCTGGAACACGCCCCTGCCGGCGCCGGCGACGTGCTGGGCACCGTCGTGTTCATCTTCCTCGTGCTGCTGGTGACCGACATCCTCGGCTTCACCAAGGTGTTCCCCTTCACCCGCTCGATCCGCTGAACCCGCTTCGACGCACCGTGCTGACCGCCGGGCTGGTAGGGGGCTTGCCCCTGCTGCCCGGCTGCGCCGCGCTCGTCGGCTCCGGCGCCCCGCAGTCGCAGGCCCTGCGCGCACAGCCGCCGGCCGACCTGCCGGCGCGGGTGAACCTCACCGACACGCCCTTTCACCCGCAGACCGCCCTGCAATGCGGCCCGGCCGTGCTCGCCACGCTGCTGGGTGCTGCGGGCCGCCCGGTCGCGCCCGAGGCACTCAGCCAAGCCGTCTTTGTGCCGGAACGCGGCGGCAGCCTGCAGCTCGAGATGCTGGCCGCCGGCCGCAGGCACGACGTCGTGCCCACCGTGCTACCGCCACGGCTGGTGGCCGTGCTGCGCGAGGTGGCGGCCGGCCACCCCGTGGGCGTGCTGCTGAACCTGAGCCTGCCCATCATGCCGATGTGGCACTACGCCGTGGTGGTGGGCTACGACCTGCCGGGCGGCGAGGTGCTGCTGCGCTCGGGCGAGACCCGCGAGGCGCGCATGACCCTGACCACCTTCGAGCACACCTGGGCCCGCTCACGCCACTGGGCCTTCGTGGCCCTGCCACCCGACACCCTGCCGGCCACCACAGAGGTGGCCGCCACGCGCGATGCGCTGCTGGGTTTCAGCCGGTTGGCGCCCCCCGCGCGGGCCACTCTGGCCTGGCAGACGGCGTCCGCCCGCTGGCCGGACGACACGGTGATCGGCATGGGCCTGGGCAACAGCCTGGTGGCCCAGGGCGACCTGGCCGCCGCCGAAGCGGCCTTCGCGCAGCTGGCCGCGCGCACCGACAGCGCAGCCGCCTGGAACAACCTGGCCGGCGTGCGCCTGCAACGCGGCAACCCGACGGGCGCGCGCGAGGCCGCCCGCCAGGCCGTGCGGCGCGCCACCGAGGCCGAGCCCGTCTGGCTCGACGCAGCCCGCGCCACCGCGGCGCAGGCCGAGGCCGCGCGCTGACTCAGGCCCGCTGACTCAAGCCCACTGACTCAGGCCCCGTCCAGCCGGATCCAGGTCGTCTTCAACTCGGTGTACTTTTCCAGCGCGTGCAGCGACTTGTCGCGGCCATTGCCGGATTGCTTCACCCCCCCGAACGGCACCGTGATGTCGTCGTCGTCGTACTGGTTGACGTGCACCGTGCCCGCACGCAGCGCGCGTGCGACGCGGTGGGCGCGGTCCAGGCTGCGGCTCCACACGCTGGCCTGCAGGCCGTAGCTGGACGCATTCGCCAGGCTCACCGCCTGAGCCTCGTCCTCGAAACGGACCACGCTGAGCACCGGCCCGAAAATCTCTTCCTGCGCGATCGTCATGTCGTTGCGCACGCCATCGAACACCGTGGGCTCGACGTAGAACCCGCCCGTGTCGGCACGCGCCTGGCGGCCGCCGGCCAGCAACCGCGCGCCCTGCGCGTTCCCTTGCTCGATGTAGCGCAGCACCGTGTTCAGCTGCCCCTCGTCGACCAGTGCCCCCATGACGGTGCCCGTCGACAGCGGATCGGCCGGCTGGAACTTCGGCGTGAGCGCGACGATGCGCTCGACCACCGCATCGGCAATGGACGCGTGCACCAGCAGGCGCGACGGCGCGTTGCACGACTCGCCCTGGTTGAAGAACAGGCTGCCCGCCACCGTCGCGGCGGCCCGGTCCAGGTCATCGAAGTCGTCGAACAGCAGCACGGCCGACTTGCCGCCCAGTTCGTTGAACACGCGCTTGAGGTTGCTGCGGCCCGCGTACTCGAGCATCTTGCGGCCCACGCGGGTCGACCCCGTGAAGCCGAGGGCATCGACATCCATGTGCAGCGCCAGCGCCTCGCCGGCCTCGTGCCCATAGCCCGGCACGACGTTGAACACGCCCTCGGGCACACCGGCCTTCAGCGCCAGCTCGGCCAGGCGCAGCGCCGTCAGCGGCGACTTCTCGGACGGCTTGAGCACCACGCTGTTGCCACATGCCAGCGCCGGCCCCAGCTTCCACGCAGCCATGATCATCGGGTAGTTCCAGGGCACGATGGCGCCCACCACGCCCACGGGCTCGCGCTGAATCAGCGCCAGCGCGTTCGCCGGCGTCGGCGCGATCTCGTCGTACACCTTGTCGATGGCCTCGGCGTACCAGGCGATGCAGCGGGCCGCGGCCGGCACGTCCACGCTCAGGCTGTACTGGATGGGCTTGCCCATGTCCAGCGTCTCGAGCAGCGCCAGCTCGTCCTTGTGCTGCGTGATCAGCTCGGCAAAGCGCAGCAGGATGCGCTTGCGCACGGCTGGCGCCTTGCGCGACCAGCGGCCGTCCTCGAAAGCCTGGCGCGCGGCACGCACCGCCGCATCCACATCGGCCTGCTGGCCCCGCGTCACATCCAGGAGCTTGCGCCCGTCGATCGGAGAGTGGCAGGCAAAGGTCTGGCCGTCCACGGCGGCGACGCGCTGCCCGCCGATGAAGGCCCGGCCGTCCAGCCGACCTTCGGCCAGGAGGGCATCGGCCCGGTCTCGCCACAGGCCGGCGGTGGCGCTCGCGGCGGGGTGGGAAGCGGGGGGCAAGGTGGGTTCGGTCATCGGGCATCCTCCTGTCCCCCTACTCTAGCCAATCCCCGCCCGGCCCGGCGAGACCGTCACGACAAGGCCACGCCGCCTGCGCCACAATGGTCCGGTTGATGCAGGAGGAACGTCATGCCGGTGATCGTGGTCGCCAATCCCAAAGGGGGCGTGGGCAAATCCACGCTGTCGAGCAACATCGCGGGCTGGTTCGCGCGCCAGGGGCACGCGGTCATGCTGGGCGATGTCGACCGCCAGCAGTCCTCGCGGCTGTGGCTCAGGCTGCGCCCGGCGCACCTGCCGCGTGTCGTCACCTGGGACATCAGCGAAGACCACATCGCGCGCCCGCCCAAGGGCACGACCCACGTGGTGCTCGACACCCCGGCCGGCCTGCACGGCAAGGGGCTGGATGCCGTGATGAAGCTGGCCGACAAGGTCATCGTGCCGCTGCAGGCCAGCGTGTTCGACATCTACGCCACCCAGGACTTCCTGACGGCCCTGGCCAAGAAAGGCCGCGCGGAGGGCAAGCAGGTGGGCGTGGTGGGCAACCGCATCAAGGACCACACCAAGGCCACAGAGCACCTGTGCGAGTTCCTGGCCACGATCGACGTGCCGCTGGTCACGCTGCTGCGCGACACGCAGAACTACGCCCACCTGGCCGCACACGGCCTCAGCCTGTGGGATGTGCCGGCCAACCGGGTCGAGAAAGACCTGGGCCAGTGGGCCCCGCTGCAGGACTGGCTGACGGCCCCCTGAGCAGGCGGCATCGGGCGCGTGCGGAGCGAGGCCATCCGCGGCCAGGCCGAGCGCTTCGACGCCTTCGCCAGCCTGCCGCACCTGCCCTTCCCGGGCGGGCGGCTGTTCCGGGTGCCGTTCACGGCGCTGGGCGCGCTGTACTACGACCTGCGCGACCGCCTGGGCGTCTGAGCGCCCTGGCGCGTCGGCTTCAGAACGTTTCCCAGTCGTCCGCGACCGTGGCGGGCCGGGCAGGCGCCTGGGCAGGGGTGTGGGCCGGGGCGTGCACCTCCGTGGCAGGCTTCGGCGCAGCCGGTGCGGCGGAGGTCGTCACCCGTGCCGGCGCGCGGCTCGCGGCGGGCGCGGCCGTCTGTGTCGACGCCGCCATCGCAGGACGGGCCATCGGCTTCATCGCCGCCTCGCGCGGGGCCGCCGGCGCCATCGGAGCGGGCGTGGCGCGCAGCGCAGGCGTGGCCGCCACCGGGGCCCCCGCCGCCATGCCATCCAGCCGGAACACGGCCACGGCCTCGACCAGCTGCCGGGCCTGCTGCTTCAGGCTCTCGGCCGCGGCCGCGCTTTCCTCGACCAGCGCGGCGTTCTGCTGCGTGGCCTGGTCCATCTGGTTGACGGCCTGACCCACCTGGCTCACGCCCGAGCTCTGCTCGGTGCTGGCGGCGCTGATCTCGGCCACGATGTCGCTGACGCGCCGGATCGCGTCGACGATCTCCGTCATGGTCTGGCCAGCCTGATCCACCAGGGTCGTGCCCTGCTCGACCTGGCTGATGCTGTCGGTGATCAGGGTCTTGATTTCGCGGGCGGCGCTGGCACTGCGCTGCGCCAGCGCGCGCACCTCGCCGGCCACCACGGCAAAGCCGCGTCCCTGCACGCCGGCCCGCGCGGCTTCCACCGCGGCATTCAGGGCCAGGATGTTGGTCTGGAAGGCGATGCCGTCGATCACCGAGATGATGTCGCCGATCTTGCCCGAGCTCTGCTGGATGCCGCGCATGGTGTCCACCACCTGGCCGACCACCTCGCCGCCACGCTGGGCCACGCTCGACGCACCCGACGCCAGCTGGTTGGCCTGGCTGGCGTTGTCGGCGTTGTGCCGCACGGTGCTGCTGAGCTGGTCCATGGTGGCTGCGGTCTGCTGCAGCGCGGCGGCCTGGGTTTCGGTGCGCTGGCTCAGGTCCAGGTTGCCGTGAGCGATCTCGGAGCTGGCCGTGGCCACGCTTTCGGCGTTCCCCCGCACGCGGCCCACCACCTCCACCAGCCGCGCCTGCATGTCGTGCAAGGCGCGCAGCAGCACACCGGTCTCATCGGTGCGGGTGGTGTCCAGCCGTCCGGTCAGGTCGCCGGCGGCCACACGCTGGGCGGCCTTCACGGCCTCGTGCAGCGGCGCGGTGATGCTGCGGGTGATCAGCCAGGACACGGCCCCGCCCAACAGCAGCGTCAGCACGCCCAGGGCCCACAGCAGCCGCGCGCTGGCGGCATTCAGCGTGGCGATGTCCTTGGCGCGGCGGTCGATTTCCTCGCGCTGCAGCGACTGCAGGGCCTGCATGCCACCCAGGTAGGCCTTGGCGGCCGGCATGAAGTGCTGGTTCAGGTCCGTGCCCGCCTCCTCGACGCGGCCGGCCTTCTTGTGCTCGGCAATGCGGTCGCGCACGGTGATGAACTGCTTGCGATGGGCCGCCACCTCGTCGAAGACCTGGCGCTCACGCGGGTTGGACAGCAGGGCCTCGATCGACTTCTGGTAGTGGCTGGACGCCTTGCTCGCTTCGGCCACGTCCTCGGCAAAGAACGCCACCAGCGACGGATCGCTGCTGCGGGCGATCGCGGCCGTACGGCGCACGCCGGCGTTCACGTTGGCATACCAGTCGCTGACGAGACGCTCCTTGGCCAGCGGGGTCTCCATCATGCCGGCCGTCTCACGGGCCGTCTCATGCAGACGCCACAGGCCGATTCCCGTGGTCAGGACGCAAAGAAACAGGACAAGGGCGAAACCCAGGGCCAGACGCTGGCCGATGGACAGTCGTGACATACACACTCCGGAAGGTGCAGCCACACGCCCCGGCCAGCGCACACGCGCCACCGGTCAGGCTGCCGCCTAGACATCGGTCAAGGTGCGCCAGACTTGAACCCGCCGGCCCCGTCCTGTGCCGGAGTGCTCAGAAACTGACGACCACCGACGTGCCGAACAGCTGGTTGGACTTCTTGTAGTCGTTGGACCGGGTGTCGAGGAACACCGGGCCGCTGGCCCAGTCGTACCGGTACTCGAACTTGAACAGCGTGTTGAGGTTGAAGGCGTAGTTCAGGCCGAGGCTGAGGGCGCCACGGTCGACGCCCTTGTTCGGATCGCCGCCTTGCGCCGGACCGATGCCGTTGTACGGGTCGGCGACCGCATAGGTCAGCAACCCGCCGCCGTTCTTGCCGTTCCAGATGTAGTCGGCACGGGCGGCAATCTCCAGCCAAGGCTCGAGCTTGTACGCCGCCAGCGCGGACAAGCCGGTCCAGTAGGCATCACGCAGCGTGCCATCCTCTGCGGGTGTGACGGACGCCTTCAGCTGGCGGCCCGCCGACAGTTGCCCCTGCAGCGTCCAGTCACCACGGATGAAGTAGGCATCGAACTCGAAGGTGTCCACGCGGGAGTCGCGCTGGCGAATCACTTGACCGTCGGCATCCAGCCCGCCGCCTTCAGAGAAGTTCGCCGCCCGCCCATGAATCCCCGCGAAGCCAAAGCCCTGGAACTCGCCCTTCGCGTAGTCCACCCGGTAGGCAAACACGGGCGTCTTCTCGTTCGGCTGCCGGCGGCTGGCCGCCATGTTGGCCACCACGGCCTTGGTCAGCCACTTGCCGCGCAGGATCTCGAAGCCCGCCCCGGTGTAGGACGCCGGCAGCGTGGTGTCGAACAGCAGGTTGTGCGTCACGAACTTGTTGAGCGTGGGCTGCAGCATCTCGTAGCCCGACCAGTCGGGCAGATGCCCCGCGATGAAGCGCGTCTGCAGGTCGGTGATGGGCACCGACACCGAGGCCTCCTGCACCGGCGAGCTCGTGCCTTCCGACACCGCCTGCGTACTGCGCTGGGGCACCAGCGTCAGGCGCCAGCGCGCACCGCTGTCGGTCTCCTTGACGATGTCGAGCGCCACCGTGCCGATGTAGGACGTGTCGTAGTAGTAGCCCCCCTCGTCCACCGGGTTGAGGAACTGGAAGCCCGCGCGGTGCTGCCGCTGGTTGAAGATCCAGGTCGGGTCCATGTAGCCGCCGATCTTCAGGCTCTTGAAGCCCAGCATGTCGCGCGAGTCCTCCAGCGCCTCGGCCTTCACGGCGATGCGGTTGAAGTCCTGCAGCTGCTCGGGCGTCATGCCCGGGGCCGGCGCGGCCGCAGCCGCCTCAGCCTGCTTCGTCTCCTGCGCCTCGAGCTTCTTTTCCAGCTCGGCCATGCGCGCCTTCAAGGCCTTGAGCTCCTGCAGCAACTCGGCGTTCGACTGCGCGGCCGCCGGCAGCGGAAAGGCCGCCGCCAGGGCCACCGCCAGCGCGGTGGCAGCCGGCCAGGCGCGGGCGGGACGGGCCGCAGGGGATGAGGACACGGTGTTCATGGGGCTGGGCTCCTGATGTCGTTGCGGGTGTCGTTGCAATCGGTTGTGCTTGTCTTGCCGGAAAGGGATGCGCGGCGGCCCGCCTCAGCCGTGGGCCGCCTTCGCCATGTCCTGCTGCCGTCGCCGCTCGGCACGGGCCAGCGCATAGCTGCCGCCCACCACCGCCAGCGCCACCACGGCAATCACCACCGTGGCCACCGCGTTCACGCTCGGGTCGACCCCCAGCCGCGCACGCGAGAAGATCACCAGCGGCATCGTGGTCGAGCCCGGGCCCGACAGGAAGGCCGCCAGCACCACGTCGTCGAGCGACAGCGTGAAGGTCAGCAGGAACGCCGAGGCCAGCGACTGCGCGATCATCGGCAGCGTGACCAGAAAGAACACCTGCGCCGGCCGCGCACCCAGGTTGAGTGCGGCCTCTTCCAGTTGCGGGTTCAGCGTCTGCAGCCGCGCCTGGATCACCACCGTGGCATAGGCCAGCCCCACCAGCAGGTGGCCCAGCCAGATCGTCACCATGCCGCGCTCGGGAAAGCCCAGCCAGCGCTGCAGCGACACCAGCATCAGCAGCAGCGACAGCCCGACGATGACCTCGGGCATCACCAGCGGCGCGTTGATCATGCCCACCATCAGCGTGCGCCCGCCAAAGCGCTTGAAACGCACCAGCGCCAGTGCGGCCAGCGTGCCCAGCACCACCGCCGCGCAGGCCGTGAAGAAAGCGATGCGCAGCGACAGCCACAGCCCCTGCAGGATCTCGGTATCGTCGGCCAGCTTGCTGAACCAGCTCAGCGTGAAGCCACCCCACACCGAGGGCAGCGGCGACGCGTTGAACGCAAACACCACCAGCATCACGATGGGCAGGTACAGAAACGCGAAGCCCAGCGCAAGCCAGGTGCGCGACACCCAGCGGCCCCGGCGCAGGTAAGACGGCAGCCCCTCGCTCATCGCCCGCCCTCCTGCGCTTCGGCCTGCACCTTGTTGAACCACGCCAGCGGCACGATGATCAGCAGGATCATCACCACCGCCACGCTCGAGGCCATGGGCCAGTCGTTGTTCGCAAAGAACTCGTCCCACAGCACGCGGCCAATCATCAGCGTCTGCGGCCCGCCCAACAGCTCGGGGATCACGAACTCGCCCACGCACGGGATGAACACCAGCATCGAGCCCGCCACGATGCCCGCGCGCGACAGCGGCACCGTCACCTTCCAGAACGCGACCCACGGCGTGGCGCCCAGGTCGTAGGCCGCCTCCAGCAGCCGCAGGTCCATCTTCGACAGGTTGGCGTACAGCGGCAGGATCATGAACGGCAGGTAGGTGTAGACCATGCCCAGCACCAGCGAGAACGCCGTGTTCAGATACTGCCCGGGCCCGGGGATCAGGCCCAGCGCCATCAGCAGCTGGTCGGCGTGCACCGCATTGAGCGCCATCGCGGCCCAGCCGCCCTCGCCCAGCAGGCCTTTCCACGCATACACGCGCAGCAGAAAGCTGGTCCAGAACGGCAGCATCACGGCCATCACCAGCGCCGGCTGCACGCTGCGGTCCGCCCGCGCCATGAAGTAGGCAAAGGGGTAGCCGATGGCCAGACACAGCACGGTCGTGATCGCGGCGTACTTCAGGCTGTTCAGGTAGGTCAGGAAGTACAGCTCGTCCTGCGTGATGAACAGGTAATTGCCCAGCTTCAGGCTCAGCTGCAGCACGCCGTCCTTCCAGGTGATCAGGTCCTTGAAGCTCACCACCTCCATCTCGGAGACGCTGATCTTCATCACGATCAGAAAGGGCAGCAGGAAGAACACCAGCAGCCACGCATACGGCACGCCGATCAGCGTGCGGTCCCGCCAGTTCAGCTTGGGGTGATGGGCCATCGCCTTCGCCTTACTGCGTCAGCACCACCTGGGCCGACGGGGCCCAGCTGGCATGGGCTTCGTCGCCCCAGGTCAGCGCGTCGTCGACGTGGCGCTGCGTGTTGCCCTGGCTCACCTTCAGCACGGCCCCGCTGGGCAGGGCCAGGTGGTACACCGTGCTGTCGCCGAAGTACACAATGTCCTTCACCGTGCCCTTGACCATGTTCAACGGCCCCGCGGGCTCGCCGGCCTGGGGCTCGGGTGGCCGCTTGCCGATGCGGATCTTCTCGGGGCGCAGCGCCACCGTCACCGCCATGCCCTCGTGGCCCGTGATGCCGTGGCCCACGAAGTGCCGCACGTCGGCGCAGGCCACCTCGCAGTGGTCGGCCTCGTCCACCACCAGCGTGCCGTCCATCAGGTTGACGTTGCCGATGAAGTCGGCCACGAAGCGCGTCGACGGCGTCTCATACACCTCGTGCGGCGAGCCCACCTGCAGGATGTGGCCCTCGCTCATGATGCCGATGCGGCTGGCCATGGTCATGGCCTCTTCCTGGTCGTGCGTCACCATCACGCAGGTCACGCCCACCGACTCGATGATGTTGACCAGCTCGATCTGCGTCTCTTCGCGCAGCTTCTTGTCGAGCGCGCCCAGCGGCTCGTCCAGCAACAGCAGCTTGGGCTGCTTGGCCAGGCTGCGCGCCAGCGCCACCCGCTGCTGCTGCCCGCCGGACAGCTGGTGCGGCTTGCGCTGCGCGAACTTCGTCAGCTGCACCAGCTTCAACATGGCCTCCACCCGCTCGGCCATCTGGGCGCGCGGCATGCCTTCGCGCTTCAAGCCGAACGCGATGTTGTCCCACACGCTGAGGTGCGGAAACAGCGCATAGCTCTGGAACATCATGTTGATCGGCCGCTCGTACGGCGCAAGCCCGGCCAGATCCTGACCGCCCAGCATCAAGCGCCCCGATGTGGGCGCATCGAAGCCCGCCAGCATCCGCAGCAGCGTCGTCTTGCCGCAGCCGCTCGAGCCCAGCAAGGCAAAGATCTCACCCTGCCGGATCGACAGCGACACGTTGTCCACCGCCCGGAAGCTGCCGCCGTCCGGGCTCACGAAGTCCTTCACCACCCGGTCGATGACCAGGTAGCCCTCCCCTGTCCTGCTGTTCATCGTGTTCTTTACAGGCCGGTCTTGAAGGACGTGTAGATGCGCGTCATCTGGCGGCGGATGTCGTTGTTCAGCGCCTCGGGCTGCGCCATCTTCTTCATCTCGGCCTCGGGCGGGAACACCGCCGGGTCATTGGCCACTTCGGGCTTGATGAACTTGCGCGACGCGAGGTTGGGGTTGGCGTAGAACACCTTGTTGCTCAGGCCCGCATGCACCTCGGGACGCAGGATGTAGTTGATCCACTTGTGGGCGTTGTCGGGGTGCGGCGCATCGGCCGGGATCACCATCGAATCCATGAAGATCACGCCGCCGGTCTTGGGCGTCAGCGTCTGGATGTTCTGGCCCGTCTTGCCTTCGATCGCGCGGTTCTTGGCGATGTTGATGTCGCCCGAGTAGCCGAACACCGCGCACAGCTGCCCGTTGGCCAGGTCATTGATGTAACCGCTCGAGCTGAACAGCGTCACGTACGGGCGGATGGTCTTCAGCAGCGGCGGCACGGCCTGGTAGTCGGCGATGTTCTTCGAGTACGCCGGCTTGCCCAGGTAGTGCAGCGCCGCCGGGATCACCTCGGTGGGCGAATCCAGGAAGGACACGCCACAGCTCTTGAGCTTGCTGATGTACTCCGGCTTGAAGATCAGGTCCCAGGCGTTGTCGGGCATGGGCGTGCTGCCCAGTGCGGCCTTGACCTTGTCCACGTTGATGCCGACCGTGGTGTAGCCCCACATCCAGTTGACCATGTACTGGTTGCCCGGGTCGAGCCGCCCCAGCTGCGCGAGGATGGCCGGATCGAGGTTCTTCCAGTTCGGGATCTTGCTCTTGTCGATTTTCTGCAGCAGCCCGCCATCGGCCTGCAGCTTGGCCCAGTACGACGAGGGCACGACGATGTCATAGCCCGTCTTGCCGGCCACCAGCTTGGCGTGCACGATCTCGTTGTTGTCGAACACGTCGTAGCGGACCTTGATGCCGGTCTCCTTCTCGAAGTTGGCAATCGTGTCCGGCGCGATGTAGTTCGACCAGTTGTAGATGTTGAGCACCTTCTCTTCCTCGGCGTGGGCCCCGAAAGCCACCGCCAGGCTCAGCCCCAGACAGCTCATCAGCTTGCCCCAGGAAGGCATCGCACTCGTCTTCAAACGCATGGTCGTCATCTCCAGCCCAACGGGGGCGAACAATGTCGTGTGTGCCCCGACTCGGGGCGGGTCCTCAAACTGAAATTGTGACGTGCCGCTGTGGCGCCCATGCCGCACCGACCGTCGCCGCCGCACCCCGGCAGCCACGCCACGGGTCCTGCAAGAAGCAGGCCGGCGCAGCAGCCGGCGTCGGTCGGCTCACACGTGCAGCAGCAGGTGTTCACGCTCCCAGGGCGAGATCACCTTCATGAATTCCGCGTACTCGACTTCCTTGATCTCGGTGTAGACCGTGACGAACTCGTGTCCCAGCACCTCGGCCAGGTCGGCTTCGTCGCGCAGCAGGGCCAGCGCCTCACCCAGACTGCGGGGCAGGCCATAGTCCCCGAGATAGGCGTCACCCCGGCATTCCGGCGACGGCTCGATCTGCTTGACCATGCCGAGGTAGCCACAGGCCAGCGTGGCCGCCAGCGCCACATACGGGTTGGCATCGGCCCCGATGACGCGGTTCTCGATGCGCCGCGAAGCGGGGGTGGCCACGGGCGAACGGAAGCCCACGGTGCGGTTGTCCGCGCCCCACTGGATGTTGATGGGCGCGGCCGTGGCGCGCACCAGGCGCCGGTAGCTGTTCACGTAGGGCGCCATCAGCGCCATGGCCGCGGGCACATAGCGCTGCAGCCCCCCGATGAACCAGTAGAACGCCTTCGACGGGCTGCCGTCCGGGTTGCTGAAGATGTTCTGCCCGGTGGCCGTGTCGACCACGCTCTGGTGCACATGCATGGCGCTGCCCGGCTCGTTGGCCATGGGCTTGGCCATGAAGGTGGCGTACATCTCGTGGCGCAGCGCCGCCTCGCGGATCGTGCGCTTGAAGAAGAACACCTCGTCGGCCAGGCCCAGCGGGTGGTCGTGGAAGAAGTTGATCTCCATCTGACCCGCGCCCACCTCGTGGATCAGCGTGTCCACGTTCAACTCCATCTTCTCGCAGTAGTCGTAGATGTCCTCGAACAGCGGATCGAACTCGTTGACCGCGTCGATGGAGTAGGCCTGCCGCGAGGTTTCGGCCCGACCGCTGCGCCCCCGGGGCGGCCTCAGCGGCATGTTGGGATCGGTTGACCGCTCGATCAGGTAGAACTCCAGCTCGGGCGCCACCACGGGCGACCAGCCCCGGTCCGCATACAGCTGACACACCCGCCGCAGCACCGAACGCGGCGCATACGGAATGAGGTTGCCCTCGCGGTCGAAGCAATCGTGGATGACCTGCGCGGTCGGATCGGACGCCCACGGCACGATGCGCACCGTCGCCGGATCCGGCTGCAGGTGCATGTCGCGGTCGGTCGGGGTGATGACGTCGTAGTACGGCCCGCTGGCCGGAAACTCACCCGTCACGCCGATGGCCACGATGCCCTCCGGCAGCCGCATTCCGCGGTCTTCGGTGAACTTCTGACGCGGCAGGATCTTGCCGCGGGCCACCCCCGTCAGGTCGGGGACGAGGCATTCGATCTCGGTCACGCGCCGCTCGTTGAGCCAGTGCTCCAGTTCGCTGAAACTGCCCGGTAACTTGCCTTGCATGGGTCCTCGGTGTGTACGGCGCTGAAACCAGTTTGCCAAAGCGGCCAGGGGTGTCAAGCACGCGCCATTCCAGACCTCGTCACACCGGACACAAACGCTTGCACTTTTCCGGTGCAGCGGGCGCCCCCAGACGGGGGTCGTGCCGCGTGACGGCCGGGCTTTTGCGATACCGTCGCCCCCATACAGCGCGCCCGTGCATCCGCACACGGGCGCCCGACACATCAGGGACGACCATGACCGACCATTCCGGCATCCAGCATGCCCTGGGTGACGCTGCGCGCCGCGCGCTCGGCGGCCTGCTGGCCGAGCTGAGCGCCTTCGGCCCCAACCAGCACACCCGGCTGCTGCGTCTGCACACCCCGCTGGGCCCCGAGACGCTTCTGGCCGAACGCGTGCGCATCCACGAAGGCATCGGCCCGGGGGCCGCCTTGCTGCCCGACACGCTCGACCACGCGCCCACCTCGCACCGCGCCGGCACCTCCGGCATCGGCCATCAGGCTGAGGTGCCCCCCCAGACCGGACAGTGCATCGACCTGCTGGCGCTCAGCACGCAGGCTGACCTGGCGCCCGTCGATCTGCTGGGCCAGCCCGTGCTGCTGGAAATGCTGACGGCCGACACGCTGCGCCCCTTCCACGGCCACGTCACCGCCTTCGAACTGCTGGGCGCCGATGGCGGCTACGCCCGCTACCGCCTGCGCATCGAACCCTGGCTGGCCTTCCTGGGGCACCGCACCGACGCCTGGGTGTTCCAGGACATGAGCGTGCTCGACATCACCGAAGCGGTGCTGGCCGACTACGCTGCACAGGGCACGCTGATGCCTGCGTGGCGCTTCGACCTGGCAGACCGCAGCGTCTACGCCCGCCGCTCGCTGTGTGTGCAGTTCAACGAAACCGACCTCGCCTTCCTGCAACGCCTGTGGGCTGAGGAAGGCCTGTTCACCTGGTTCGAGCACGAAGGGCGCCCCACAGACCTGCCTCACCTGGGCCGCCACACCCTGGTGATCGCCGACCACAACGAGGCCTTCCGCCCCAACGCCCAGCCGCGCGTGCGCTTCACCCAGGCCAGCGCCGTGCTCAAGGAAGACAGCCTCACACGCTGGCACGGGGTGCGCCGCGTCGGCCCGGCCGCGCTGCACACCGCCAGCTTCGACTACCGGGCCGTGGCCAACCACCGCGCCAGTGCCAGCAGCGAGGCCGGCCACGACCAACCTTTCGACCTGGCCCACGCCGACCAGCCGGGCGCCTACGCCTATGAAACGCCCGCGCAGGCCGAACGGCGCGCGCAGGTGCAGATGCAATCGCTGGATGCTGCCCGCAAGCGCTTCGTGGGCGAAGGCACGGTGCGCACGCTGGCGCCGGCCACCACCTTCACGCTGCAGGAGCACGCCGAGCACGATGCCGGCTTTCTGAGCACCGGCAGCACCGAGAACCAGTTCGTGGTGCTGGGCGTGGTGCACGAGGCCCGCAACAACCTCGGGGCCGACGCCCAGGCCGGATTGAAGCGCCTGCTGGGCGATGCCGTGCTGGGCGCCCTGGCTGCCGCAGGGGGCGGCGAAGGGCAGGCAAACGCCTCCGATGCGCCGCTGTACCGCGCCCGGCTGACGGCCCAGCGCCACAGCGTGCCCGTGCGTGCCCCCCTGCGTGGTGTCGATGGCCGCCTGCTGCACCCACGGCCCGTGGTGCACGGGGCCCAGACGGCCGTGGTGGTGGGTTTGGGCGAGCCGGTGCACACCGACCGTGACGGCCGCATCAAGGTGCAGTTCCACTGGCAGCGCGGTGCCCAGAGCAGCCACCGCCTCAGTGCCCCCGCCGACGACAACGCGCCCGCCTCCGACGCCTCCGGCACCTGGGTGCGCGTGGCGCAGGACTGGTCCGGTCAGAACTGGGGCAGCGTCTTCATTCCCCGCCTGGGCCAGGAGGTCATCGTCGGCTTCGTTGAAGGCGACATCGACCGCCCGGTGGTGGTGGGCGCAGCCTACAACGGCCAGGGCACCGACGATGCGCAGGGCAACCAGATGGCTGCAGGCAGCGCCACGGCCACCGGCAACGCACCGGCGTGGTTCCCTGGCAGCCAGCAGGCCGGCGAACTGGAGGGCCACGCCCACACCGCGACGCTGAGCGGCTTCAAGAGCCAGGCGCTGGACGCCTCGCAGGCCGGCGGCGGCGGTCACAACCAGCTCGTGCTGGACGACACGCCCGGGCAGGGGCGGTTGCTGGCGCACACCACCCAGAACCAGACCTGGCTGCAGATCGGCCACCTGCTGCAACAGCATGACAACCAGCGCCTGGCCCACCGCGGGCACGGGCTGGAGTTGCACACCCTGGCGCAGGGCGCCTTGCGCGCCGCCTCGGGGCTGCACCTGTCGAGCTTTGCGCGCGCTGGCGGCACCAGTGCGCAGGCCCGCCCGATGGACACACGCGAGGCACAGGCTCAACTCACGAGCCACGCTCAGTTGGTGCGATCGCTGGCCGCGAACGCGCGCACCCACCTGGCCAACCTGCCCAACGAGGCCGACGCCGACAAACTGCCGGCGCACCAGGCCCTGCAGGCCACGGTGCAAAGCTTGAAAGGCACGGAAGGCAACGGCCAGGGCAGCGAAGCCGATGGCGCGTCGGGCGAGGTGGTGCCCATTGGCGGCGGGCACGGCAGCATCCCCGTCACCGAGCGACCGGATCTGGTGGCCAGCGCCGCCGGAGACATCGCCGGCATGACGCCGGCCCATACGGTGCTGAGCGCCGGCCAGCACACCACACTGAGCGCCGCGCAAGACACCAACCTGCTCGCCCAGCGCCATCAGGCCTGGGCCGTGAAAGCCGGCATCAGCCTGTTCACCCGCGGCGAAGCAAAGAACGAACAGCGCGCCGTGAAGGACGTCGGCATGAAGCTGCATGCAGCCAGCGGCAACGTGAGCGTGCAGGCGCAGAGCGGCGCGTTTTCGCTGACAGCGCTGAAGGCGGTCGACGTGCAGAGCACCTCGGCAGATGTGGTGATCTCGGCGCCCTCGCGCATCGTGCTCAATGGTGGCGGGGGCTACGTGAAGATCGACGGCGGCAACATCGAGATCGGCACGAGCGGGATGGCGCAGTTCAAGGCGGCGATGAAGGAGTTGACGTCGGGGGGGAGTGCCAGCGCCAGTCTGCGTTTGGCCAAGCCAGGGGTGCTGACACTGCCTATGACGCATACACCGGCCTTCAGTGCTGCGCTGGACGTGCATGACGTGTTCTTCAACAAGCCGACCGACAACCTGGAGTTCACGGCCAAGTTCGCGGATGGAAGCGTCAGCTACGGCAAAGTGGAATCGTCTTCAGGCAAGACCCCAAGAATGGCTCGCGAAGCTGCAGAGGTATTTGAAGTACTGGTGGGATCTGACGGCGCGTGGGCAGTGATCGGCGACGATGGCGATTACCGAAGCAACACCGGAGAGTTGCACCACGCCGAAGAAGACGACGTGGACACTGATATTGCCTGAACGTAGGTATCCAGAAGCCTTTACGGGCGCCTGAGAACTCGCAACTGCCGCTTGAAAATCATGGAAACGAACAAGAGCAAAGTCAGGTTACTGCTGGTGGACATACTGGATCAGCCTATCAAGGGGCTGCAGGTAGAAATCCGATCAGCGGACAGAGTATGGCACAGAGCTTCGACCAACGCATCTGGTGTTCTGGAGTTCACCTCTGCTCAAGGCCGAGATCTTGTGGTTCACGTCGAGCACTGGGTCACCAAACAGATGAAACCGGTCGCTAAGTTCTTCGCAGGGCTGGACGACATGGCGATCAAGTTGGTGAGCCCCAAAATCAAGACAAAGGTTGCGGCAGAACCCGCCGGAGCGCCGGGTCTCTACTTGCGGGGCACGTATGTGGTCAAAAAGGGAGACACACTTTCCCGGATAGCAAAGGCGTACGACATCGGCGTCGACTATCTTGCAAAGATCAATGAAATTCAGAACAAGGACGCTCTTTCCATTGGGCAAATCCTGAAAGTCCCACCTGTCAAGAACCGTAGCACGCAACCTCAGCCGCATGCAAAGCCGGTCGGCACCCCTCCGCATTCGGCGATAGATGCCAAGAAGGCACCGACAACCACGACGGGCCAAAGTACGACCCCGAGGAATCAAACCAATGTGGAGGGCAAGCCGGTAATGACTTTGCCGTCCGAGCAATCCGCAGTGATATTCCCGTTCAGCGTCAAGCCGCTCAATGAACCGGGCGGCAGTTTCTCCTGGAATGACTGGCGTAAAATCCACTCCCCCAATGCAGCCTGCTTCGGCGCCACCCGAAAAAGGCAAGGTGGAGGAATACGGCGTCATGCTGGACGGGACTTGTATGCAGTCGACCTAACCGAGGTCTACTCCATCGCAGCCGGCATCGTGCTTAGAGTTTCCCCTTTTTACTGCGCAACCGATCAGGTGAGCATCAGACACACCACCACTGATGGACGAGAGTTCATTGTGCGATATGGCGAACTTGATCCAAAATCCATCAGACTGAAAAAGGGGGACCGCGTTGCTCAAGGCGAGGTCATCGGAAAGACAGGAATCCTCCGAGACGGCAGCGGCAAAAAAATCGTGGTGACACGGAACAAAAATGTGTCGATGCTTCACTTTGAGCTGTTCAGCGGGAAAGCAGGATTGGACAATGCAGACAATTTATCCGCAGGTGGCGAATACTCGAGAAGGTCCGACTTAGTCGACCCGTTGGCAATTCTTCAAGAGGGCTATCTAAACACCTTCAAAGAGGGAGCCCCGAGCCTCGCTAAAGCGGACGCGGGGGAGCGGAAGCCGGCAACCAGCCTTCGCCTTTCCGAGGCTGGGGAAGCCTTCATCAAGGATTATGAGAAGCTGCGACTCGCATACTATGAAGACCACCTCGGATACTGCACCGTGGGTTGGGGGCACCTCACCGGCGGGAAAACGTCGTGTGCCAGTCAGAATATAAAAATTGGCACAAGCATCACAAAAGAGGCTGCGCAAGAACTCTTTGAAGAAGACAGACGAAAACATGAGAACATCGTCAAGCGAGCGATTACAGCCCCTCTTCTTCAGCATGAGTTCGATGCGCTGTGTTCGCTCGCCTTCAACATCGGAGACCTCATCCGTAAAGCACCAAATTTGTGCAGGAAGGTCAACGCTCTTCAGTACAGTGAAGCAGCCGTCGAGTTCCTCGACATCACAAACAACGGAAACAAGGGCTTAACCATCCGACGGCAGCAGGAAAACGCAATGTTTTTACGGGCCAACTACGACTCCACGCACTGAGAACAGCAAATGAATTGCTTTTACAAGCCGCTTGCGGTTGCTTTCTTTTACCTTATGACGGGCTGCCAATCGCAAGCTGAGCAGACATATTGGCTTACTCATATCGCAGCCCCCATCAAGCCTCCGGCAACCATTCACCCCTATCTCGAAAATCCGGCGAATCGCACAGCCGACGTGGCAGCCATTACTGTCAGCAGCGAGAAAATTGTCTTCAACGGCGAATGGTGCGATTACCAGATTGAAAAGATCAAACCTTTCAAGATGGACCGTTTGCTCGCTGACTTGATAGACGACATGGGCGGACGAAAAAGTCTCGACGCATTTCTTTCAAACAAATTGAAGACAGCCATAGTTGACTGGAAAGACGAGCTCACGATCAAGCAGTCCACCAAGCAGATCGACGAATCGCCATGCAAGCTCTTACAAGGCTCTTCAATCTATCGCGGCAAGAACGAGCTGATTCTCTGGGATACAACTTACTTCTATCGCTTCAAGCTGGGAGCCGATTTTAAGTATTGACATCTTTGACAGATCAGCTCAGGGGCCGGGCCCAACAGAGCTCCTCCGGGCAGGAGCGAGACAACAAAGCAATAGGACTTGAAGAAAGGACTGTCTGCGCGGCCGCAAGCACCCCGGCCCAGTCCGCAGGCTGCCTTAGTACCGGCAGCTTGGCGAACTCATCGGGCTTGATGTAGAAGTGCTTAGCATGGGATCGTCTTGTACCTTGCCTGCAATGACAGCGACTCGCCCTTATTGGGGTCACACTGGCCCCGATCGCTTTGGGACAATGCTCTTGACCTGCCCCCCACCAGCCGTACCAGTCTTAAGTTAGTGAAGTCCGTCAACCACCAGGAGAATGACGGACATGAAGAAGAGCAGATTCAGCGAGGAACAGATCATTGGGTTCCTGCGGCAGGCCGA
>NZ_CAJYGK010000159.1 GCF_913773725.1 uncultured Aquabacterium sp. | reverse complement strand
GGTCATCCCTGGAGACGATCAAGCACATGGTCGCCGCCGGCATGGGCGTGACGGTCGTGCCCCGCCTGTCGGTGCCCGTCGAGCCTCACCCGCACCTGGCCTACATCCCGTTCGAGGAACCTGCGCCCACCCGGCGGGTGGTGCTGGTGTGGCGGCGCAGCTTCACGCGCTACGAGGCCATCGCAGCCCTGCGCAACGCCATTTACGCCTGCCCGCTGGACGGGGTGTCGCTGCTGTCGTCCTGATGGCCTGCGTTCTCGCGCTCCTGGCCGGGCGCATCGAAGCAATCGACCACCGTGAAGTACAGCGACGCGTAGAAGGCCGATGCGACCCACATCCCGGCCGTGATGGCCAGCACATTGGCCACCGCGGGCAGGGGAATCAACAGGACAACCAACCGGTCGAGCAGGCCCACGCCCAGGATCACCGCGGCCCAGGCCACGCCGTACACCGCGAAAGCCCCGAGGTTGCGCCAGCTGGCCACAGCGCTGAAGAACAGTGCCTTGCCCAGTGGCAGTCGCGCCCACAGTGTCAGGGCCGGCGTGTGCCAGAACGCAAGCGATACCGGCAGCGTCAAGCCCATGCGCCACAGCATGTCCTGTTGCACCAGCGGGTTGTCGATGATGTCGCCCACGTTCTCGGCGCGTTCGAAGGCTTCCGCCAGAACCTCGGCGCCGGGGCCGAAGATCCCAGCCAGCTGCATCACCACGAGGGTGGCCGCCACATAGGCGCCACCCAGCCGCATGAAGGCCTTGCGCAGCTCGGGTTGGCCGCGCACCGGCTCGATCAGCACCACCGGCTGGATCTTCTCGCCGGCCAGGGCGTGGCGCGTGGCCAGCATGAAGCCCATCCACACCAGCGGCATCGCAGCCACAACCACCAGGGGGCCCAGCACAGGCAGGCTCATCAGCAGCAGGGCGGCCGTTGCGACCAGGCCCATCAGACCCAGCAGGTTCAAGGGCTGCTGCCGGGCAATCTGCAGACCCTGGCGGACCCACACCAGGCCCTGGCCCGGTTTGACGATGCGCAGTTTCATGCCTGCGATGCCTCCCCGTTGCGGTGCCAGGTCCACGGCTGATCGCGCCGCAGTGTCAGCACCCGTTCGAAGTGTGTGGGATCGTGGGGTTTGAGCATGGCCGCGTCACGGGGCAGGTGGAAGTCCCACAGACGCGACGTCCAGAAGCGCAGGGCGGCGCCGCGCAGCAGCGCCGGCAGCAGGGCCACCTCGTCGTCGGTCAGTCGGCGCACGCGGTCGTAGGCCGACACGAAGGCTTGCGCGCGGGCCACATCCAGGGCTCCGGTGGCCAGGTCGATGCACCAGTCGTTCAGGCACACGGCGATGTCGAAGCCGAAGGTGTCGACGCCGGCAAAGTAGAAATCGAAGAAGCCGGACAGTTCGGCGCCGTCGAACATCACGTTGTCACGGAACAGGTCGGCATGGATGGGGCCGCGAGGCAGGGCGGCGTAGGCCGGCGTGGCGGCCAGTTGTTGCTGGAAGGCCAGCTCGGACTCGATCAGCGTGCCTTGTTCGGCCGTCAGATGCGGCCGCACCACGGGCACCGTTTCGGTCCACCACGACAGGCCACGCAGATTGGGCTGCTGCAGCGGGTAGTCGGCACCCGCCAGGTGCATGCGGGCCAGCATGGCGCCCACCTGAGCGCAGTCGGCGGCCTGCGGGCTGAGCTGGTTGCGTCCCTTGAGCCGGGTCACCACAGCGGCCGGCTTGCCCTTGAGGGTGTGCAGGATCTCGCCCTGGCTGTCGGATTGCGGCGCCGGAACCGGAATGCCATGGGCTGCCAGGTGGTGCATCAGCTTCAGGTAGAAGGGCAGTTGCGCGAAGCTCAGGCGTTCGAACAGGGTCAGCACGTAGTCGCCGCGGTCGGTGCTGACGAAGTAGTTGGTGTTCTCGATGCCCGAGGCGCAACCCTGCATGGACTGCAGCGTGCCCAGATTCAGCGTGGAGAGCAGGCCCGCCGCTTCTTGCGGGGACACTTCGGTGAAGACAGCCATGAGACAAGTGGACAGCGGTAGAACAGGGCCCTCGCACCCGCGTTCGCCGACCGGGGAACACTTCCCGACCAAATGGGGCGGAAGTGCTGAAAGTCTAGGCGTTTACCCGGAGGGCGCGGGGGAAGTCGAGCAGGGGATTGTAGGAGCCCCTATGGCAGACTCGATTCCACTGTGTTGACGCCCGTGTCGGCCGCGTGCGTCATCCGCCCACCTCACCCTTGCCATCTGTCGAAACCATGCGCCATCCTGCTGCTGCACGCCTGCTGACGAAGACCCTTCTGCTGCCCGTGACCCTGTCGCTGTTCGGCCTGTCGGCGACCGCCCAGGGGCTGACGCCGGCCTCGTCACCCATGGGGATTTATGGCGGCGGCGCCTTCGGCATTGGCGCCCACCAGTGGGACTGCGGCTCCGAGTGCGACCGCGCCGCCTTCAGCGGCAAGGTGTTCGGCGGCAAGCGACTGACCCCCGGGCTGGCGGCCGAGATCAATTACTTCGTGTTCGGCACCGTCGAAAGCAACAACGATCCCGCCCGGACGGCCTCCACCGGCCTGGCGACCGAGCGCCGCGACGTGCGTGCCGTGACCTTCGGCGTCAACTGGGAAGTGGAGCTGCTGCACGGCATCACCAACCACCTGCGCGTGGGTGTGGCCCGCAAGCGCACCGACCGCGAGCTCACCCTGGCCAGCGGCGCCCGCGCCGACGAGCGCAGCTACGGCACCGCCCCCTATGTGGGCGCCTCGCTGTCGTATCAGCCGGTGCGTGACGTGCGCCTGCTGGCCGGCTTCGACTACATCATCGACGGCCGCGGCAGCAATTACCTCTTCTCTGTCGGCGCGTCCGGCGAGTTCTGAGGCGCCTGGCGCGCTTCCAGACGCGACAATGCGGGGATGAACGCACCGACGGTCTCCCCCGATTCCTCCCAGCCCGACCCGCGGCCCACGATGCTGCTGGTCGACGGCTCCAGCTACCTCTACCGCGCCTTCCACGCCATGCCGGACCTCCGCGGTCCGGAGAACGTCCCGACCGGGGCCATCCACGGCATCGTCAACATGCTGCGCTGGCTGCGGGACCACATCCCGGCCGAGCACGCGGTGTGCGTGTTCGACGCCAAGGGCCCCACCTTCCGCGACGAGTGGTACCCCGAGTACAAGGCGCATCGCCCCTCGATGCCCGAGGACCTGCGTGCGCAGATCGAGCCCATCCACGAGGTGGTGAAGCTGCTGGGCTGGCCTGTGCTGGAAGTTCCCGGCATCGAGGCCGACGACGCCATCGGCACCCTGGCGCGCGTGGCGGTCGAATCCGGGCACCGGGTGGTGGTCTCCACCGGCGACAAGGACCTGGCCCAGCTGGTGAACCCGCACGTCTCGCTGATCAACACCATGGCCAAGCCGCCCGAGGTGCTGGACGAGCCGGGCGTGCTGGCCAAGTTCGGCGTGCCCCCGGATCGCATCATCGACTACCTCACGCTGATCGGCGATGCCGTCGACAACGTGCCGGGCGTCGAGAAAGTGGGGCCCAAGACCGCCGTGAAGTGGCTGACCGAACACGGCACGCTGGACGACGTGATGGCCGCCGCCGGCAGCATCAAGGGCGTGGCAGGCGAGAACCTGCGCAAGGCGCTGGACTGGCTGCCCCAAGGTCGCCGCCTCATCACCGTCAAGCTTGACTGCGACCTGGCCGGGCATGTGCCGGACTGGCCCGGCCTGGACGCGCTCGCCTTCCGCAACCCCGATCTGGCGGGCCTGCTGGCCTTCTACACGCACTACGGTTTTCGCACCGCGCGCGCTGAGGTCGAGCGGCAACTGCAAGGCGAGGGCCGGGCGGCGACCCGCGGCAAGACACCCGCGCCGTCCGCCACCGCCGACCTGTTCGGCGAGCCCACCGAGGCCCTGGCCGATGCAAGCCGCAGCGAGGCAGAAGGGCCCGACGCATCCGACGTGCCGCAGGTCACCCGGTACGACACCGTGCTGGACTGGGCTGCCTTCGACACCTGGCTGGCCCGCCTGAACGCGGCCGAACTCGTCGCCTTCGACACCGAGACCGATTCACTGGACCCGATGCAGGCCCGCATCGTCGGCCTGAGCTTCTCGGACAAGGTGGGCGAGGCCTGCTACATCCCGCTGCGTCACGAAGGCCCCGACGCCCCCGCCCAGTTGCCGCTGGACGAGGTGCTGGCCCGGCTGCGCCCCTGGCTGGAAGACGCTGGCAAGGCCAAGGTGGGCCAGAACATCAAGTACGACACCCATGTGCTGGCCAACCACGGCATCGCCATCCGCGGGTATGCGCACGACACCATGCTGGAAAGCTATGTGCTGGAAGCGCACCGCAAGCACAACCTGGCCGACCTGGCCCAGCGCTATGTTCAGCGCAGCGGCCTGAGCTATGAAGACGTGGCGGGCAAGGGCGCGCAGCAGATCCCGTTCGCCCAGGTGGCGGTCGACCGCGCGGCCCAGTATTCGTGCGAAGACAGCGACCTGACGCTGCACGTTCACCAGACGCTGTGGCCCCGCCTGCAGGCCGAGCCCCGTCTCCAGGACATCTACCAGCGCTTCGAGCTGGCCACCTCGCGCGTGCTGCAGCGCATCGAGCGCAATGGCGTGCTGATCGACGCCGCCTTGCTGCAGAAGCAGAGCCATGAACTGGCCGAGCGCATTGTGGCGCTGGAGCAGGCGGCCTACGAACTGGCTGGGCGGCCTTTCAACCTGGGCTCGCCCAAGCAACTGGGCGAAATCCTGTTCGTCAAGCAGGGCCTGCCCGTCATCAAGAAGACGGCCACCGGTGCCCCCTCTACCAACGAAGAGGTGCTGGAAAAGCTGGCCGAGGACTACCCGCTGCCGGCCCGCATTCTCGAATACCGTGGCCTGGCCAAGCTCAAGTCCACCTACACCGACAAACTGCCCCTGATGGTCAACCCGCAGACGGGGCGCGTGCACACCAACTACGCGCAGGCCGTGGCCGTCACCGGCCGGCTCTCCAGCAACGAGCCCAATCTGCAGAACATCCCGGTGCGCACGGCCGAAGGTCGCCGCATCCGCGAGGCCTTTGTCGCCCCGCCGGGCCATGTCATCGTCAGTGCCGACTACTCCCAGATCGAGCTGCGCATCATGGCCCACATCTCTCAGGACGAGAACCTGCTGAAGGCCTTTGCCGAAGGCATGGACGTGCACCGCGCCACCGCGGCCGAGATCTTCGGCGTCACGCCCGATGCGGTCACCAGCGAGCAGCGCCGCTACGCCAAGGTCATCAACTTCGGCCTGATCTACGGCATGAGTGCCTTCGGCCTGGCTTCCAACCTGGGGATCGAGCGCAGCGCGGCCACGGCCTACATCGAGCGCTACTTCCTGCGCTATCCGGGCGTCAAACGTTACATGGACGACACCCGCCTGCAGGCCAAGGACCAGGGCTATGTCGAGACCGTGTTCGGCCGCCGCCTGTGGCTGCCCGAGATCAACAGCGGCAACGGCCCCCTGCGTGCCGCGGCCGAGCGCGCCGCCATCAACGCGCCGATGCAGGGCACGGCCGCCGACCTCATCAAGCTGGCCATGGTCGCCATCCAGGACCGGCTGGACGCCGAAGGCAAGGCCACGCTGATGATCATGCAGGTGCATGATGAACTGGTCTTCCAGGTGCCCGAGGACGAGCTGGAATGGGTGCGTCGCGAGGTGCCCGCCATGATGGCGGCGGTGGCCGAGTTGCGTGTGCCGCTGCTGGCCGAGGTCGGGTCAGGCCCGAACTGGGAGGCCGCCCACTGACCGCATGAGTCAGCTCGGCCAGCCTGGCTCAGTGCATGAGCGTGCCGGCTGGACGCAGGTTTTTCCGCATGTCACGGAACTGTCATCAAGATGAAAGGATCTCGCCTCTAAGATGAAGCGGGCGCGTTGTGTTCGCGCTTGCAGTCAAGAGAATCAAAAGGTCCACACAGGTGTCAGGCAGCCCGCGTTTGAAGTTGTTGAGCCGCGAACAGGCGATTCTGGAATTCAACCGTCGCGTGCTGGCGCAAGCCGAGCGCGACGACGTCCCTCTGCTCGAGCGCCTGCGTTACGTCTGCATCGTGTCGGCCAACCTCGACGAGTTCTTCGAGGTGCGCTATGCGGACGTGCTGGAAGCCTCACGCACCGTCGGCACTGGCATCGACCGGGCTTATCTGGAAGATGTCGCCCAAGCGTCGCATCAGCTGGTGGAAGAGCAGTACCACCTGTTCAACCATGTGCTGGGCCCGTTGCTGCGCCAGGCCGACATCCACATCCTCAACCACGCCGATCGCAATGCGCCCCAGCGTGAGTGGGTGGCCGATTTCTTCCGGCGTCAGGTGCGCCCGCTGCTGGTGCCCATCGGGCTGGATCCGGCGCATCCTTTCCCCCAGGTCGCGAACAAGTCGCTGAATTTCATCGTCCGCCTGGGCGGGCGCGATGCCTTCGGCCGCGACAACGACATCGCCATCGTGCGCATTCCGCGCGTGCTGCCGCGTGTCATCCGTCTGCCCGATGCCGTTTCGGGCGGGCAGCAGTGCTTCGTGCTGCTGTCCAGCGTCATCCGCGCCCACCTTGAGGAGCTGTTCCCGGGGCGCGAGATCGAGGCGTTCTCTCAGTTCCGGGTCACCCGTGATTCGGACATTGACGTCGACGAGGACGACACCACCGACCTGCGTCAGGCGCTGCGCTCGAAGATGAGCACCCGTCAGTTCGGACAGGCGGTGCGCCTGGAAGTGGTGCGCAGCTGTCCGGCCGACCTGTGCGATTTCCTGCTGGAGCAATTCGGGCTCACGCCGCAGGCCCTGTTCAAGGTCAACGGCCCGGTGAACCTGGTGCGCCTGACGCAGCTGATCGATCAGGTGGATGGCGACGCCTTGCGCTTCTTCCCGCACGAGCCCGGCTGGCCGGTCGGGCTGCCGCGCGAGGAGGGGGTGTTCCAGCACCTTCGCCATCACGATGTGATGCTGCATCACCCCTTCGAGTCCTTCGACGCCGTGGTGGACTTCCTGCGGCAGGCGGTGCACGATCCGGACGTGCTCGCCATCAAGCAGACCATCTACCGCACCGGCAGCGAGTCGGTGCTGATGGAGTTGCTGCTCGAGGCCCTGCGCCGCGGCAAGGAGGTGCTGGCGGTCGTCGAGCTCAAGGCCCGCTTTGACGAAGAGGCCAACATCAACTGGGCAGAGCGGCTCGAGGCCCTGGGCGCGCAGGTGGTGTACGGCATCGTCGGCCTCAAGACCCACGGCAAGATGATGCTGGTCACGCGGCGCGAGGGGGCCCGCCTGCGCCGCTATGCCCACCTGTCGACCGGCAACTACAACCCCAAGACGGCCCGGCTGTACACCGACGTCGGCTACCTGACCAGCAACCCCGAGTTGACGGCCGACGTGGACATGGTGTTCCAGCAGCTGGCCAGCCTGACTCAGCTCAAGCCGCCGCGCCACCTGCTGCTGGCCCCGTTCGCCATGCAGAGCCAGTTCCTGCGCCTCATCGAGCGGGTGGCCGAGGCCGCACAGGCCGGCAAGCCGGCCCGCATCGTCGTCAAGTGCAATTCGCTCACCGACGAGCCCCTGGTGCGTGCCCTGGTCGAAGCCGGTCAGGCGGGCGCCGAAATCGACCTCATCGTGCGCGGCGCCTGCATCCTGCCGCCGGGGCTGGCGGGCGTGACCGACCGCATCCGCGTGCGCTCGGTCGTGGGGCGCCTGCTGGAGCACACGCGGGTCCTCTACTTCCGCTGGGGGCCGTCGGATTTCGACGAAGCCCTGTACCTGTCGAGCGCCGACTGGATGAACCGCAACATGACCCGGCGCATCGAGGTGGCCTGGCCCGTGCGTGACCCGGTGCTGCGCCAGCGGGCCATCGACGAGTGCCTGGTACCCTATTTGCACGATGCGCGGGATGCCTGGGTCCAGCACAGTGATGGCCGTTACAGCCGCGCCGGTACGGATGGGCCCAGCGCCCAACTGGCGTTGATGGCCCTGCATCAGGCCGCCGTCTGATCCGATCAAGGAGCCGACATGGACCTCATCCTCTGGCGCCACGCCCAGGCCGTGACCCTGCCCGAGCCCGTCGAGGGCGAGCCCCCTCATGTCCACGCCGCCGACCTGGCACGGCCGCTGACGCTCAAGGGCGAACGGCAGGCCGAGCGCATGGCCGCCTGGCTGAACCAGCGCCTGAGCGCCGGGGCGAAGGTGCTGGTGAGTCCGGCCGTTCGCACCCGCCAGACCGCGCAGGCCCTGGGCCGGGAGGTGCGTACCGTGCCCTCGATCGACCCCCAGGCCTCGGTCGACGACCTGCTCAAGGCCGCGCGCTGGCCGCGTTCCCGCGAGCCGGTGCTGCTGGTGGGCCATCAGCCCACGTTGGGCCTGCTGGCCGCCCGCCTGCTCACAGGGCAGGACCAGCCCTGGTCCATCCGCAAGGGCGCCGTCTGGTGGCTGCGCGGCCGTGAGCGCGAGGGCGAGTTTCAGGTGACGCTGCTTGCCGTCCAGGGGCCGGATCTGCTCTGAGCGGTGGGTGCGGCCCTGGATCGAGGGCATCGCTTCACCCGACTTTGCGCGGATCGCACCGGCGCCGGCCGCAGGGGCGGGGATAATCGGGGGATGAGCACGACGACCGAGCCTGTGCCGCCGAGCATCGACCCCGCCATCCCGCCCTGCCACCACCGGCTGGGCCTGCGTGTCTACTGGGAAGACACCGACGCGGGCGGCATCGTCTTCTATGGCAATTACCTGAAGTTCATGGAGCGGGCCCGCACCGAGTGGCTGCGCACGCTGGGCTTCAGCCAGGAAGGCATGCGGCGCAGCGGCGAGGGCATGTTCGTCGTCAGCGACACGCAACTGCGCTACCTGCAGCCGGCCCGACTGGACGACGCATTGACCGTCACCGTGACCGTTCACGAGGTGGGGCGTGCGTCCGTGCTGTTCGAGCAGGCGGTGTGGCGCGACGCGACCCTGCTCTGCCAGGGGCGCATCCGGATCGGCTGGGTGCAGCCCGTGGCCGGTGCTCAAGCCGGGGAGGGCGCCTTCCGCCCTGCCCGCATCCCGGCCCGGATCCTGGCCGTGTTGCCCGCGGCCATGCCGCCGGCTGCCGCATCGCCCGAGCCCGCCGTGCCGGCTCGTCGTCATCCCGTCTGATTCGTGCCCCTTCCAAGAAAGCCCGAGAGCCCATGAACCAAGACCTGTCCATCATCACCCTGATCCTGCACGCCAGCATCGTGGTGCAGATCGTGATGGCCATCCTGCTGGCGGTGTCGCTGGCCAGCTGGAGCATCATCTTCGGCAAGCTGATCGGCCTCAAGCGCATCCGCCAGGACAACGAGAGCTTCGACCGCGAGTTCTGGGCGGGCCGCACCCTGCAGGAACTCTTTCAGGACGCCACCCGGGGCGACGGCCCGCCTTCCCCCCAGGAGCGCATCTTCGCGTCCGGCATGCGCGAGTTCATGAAACTGCGCGAGCGCCGCGTGGCCGATGTGCCGACCCTGCTGGATGGCGCCCGCCGTGCCATGCGCGCCAGCTTCCAGCGCGAGATGGACCTGATCGAGTCGCGCCTGGACTTCCTGGGCTCGGTGGGCTCGGTGTCGCCCTACATCGGCCTGTTCGGCACCGTCTGGGGGATCATGCACGCGTTCACCGGCCTGTCCAACCTGCAGCAGGTGACGCTGGCCACGGTGGCCCCCGGCATTGCCGAGGCGCTGGTGGCCACGGCCATTGGCCTGTTTGCCGCCATTCCTGCGGTGCTGGCCTACAACCGCTTCGCGCGCGACATCGACCGCATCGCGATCCAGATGGAGTCCTTCATCGAAGAGTTCTCCAACATCCTGGCGCGCAACGCCACGCCGCTGGCGACCGAAGCCGCCCGGGCAGCCACCCAGCCGGGGCGCTGAACCGTGGCCGAGCTCAACGCCCGGGGCGGGGGACGCCGCCGCCGCACGCGCAACGAGATCAACATGGTCCCGTTCATCGACGTGATGCTGGTGCTGCTCATCATCTTCATGGTGAGTGCGCCCCTGCTGCCGACCGGCGTGGTCGATCTGCCCAGCGTGGGCAGCGCCAAGAAGGCGCCGGACCGCGTGATCGAGGTCGTGCTGGAGGAAGAAGACCGCGTGAAGCTGCGCGTGGACAACAAGGACCTGGACACGCTCGCAGTCAGCGAGCTGTCCGAGCGGGTCAAGGCCTTGCAGGTCGACAACCCCAATGGCCCGGATGGCGTGCCGGTCATCATCAGTGCGCGCAAGGACGTGCGCTATGAAGCCGTCATCAAGGTGATGGACCGCCTGAAGAAGGCGGGCGTGGCGCGCGTGGGCCTGTCGGTGCGCACCACGGGAGGCTGAGCGCGTGGGACCGGTTCTCTCGCCTGGCGCCACGGCGCTGCCGGACGGCGGCCTGAGCCGCTTCGAGCCCCGCACGGCCGATGGCTGGGGGCCGGGAATGATGCTGGCCTTCGGGGTCCACCTGATGCTGGTGGCCGCGCTGGCGCTCGGGGTGAGCTGGAAGATCGAGACGCCGGAGGTGGTCGAGGCCGAGGTCTGGGACAGGGTGCCGCAGGTCGCGGCGCCGGCCCCCCCGCCAGCCCCGGAGCCCGAGCCCGTGCGGCCGGCGCCGCCTCCGCCGCTCGCCCCCCGGGTGGCGCCGCCGGAGCCCGAACCGGTGCCCGAGAAGCCACCCGAGATCGTGACCCGGCAGAAGAAGGAGCCGCCTCCCAAGGAGCCCAAGCGCCGGGAGCCGAAGGAGGTGTTCGAGGACGTGAAGCCCCCGAAGGTGAAGAAGCCCGAGCCGAAGCCTGAACCCAAACCGGAACCCAAGCCGAAGGTGGAGGCGCGCCCCGAGCCCAAGGTGGACCCGAAGGCCGAGGCCCGTGCCAAGGCTGCGGCGGCAGCCGAAGCCAAGGCCCGTGCCGAGGCCGACGCCAAGGCGGAAGCCCGGGCCGCCGCCGACCGCGAGGCCCAGCGCAAGGCGCACCTGGCGCGCATGATGGGCGAGCTGGGCGGCAGTTCGCTGGGCACCTCGGCCCGCAATGCCGGGCCCAGCGCCTCGTATGCCGGGCGCATCAAGGCGCGCATCAAGCCCAACATCGTCTTCACCGACAACGTCAGCAGCAACCCTTCGGCCCTGGTCGAGGTGCGCTGCGCGCCGGACGGCCGGATCATTTCCCGCAAGCTCATCGAGTCTTCCGGGCTGCCTGCCTGGGATGAGGCCGTGCTGCGGGCGGTCGACCGCACAGAGGTCCTGCCGCTGGACGAGAACGGTCGGGTACCCAACCCGTTGCAGATCGAGTTCAGACCCCGGGATTTCTGAATACACCCGACGCCGGGCAGGCCGTTTGCCATGATGGGTGTCGCATGGCGGCAAAAGGCGTGCAATATCACCTTTAATGGCCTTTTCTTGCCGGCATTCGTTTCATAGCATGGCAATCATCCGGAGGTGGCCGTTCCTGAGCCGCCGGAGACGAGGAGAAGCATGTCCGACAAGCCCCTGCCCCCCCTGAACTGGCCTGCCGACGCCGGGGCGGAGCCTGGGCCGGTGCTGCGCCTGGTGGACGAGCCGGAAGAGCCCGCGCCGTTCTCGCCGGAGGAGGACGTGCATGCCTTCCGGTGGCCCACGCCGCCGTTTGCCAGTTACCCCAAGGCGCGCACCCAGCTCGACCACGAGCCCTGTGAAATCATCGGCCTCAACGGCCGGGTGATGCAGGGGCGCTTGATCTTCTTCGTGCCGCAGGAGCAGGTGGCCCATGTCCAGGTGCCCCCGTCGCGCACCACGATGACGCTGCGCTTCAACCAGTTCCGGGCGCTGCAGCTCACGCGCGCGCTGGAGCCGGACTCCGACCTGTCCCTGCATCCCTCCCATGCCGAGGTGATCGATGTCCGGCCCAGCATCGAGTACCGGCTGCACTGGCGCAACGGCGACGTGACCGAAGGCCGCACGATTGGCCACGCGGAAACCGAGTTCGGCATCTTCCTGTTTCCGCCTCAGGACGATCAGGGGCGGGTGGCGCGGCTGTTCGTTCCACTGGAGGCGCTGACGCGGGTCGAGTTCGGGCCGCGCATCGGCGAGGCGCTGGTGGCATCGCACGCGCTGACGCCCGAACAGGTTTCGCAGGCGGTCGAAGTGCAGGCCAGCATGCGCAGTCAGAAGCTGGGCGACATCCTGCTGACCCAGCAGGTCGTCACGCCCGAGCAACTGCTCGAGGCGATCGATCGGCAGAGCCGCATGCCCATGGTGCGCATCGGCGAGGCCCTGATTGCCATGAATCTGATCACCGAGGCGCAGCTCGAAGAGGCTTTGGAGCAGCAGAAACGCGATCGGTCCGTGCCCTTGGGCGAGTTGCTGGTGCGGCTCAACATGGTGTCGCGTCAGGACCTCGTCACCGCGCTGGCACGCAAGATGGGCTATCCGCTGGTCGACCTGGACAAGTTCCCGGCCGAGATCGAAGCCATCACGAAGGTGCCTTTCAATGTGGCGTCGCGGCTGCTTGTGGCACCGCTGCTGCTGCGCGAAGGCACGTTGATCGTCGCGGTCGAAGACCCGAGCAAGCGCCTGACCCTGTCCGAGCTCGAGTTCATCACCCAGTGCAAGATCGTGCCGGTGCTGGCGCAGGCCAGCCAGCTCGAGTGGGCCATCAAGGATTCGTATGCCCGCCTGGGGGCCGACGTTTCGGTCATGCAGATCGGCCGGCTCAGCACCGAGCCGGCGCCGCTCGACCTGGTCGACTTGGACTCCGGCAAGCTGGTCGAGAACCTTGAGCGCGAGGAGCTGGAACGGCACAACTTCGAAGACGACAAGCCGATCGAGCAGAGTGACAACTCGCTGGTGCGGCTGATCAACACCATGGTCATCGAGGCCTACAACCAGGGCGTCTCCGACATCCACATCGAGAGCTACCCCGGCCGGGAGAAGATCAAGATCCGCTTCCGCCGCGATGGCGTGCTGGTGCCGTATCTGGAGTTGCCGCATACCTACCGCAACGCGATCGTGGCGCGCATCAAGATCATGTGCGACCTCGACATCTCGGAGAAGCGCAAACCGCAGGACGGCAAAATCAATTTCCAGAAGTTCGTTCCGCAGTACCGGATCGAACTGCGGGTGGCCTCCATCCCCACCAACAACGGGCTGGAAGACATCGTGATGCGGATCCTTTCGTCGGCCAAACCGCTGCCGCTGGACAAGATCGGACTCAGTCCCTGGAACCTCGAGAAGCTCAAGGAGGCCATGGAGCGCCCCTACGGGATGATTCTGTGTGTGGGCCCGACGGGCTCCGGCAAGACCACGACGCTGCACTCGGCGCTGAGTTTCATCAACGTGCCGGAACGCAAGATCTGGACGGCCGAGGATCCGGTGGAAATCACCCAGCCGGGTCTGCGGCAGGTTCAGGTCAACCCCAAGATCGACTGGACGTTCGCCAAGGCCTTGCGCGCTTTCCTGCGAGCCGACCCTGACGTCATCATGGTGGGCGAAATGCGGGACACGGAAACGGCGTCCATGGGCATCGAGGCCTCGCTGACGGGTCACCTGGTGCTCTCGACCCTGCACACCAACAGCGCCCCGGAAACGGTGACCCGCCTGCTGGACATGGGCATGGATCCATTCAACTTTGCGGATTCGCTGCTGGTGGTGGTGGCGCAGCGGCTGGTGCGCCGCCTGTGCAATGAGTGCAAGGTGCCCGAGCCCGCTCCCCACGACTGGCTGGAGGAGATCCTTGCCGATTACCGGCACGTCGTCCCGGACGGGGTCGAGGCCTTGTCCGTCGACCGCGTTCTGTTCGACTGGCGTACCCGTTTCGGCAAGGATGGCACCCTGATGCGTTACAGCTGCAAGGGGTGTCCTACGTGCAACCACACGGGCTACAAGGGGCGCGCCGGTGTCCACGAACTGATGGTGGTGACGCGCGAACTGCGCCGGATGATCCAGACCGGCGCCCGGGCAGAAGAATTGCAACACCAGGCCATGCGCGATGGCATGCGCATCCTGCGTCAGGACGGCATTGAAAAAGTCCTGGCCGGAATCACCAGCATGGAAGAGGTTCGCGCTACGAGCAACACCTGATGTGCGCGGTCGACACCACAAAACGGGTCTTGTTGTTGACGGGCCGCACGCAGGTCTGGAAAAAGGTGCAAGATAGGCATCAACGAAGCCGTCAGGCTGAGCAGTGAAAACCGGTCTTCTCCGGTGATCGCAGTCCGGCGGTTTCCTCGATCTTTGGTGTGAAGGCGATGCTTGTGTGGTCGCGCCGGGTTCACCAGACGGGTAAGCCGGCAGACCACGAACGCATCGATGGCGTCAGTCGATGATTCGGAGGTCTGTATGGACGTGATCAGCAACTTCGCCGCGCGATACGAGCGCACACGCGAAGAGGAGTACACCCTCGAGGAGTACCTCGAGATCTGCAAGCGTGACAAAACGGCCTACGCCACCGCCGCCGAGCGCATGCTCCAGGCCATCGGCGAGCCGCAGATGATCGACACGCGCAATGATCCGCGCTTGTCCCGCATCTTCACGAACAAGGTCATCAAGATCTACCCGGCCTTCGAAGAGTTCTACGGCATGGAGGACGCGATCGAGCAGGTCGTCTCCTATTTCCGCCACGCCGCGCAGGGCCTCGAGGAAAAGAAGCAGATCCTGTACTTGCTGGGCCCGGTGGGCGGCGGCAAGTCGTCGATCGCCGAGCGCCTGAAGCTGCTGGCCGAGAAGGTGCCGTTCTACGCGATCAAGGGGTCGCCTGTGAACGAGTCGCCGCTGGGCCTGTTCGACCCGACGGAAGACGGCCCCATTCTGGAAAAGGAATACGGCATCCCGCGCCGTTACCTGCAGCGCATCCTGAGCCCGTGGGCTGTCAAGCGCCTGGAAGAGTTCGGCGGCGACATCCGCAAGTTCAAGGTGGTCAAGCGCTACCCCAGCATCCTCAAGCAGGTGGGCATCGCCAAGACCGAGCCGGGTGACGAGAACAACCAGGACATCAGCTCGCTGGTGGGCAAGGTCGACATCCGCAAGCTCGAAACCTATGCGCAGGACGACCCGGACGCCTACAGCTACTCGGGTGGCCTGTGCCTGGCCAACCAGGGCCTGCTCGAATTCGTCGAGATGTTCAAGGCGCCGATCAAGGTGCTGCACCCGCTGCTGACCGCCACCCAGGAAGGCAACTTCAAGGGCACGGAAGGCTTCGGTGCCATCCCCTTCGACGGCGTGGTGCTGGCGCACAGCAACGAGAGCGAGTGGAAGGCCTTCCGCAACAACAAGAACAACGAGGCCTTCCTCGACCGGATCTACATCGTCAAGGTGCCGTACTGCCTGCGCGTGAGCGAGGAAATCAAGATCTACGAGAAGCTGGTGCGCGGCTCGTCGCTGGCCGCGGCACCGTGCGCGCCCGGCACGCTGAAGATGATGAGCCAGTTCGCCATCCTCACGCGCTTGAAGGAGCCCGAGAACTCCAGCATCTTCAGCAAGATGCAGGTCTACGACGGCGAGAACCTCAAGGACACCGACCCCAAGGCGAAGTCCATCCAAGAGTACCGCGACTATGCGGGCGTGGACGAGGGCATGAGCGGCATCTCGACGCGCTTTGCGTTCAAGATCATCTCGAAGGTGTTCAACTTCGACCCGGCCGAGGTCGCCGCCAACCCGGTGCACCTCATGTACGTGCTCGAACAGCAGATCGAGCGCGAGCAGTTCCCGGCGGAACTGGAGCAGAAGTACATCGCCTACATCAAGGAGATGCTGGCACCGCGCTACGCCGAGTTCATCGGCAAGGAGATCCAGACGGCCTACCTGGAAAGTTACTCCGAGTATGGCCAGAACATCTTCGACCGTTACGTCACCTACGCCGACTACTGGATCCAGGACCAGGAGTACCGCGACACCGACACGGGCGAGATCTTCGACCGGGCTTCGCTGAACGCCGAGCTGGAGAAGATCGAGAAGCCGGCCGGCATCGCGAACCCGAAGGACTTCCGCAACGAGATCGTCAACTTCGTGCTGCGCGCGCGCGCCAACAATGGCGGCAAGAACCCGGTGTGGACGAGCTACGAGAAGCTGCGCACCGTGATCGAGAAGAAGATGTTCAGCAACACCGAAGAGTTGTTGCCGGTCATCAGCTTCAACGCCAAGGCCAGCGCCGACGAGGTCAAGAAGCACGAGGACTTCGTCAACCGCATGGTCCAGAAGGGCTACACGGCCAAGCAGGTTCGCCTGCTGTGCGAGTGGTACCTGCGCGTTCGGAAGTCCTCCTGATCGGAGCAGAGCATGTTGTTCACCGCACAGGTGTCAGCGAGTCGGGTGCCGGGTCCCACGTGGCCCTGGGCCCCTGACGAGATCCCGGATGGGGGTCGGCAGCAGAGCGCCTAAGGCGAAGGGTCTTCATGACACGGCAACACATCATCGACAGGCGGCTGGCGGGCAAGAACAAGTCCATCGGCAACCGTGAGCGCTTCCTGCGTCGCTACAAGACGCAGGTGCGCGAAGCCGTGCAGCGCGCCATCAACGGCCGCAGCATCCGTGACATCGAGAAGGGCGAAGACATCGCCATTCCGAAGCGCGATCTGTCCGAGCCGGTGTTCCGCCATGGCGACGGCGGCACGCGCGAGGTGGTGCACCCGGGCAACCGGGAATACATCAAGGGCGACCGCATCGAGAAGCCGCAGGGCGGCGGCGGGCAGGGCGGCGGTGGTGGACAGGCCAGCGACCAGGGGGAGGGCGAGGACGACTTCGTTTTCAGCCTGAGCAAGGAAGAGTTCATGCAGGTCTTCTTCGAAGACCTGGCCCTGCCGAACCTGGTGCGCACCGCGCTGGCCGAGGTGCCGGAGTGGAAGAGCCACCGTGCCGGCTTCAGCAGCGATGGCACGCCCAACAATCTGCACGTGGTGCGCTCGATGCGGGGCGCGCTGGGCCGGCGCATTGCGCTGGGCGCCAGCAGCCGGCGCGAGATCAAGGAACTCGAGGCGCGGCTGGACGCGCTGCGTGCCCTGGAGGACACGGACGATGCCGCGCTGGCCCGTGACCGCGCCGCCGAGACCGAAGCCATCGAAGCCCAACTGCAGCACCTGTATGGGCGCATGAAGGGCATCCCTTTCCTCGACCCGATCGACCTGCGCTTCCGCAGCCGCGTCAAGGTGCCGGTGCCGACCACCAAGGCCGTGATGTTCTGCGTGATGGACGTGTCCGGCTCGATGGACGAGCAGCGCAAGGAGCTGTCCAAGCGCTTCTTCATCCTGCTCTACCTGTTCCTGACGCGGCACTACGACAAGATCGAGCTGGTCTTCATCCGCCACCACACCCAGGCGCAGGAGGTGACGGAAGATGAGTTCTTCCACGCGACCGAAACCGGGGGCACCGTGGTGTCGAGTGCGCTGGTGCTGCTCGACGAAGTGATCCGCGCCCGCTATCCGACCAGCGAGTGGAACCTGTACGTGGCTCAGGCCTCCGACGGTGACAACTGGCACCACGATTCGAGTCGCTGCCGGGAAATCCTGGAGGACAAGATCCTGCCGCTGGTGCGTTACTTCGCTTATGTGCAGGTGGCCCAGACCGAGCAGAACCTCTGGGACGAATACCTGGCGCTCAGTGAACGACACAAGCACTTCGCGATGCGCAAGGTGCTGGATGCCTCGCAGATCTACCCGGTGTTCAGGGAGCTGTTCAAGAAGGAAGGGGTCGACGCATGACGATGACCTTGCAGCACGACAGCACGCTCACCAAGCCCTTGCCGGGGCCGTCGGACTGGTCGTTCGAGCTGATCGAGGACTACCACGACGTGATCCGCCGAACAGCCGAGCGCTACAAGCTGGACACCTACCCGAATCAGCTCGAGATCATCACGGCCGAGCAGATGATGGACGCCTATGCCAGCGTCGGCATGCCGGTGAACTACCGGCACTGGTCGTACGGCAAGGAGTTCATCTCGACCGAGAAGAACTACCGCCGCGGCCACATGGGGCTGGCCTACGAAATCGTCATCAATTCCAATCCCTGCATCAGCTACCTGATGGAGGAGAACACCATGGCCATGCAGGCCCTGGTGATCGCCCACGCGGCCTACGGCCACAACAGCTTCTTCAAGGGCAACTACCTGTTCCGGATGTGGACCGATGCCGGTTCCATCATCGACTACCTGGTCTATGCCAAGCAGTACGTGGCGCGTTGCGAGGAGCGCTACGGCGTGGACGCCGTCGAGGAGTTCCTGGATTCGTGCCATGCGCTGCAGAGCCACGGCGTGGACCGCTATCGCCGGCCGGGCAAGCTGTCGCTGGACAAGGAGCTGGCCCGTCGCGAGGAGCGCGAGGCCTACCTCCAGCAGCAGGTGAACGACCTGTGGCGCACGCTGCCGCGTCGGGCCGACCGGCCGGAGGAGGAAGTGGTCAAGCGCTTCCCGGCCGAGCCGCAGGAAAACCTGCTGTACTTCATCGAGAAGAACGCGCCGCTGCTGGAGCCCTGGCAGCGCGAGATCGTGCGCATCGTGCGCAAGGTGGCACAGTACTTCTACCCGCAGCGCCAGACCCAGGTGATGAACGAGGGCTGGGCCACCTTCTGGCACTACACGCTGCTCAACACCATGTATGACGACGGCTGGCTGACCGACGGCGTGATGCTGGAGTGGCTGAAGTCGCACACCAACGTGGTGTACCAGCCGCCGGTGGGGCACCGGGCCTACAGCGGGCTCAACCCCTATGCGCTGGGTTTCGCGATGTACAGCGACCTCAAGCGCATCTGCATCGACCCGACCGACGAAGACCGCCACTGGTTCCCCGACTTCGCCGGCTCGGCGCAGGGCACCGACCCGGACGAGCACGCCTGGTTCAAGACCCTGGATTACGCGATGCGGAATTTCAAGGACGAGAGCTTCATCGGCCAGTTCCTGTCGCCCAAGGTGATGCGCGATTTCCGCCTGTTCGCCATCCGCGACGACGAGCGAGAGAGCGAGTACGAGGTCAGTGCCATCCACGATGACACGGGTTACCGGGCGCTGCGCGAGACCCTGTCGCGCCAGTACGACCTGGGTGCACGCGAGCCGAACATCCAGGTCTGGAGCGTCAACCTGCGGGGTGACCGGTCGCTCACGCTGCGCCACACCCAGCACAACGACCGGCCGCTGGGCGACGGCACGCGCGAGGTGCTCAAGCACGTGGCGCGGCTGTGGGGTTTTCCGGTGCACCTGGAAAGCGTCAACCATGCCGGCGATGTGCGCCAGCAGTGGACGGTGGTGCCGGCCAACATGGACTGAGCGGCATACCGGCTGGCACAGCCGCCCCAGCCCGGCCGGATCGCCGGGCTTTTTCATGATCGAGGCCGGTTCGTGACAGGCGTCACACGCGGGTGGCCCAGGCAGGTCGGCGTGGAGCGACAGGGCGAAAACAGGCTGTGGGACACCCCCTTTATCCGGCTCAAGTTCGGCGGTCGGTGGCCAAGAATCGGGCTGACCACCCCGAACCACGTCCACCATGTCCGACGACAGCGCACAAGACAAGCAGTTACCCGCCTCGGAGCGGAAGCTGCGCGAGGCCAGAAAGGATGGCCAGGTTGTCCGCTCCAAGGACCTGGGCCACTTTCTGGTGTTGCTGGCCGCCACGGGGGCCCTGGTGGCGCTGACGCCCGTCTGGTTCGATCGACTGGACAAGATCCTGACCGCCGGCCTGAGGTTCGACGCCCGCACGGTGGCCAATCCGGCCGTCATGGGCGAGCGCCTGATGCAGTGGGCGACCGAAGCCCTGCTCATCATCGTGCCGTTCGCCCTGGGGGTGGTGCTGGCCTCGGCTGCAGCGAGTGTGCTGGCCGGCGGCTGGGTGATGTCGTTCAAGGTCATCACCCCCAAGTTCAGCAAGCTCAATCCCATTTCCGGCTTCGCCAACCTGTTTTCCAAGCAGCACCTGATCGACGCGCTCAAGGCCTCGGCCATGGGGCTGCTGCTGGGCGCAACGGGCCTGTTCTTCCTCAGCAAGGCCTGGCCGTCGATGGTGAACCTGCTGGCCCAGCCGCTGCCGGCTGCCATCGCCACCCTGGGTGACACGTTGGCCAGCGTGCTGCTGTCGATGCTGCTGGTGGTGGCCGCTTTCGCGCTGATCGACTGGCCGCTGCAGAAGTTCCTCTTCGCCGAGCGCATGAAGATGAGCCACCAGGAGATGAAGGACGAGTTCAAACAGCAGGAAGGCAACATGGAGGTCAAGGGGCGCATCAAGCAGAAGATGCGCGAAATGGCCCGCCGCCGCATGCTGGCCGCCGTGCCGGATGCCAATCTGGTGGTGATGAATCCGACCCACTACGCCGTGGCGCTGAAGTACGACGAAAGCTCGATGGGCGCACCCCGTGTGGTCGCCAAGGGAGTGGATCTGCTGGCGCTCAAGATCCGTGACGTGGCCACCGAGCACAAGGTGCCGGTGCTGGAGGCGCCGCCCCTGGCACGTGCGCTGTACGCCAACACCGAACTCGACCACGAGGTGCCGGTGGCCCTGTACACCGCCGTGGCCCAGGTGATGGCCTACGTGTTCCGACTCAAGGCCGCGCTGACCGGCCAGGCACCGATGCCCGGCAACCTGCCGGATCTGGACGTGCCGCCCGAACTCGACCCGCACGACCCGCGTGCGACGGTGAAGAAGATCTCCGAAAGCGAAGGTGACGCATGAACCCCGCCCTCATGAGGTTGCAGACCCTGCTGGGTAATGGCAAGCAGTTTCAGGCCATGGCCGCCCCGGTGGTCGTGGTGCTGGTGCTGGCGCTGATGGTGCTGCCGCTGCCATCGTTCCTGCTGGACCTGTTCTTCACGTTCAACATCGCCACGGCGCTGATGGTGATGATGGTCGCATCGACCATGCTGCGTCCGCTGGACTTCGCCGCCTTCCCGTCGGTGCTGCTGCTGACCACGCTGTTGCGCCTGTCGCTGAACGTGGCGTCGACCCGCATCGTGCTGATGGACGGCCACAACGGCGCGGGTGCGGCCGGCAAGGTGATCGAAGCCTTCGGTCACTTTCTGATCGGCGGCAACTTCGCTGTCGGCCTGATTGTGTTCGCCGTGCTGGTGGTGATCAACTTCGTGGTGATCACCAAGGGTGCCGAGCGGATTGCCGAGGTGAGCGCCCGCTTCACCCTGGACGCCATGCCCGGCAAGCAGATGGCCATCGACGCCGACCTGAGTGCCGGCCTGATCGACGAAAAGGAAGCCCGCCGCCGTCGCACCGAGGTGGGGGAAGAGGCCGAATTCCATGGTTCGATGGACGGTGCCTCGAAGTTTGTGCGCGGCGACGCGATCGCCGGCATCCTCATCCTGTTCATCAACATCATCGGCGGCTTCGTCATCGGGGTGGCGCAGCACGGCCTGTCGCCGGGCCAGGCAGCTGAAAGCTACGTGCTGCTGGCCGTCGGCGACGCGCTGGTGGCCCAGATTCCGGGGCTGCTGATCTCGGTCGCGTCCGCCATGGTGGTGTCGCGCGTGGGCAAGGACAAGGACGTGGGCACGCAGATCAGTGGCCAGATGTTCACCAACCCGAAGGTCATCGGTGTGGCCGGTGGCGTGATCGGTCTGCTGGGTGTGATCCCTGGGATGCCGGCCCTCGTGTTCCTGCCGGTGGCGAGTGGCATGTGCTACGCTGCCTGGAAGCTGCATCAGAAGCAGGAGGCGGCCCGCCTGGCGCCGCCCGCCCCCGAAAAGCCCGCCAATGCCCCCGCTGCCAACGGCGAGGCCAGCTGGGAAGACCTGCAGCCGGTCGACACCCTGGGCCTGGAGGTGGGCTACCGCCTGATCCAGCTGGTGGACAAGGACCGTGGCGGCGACCTGCTCAACCGCATCAAGGGCGTGCGCCGCAAGTTCGCGCAGGAGGTGGGCTTCCTGCCGCCGTCCGTGCACATCAAGGACAACCTCGAGCTCAAGCCCAGCTACTACCGCATCACCCTGCGTGGCGCGGTGGTGGGCGAGGGCGAGGTCTTCCCCGGCATGCTGATGGCCATCAACCCCGGCCATGTGGTCAACCCGATCGCGGGCACGGCCGCGATCGACCCGGCCTTCGGTCTGCCGGCGGTGTGGATCGAAGAACGGCAGCGGGATGCCGCGCAAATGGCGGGGTACACCGTCGTTGATCCGTCGACCGTGGTGGCCACCCATCTCTCACACTTGATGCAACTCCATGCAGCCAAGTTGCTGGGCCGGGTCGAGACCCAGCAGCTGGTGGAACATGTGACGAAACTGGCTCCGAAACTGATTGAAGACGTGGTTCCCAAGATGATCGGCATCGCAACCCTCCAGAAAGTGCTCCAGCTCCTGCTGGAAGAGGGCGTGCACATTCGTGACATGCGCTCCATCATCGAGACCCTGGCCGAGCAGGCCAGCGGCAACACCGCCATCGTCAACGATCCGGCCGAGCTGGCCCGCCGTATCCGCATCGGTCTGGCTCCGGCCATCGTCCAGCAGATCTACGGCCCTGTGAAGGAGCTGGATGTGATTGCCATCGAACCCGATCTGGAACGCCTGCTGACCCAGGCACTGACCTCGCCCAACGGCCCCATGCTGGACCCGGGCGTGGCCGACCACCTGACACGCCAGGCCGCCGAGGCGACCAACCGCCAGGAAAACATGGGCCAGCCGGCCTGCCTGCTGGTGCCGGACGCCATCCGTCCGACGGTGGCCCGTCTGCTCAAGCGTGCTGCGCCCCGCCTCAAGGTGCTGGGCCACAGCGAGATCCCTGAAACCCACTCCATCCGCATCGGTACCCTGATTGGAGGCCAAGCATGAACGTCAAACGCTTTACTGGACGGAACAGCCGAGAGGCCATGCAAAAGGTCAAGGCGGCTTTCGGTGACGAAGCCGTCGTCCTGTCGACCAAACCCGCGGCGGAAGGTGGCATCGAGATCCTGGCCATGGCGGCCGACAGCGTGCCGGCGGTGGAGTCCTACCCCGTCGAGCCCGAGGCCCCGGTGGCCGCTGCCCCCAAGAAGGCGCCGGCTGCCCAGCAGGCGCGCCAGGCCGTGGCGAACCTGGCCTCGACCGTGCAGGACGACGTCAAGCAGCTGGCCATGAGCACGCTGTCCTTCCAGGACTATGTGCGCGAGCGCATGCTCAAGCGCCGCCAGGCCGCCATGCAGCGCACCGAGCCCGCCATGGCCGCGCCGCCCGAGGAGCACCTGACCCGCCGCTTTGCCGAGCCCAAAGCGGCACCGGCTGCCCCGGCACCGGCTGCACCCGTGGATCTGGGCGTGGACACCCGTGAACTGGCGGCGGCCTTCGCACGCCGCCTGGAGCAGGAAGCCGAACTCAACGACTGGCAGCGCCCCGAGCCTGCCCCCGCCCCGCGTCAGGCTGCGCCGCAGCCGGTGGCCCGCCCCGAGCCGGTTCGTCAGAGCCGCCCGGCCCAGGTGGTGCCGCTGCGCAGCGAAGCCAGCGAGCTCACGATGGACGCCGTGACCGCCAAGCGCCCGGCCCTGAAGGCTGCGCCGGCCGTGCCGGATGAGGCCACCGTCAAGGCCCTGAAGGCCGCTCAGGAAGCCAATGCCTCGATGCTGGGCGAGCTGCGTGCCATGCGCGCGATGATGCAGGAACGCTTCGAAACCATCGCCTTCATCGAGAAGCTGGGCCGCACCCCGGCCCAGGCTCAGCTGGCGCAGAAGCTGCTGGACGGCGGCTTCTCCACCGTGCTGATCCGCAAGATGCTGGACGCCATGCCGGCCGAAGTCGCCAGCGGCCAGGCTGACGAGCTGGGCTGGGCGACGCAAGTGCTGCAGCGCAACCTGCACACGGCCGACAACGAGCCGGCCATCGAAGACCGCGGCGGCGTGTTCGCCCTGGTCGGCGCCACCGGTGTTGGCAAGACCACGTCGACCGCCAAGCTGGCCGCCATGTTCGCCGCCAAGCACGGTGCCTCGAACCTCGGCCTGATCACGCTGGACGCCTACCGGGTCGGTGCCCACGAGCAGCTGCGCGCCTACGGCCGCATCCTCGGTGTGCCCGTGCACATGGCGCATGACCGCGCTGCGCTGGAAGACCTCCTGGACCTGCTGTCGAGCAAGAAGCTCATCCTGATCGACACCGCCGGCATGGCCCAGCGTGACAGCCGCGCCAAGGAACTGCTCGACATGCTGTCGCACCCGCGCATCAAGAAGCTGCTGGTGATCAACGCCGCCACCCAGGGTGATGCGATCGAGGACACGATGGTCGCGTACCAGGCTTCGGCCTGCGCCGGCATCGTTCTGTCCAAGCTGGACGAGGCCGTGAAGCTCGGTCCGGCGCTGGATGCGTTAATTCGTCACAAATTGAAGGTCCTGGGCGTCGCCAATGGACAGCGCGTGCCGGAAGATTGGCATCGTCTGTCGTCGCAGGCCCTGGTGCACCGTGCACTGCGTGCCAGCCTGAACCCGGCGTACCGTCTGGACCCGGCTGAAGTCAGCCTGGTGTTCTCGACGGCGCCAGCGGCAGACGCTGTTGCCACTTCGCGTTCCGTGTGATTTCCTGATCCCTGACCCTGCGACCGTTGTCCATGCATCGACACACACGCCAACCGGAACGTCAGGAGCCCGCCCGCCTGCATGAGGTGGACCAGGCCCAGGGACTGCGCCGCATGTTTGCCGCCCGCGTGGTGCGGCTCGTGCCGGTCGTGGCCAATCCCACCGCTGCCTGCGGCGGCAAGGTGCTCGAGCGCCTGTGCAGCGCGTACACGGGGTTCGGTCTGCACACGCTGGTCGTCGATGCCGGCCCGCAGGCGCGCGAGCCTGGCGAGCTGGTCGCTTTCGACCTGGCCGAAGGCATCGAGCGCCTGTCCGACCTCGTGAGCTACATGCCGGCCCGCGGCTTGCCCCTGCGCCACGTCGATGCCCGTGGCTCGTGTGCCACGCTGCTGGATGCGCTGGCCGAGGCCGCACCGCAGGCCGATGTCATCCTGGTGCACGCCACCGCCAGCGAGATCGTGCGCCTGTTTGCCGAACGCGCGCGTGGTCGGCAGGTTGTGCCGCTGGTCTACACCCGCGACCGCGCCGAAAGCCTGCGCGACGCGTATGCCGCCGTGAAGATCCTCGGGCAGCGCGGCGGGTGGCACAGTTTCGAGCTGCTCGTCTGCGCACCGGTGGATTCGCCGCTGGCCGACGAAGTGGCGCACCGGCTCGGACAGTGCGCCGATGCCTTTCTCGGCATGGCCCAACGTCAGGCTGTGCGCCTGGACGCCGAAGAGCCCGCTGAAGTCGAGCCGGCGCCGCGTGTTCAGGAACTGGCTGGGGGGCTGCTGAGGCATGCCCTGCAGCACACGCTCAGCGAGCTGGCGTTCGACCATCTGATGTACCCCGGGGCCGCGCTGCCGACCAGCGCCAACCCCGCCATCAATTAAGACCCACGGAGCCCGCATGTACACCGCCAAAGGACGACTCGACATCGATTCGATGCTCCGCCAGTACAGCCCGCTGGTGCGCCGTCTTGCTCACCAGATGATTGCCAAGCTGCCGGCCAATGTGGAGATCGATGACCTCATCCAGGTCGGCATGATCGGCCTGACCGACGCGCTGAACCGCTTCGACGCGGGGCAGGGCGTGCAGTTCGAGACATTCGCCACACAGCGCATCCGCGGCGCCATGCTCGACGAGCTGCGTGGTGCAGACTGGCTCAGCCGCGGCACCCGCAAGCAGCAGCGCGACATCGAGTCCGCCGTGCACAAGCTGGAACAGCGCCTGGGCCGTGCGCCGCAGGAAAGCGAAATCGCCAAGGAAATGGGCATGAGCCTGGGCGACTACCAGGAGATGCTGGGGAAAGTCCGGGGAACCCAACTCATTTACCTGGAGGACATGAGCGGCGAAGATGGCGACAACGACTACCTGGACCGCCATGTGGCCGACGAAGGCAACGATCCGCTGAGCCTGCTGCAGGATCACCGCATGCGCCATGCGCTGGTCGAAGCGATCAAGAACCTGCCCGAGCGCGAACAGTACGTGATGAGCATGTACTACGAGCAGGACATGAACCTCAAGGAGATCGCGGCGGTCCTCGGCGTCACGGAATCCCGAGTGTGTCAGCTCCACAGCCAGTCCATCGCCCGGCTGAGGGTCAAGCTGAGAGAGTGGTGATGAGCCCATGACGCCCTGCTGGAGGGCGGTGGGCATGCTTTGATTTTGATGGTGCCCCATGCTGATGTCTTTCCGTCGCAAGCCCGCCGAACCTTCCGGGCCTGCGGCACCCGTGGAACCAGGCCAGGGCCAGGGCAGTGATGCCTACGTTCTGGCACAAACGCTTCAGCGCGACACCAGCGGCCTGGGGCGGGAGGCGGCCGAGCTGCGTGGTACTCTGGAGGACACAGCGGCGATCGCGCGCCGACAGTCCGACACGCTGACGCAGTTACTCGGACAGTTGCAGGACATCGTGCGTTCTCAGGACCAGATCCACGCCGAGACACGCGGCAGCCAGGACGCCATGCACCAGGCCCGCGAAAGCGTCTCGCACGTCGGGCGCGAGGTGGCCGGGGTGGTCGACACCCTGCACCAGGTGGCCGATGCCGCCCGTCAGATCACCCAGGTGGCCTTGCAGACTCGGCTGGTGGCGTTCAACGCCTCGGTCGAGGCCAAGCGCGCCGGCGAGGCGGGGGCCGGTTTCTCGGTGGTGGCCGATGCCGTGAAGGACCTCTCGACCCAGGTCGAGTCCATCTCCAAGGCCATCATGAGCACGGTCTCGCAACTGGATCAGCGCATCCAGTCACTGGCCAGCGACCTGAGCGACACCGGCGGCACCGACGTGCGCACCAGCGACGGCCGTGTTCGCTTCCATCATGCTTTGCGCGCGGTGGAGGAGGGCGTCCAGCGCATCCACGAAGCTGCCGATGCCAGCCGCGAGGTGTCGGGCGGCATCACCCAGCAGGTCGGCGTGATGGAGGTCGAAGTCCGCCAGACGCGTGATGTGCTCGACGTCGCCCTGCGGCGCAGCGAAAGCGTCCTCGGGGTGTCCGAGCGACTCATGGACCACATCGCCTCCTGCGGGGTGCACACGGCCGACACGCCCTACATCGAGCAGGCCCAGAACGTGGCGGCCCGCATCTCGGCCGCGCTGGAAGCGGCTGTGCAGTCGGGGCGCATCTCGCTCGCCGACCTGTTCGACGAAGCATACAAGCCCGTGGTGGGCAGCAACCCCGCCCAGCACCTGACGCGCTTCAACAAGCTGACGGACGAGCTTTTGCCGGACCTGCAGGAGCCGGCGCTCAGCGCCATGCCGGGCGTGGTGTTCTGCATCGCGGCCGACCGCAACGGCTACATCTCCACGCACAACCGGGCTTACTGCCATCCTCAGCGCCCGGGTGATGTCGTCTGGAACACGGCGCACAGCCGCTGGCGCCGCATCTTCAACGACCGTACCGGCCTGGCTTCGGCCCGCAACCAGCGGCCGTTCCTGTTGCAGACCTACCGCCGGGACATGGGGGGCGGTCAGCACGTGCTGCTCAAGGAGGCCGCGGCACCCATCATCGTGCAGGGCCGCCATTGGGGTGGATTGCGGCTGGCGTATCGGTTTTGAATCGGAGAAATTTCGTAACGCGGCTCAATCCCGCCTGCGATCATCCGAAAAGACGATGACCCCTTTGCGTTCATGCAGGCGGTCCTCGTCATGACTCAGCACTCTTCCCCTGTTCTCTCTTCGGCCCCGCCTGCGGCGGCCCTTCGGTTTGGCAACGATGCCGTGGTGATGGCGGCAATGGCCGTCACCTTTCTGGGGGCTGTGGCCTATGCCGTGGCCCGCGACGGCCTGATGCTGGCCCTGACCGTCGGGCCCCTGCTGCTGGGTGTTGCGGCGGTGATCGCCAAGGCCTCGAACGGCCGCAAGGGCAGTCAGTTCACCCTTCCCATCCTGGGCATGGCGATGGTGGCCCTGCTCATCCACGTGGCGCGCGGGCATGCCGAGGCGCACTTTGCCGTCTTCGCCTTCATGGCCGTGCTGGTCGTGTACCGGCGGGCCTTGCCGATCCTGGCAGGCGCCACCGCCATTGCCGTTCACCACCTCAGCTTCAACCAGTTGCAGGCATGGGGCTGGGGGCCGATGTGCTTCACCGAGCCCAGTCTGCTCAGGGTGATCGAGCATGCGCTGTATGTGGTGGCCGAGTCGGCCATTCTGTTGCTGCTCGCCGCCCGCGCCCGTGCCGATTTCAGGGCCGCGGAACAGCTCACGAGTGTGGCCGAACGGCTCCGCGCCGAAGATGGCACCCTGGACCTCTCGGTGGCCTACGAGACGCCGGTCAGCCCCGTCACGGCCCGGATGTTTTCTGCCCTTCGTCACATCGAAGGCGCCGTGAGCGAAGTCCGCGTGGCGGCCCAGGCCATCCAGCAGGCCACGAGCGAGATTGCCGCGGGCAACCAGTCGCTCAGCATCCGGACCGAACAGGCCGCCGCCAGCATTGCCGAAACGGCCTCGTCTGTCGAACAGATCGCCGCCACCATCCGGCAGACCACCGAGCATGCCCACGAGGCCAATAGCCTGGCCGGCAGTGCCTCACGGGTGGCCGGCCAGGGTGGGGACGCCGTGCACCAGGTGGTCGATACCATGACCGGCATCCAGCAGGCCAGCCGCAAGATCACCGACATCATCGGCGTCATCGACGGCATCGCCTTCCAGACCAACATCCTGGCCCTGAACGCCGCCGTGGAGGCGGCACGGGCTGGCGAGCAAGGCCGTGGTTTCGCCGTGGTGGCGGGCGAGGTGCGCACCCTGGCGCAGCGCAGCGCCGAGGCCGCCCGCGAGATCAAACAGCTCATCACCAGCAGTGTCGAACAGGTGGACTCGGGCTCGACCCTGGTGGGCAACACGGGCGCCATCATCGGGGATGTGGTGCAGCAGGTTCGCCGCGTGACCGAACTGGTGGGCGAGATCAGTGCGTCCAGTTCCGAGCAGAACAGTGACATCGGTCTGCTCAACAGCGCCATTGGCCGGCTGGACGAGGCCACCCAGCACAATGCGGCTCTGGTCGAGCAGACCGCTGCCGCGGCGGCCAGTCTCAGCCAGCAGGCCGATGCCCTGGTGGCGGCCGTCTCGGTGTTCCGCACGGCTCGCTGAGCCGAGGCGCGCGCGCCAATGAAAAGGCCCGCGTTCAGCGGGCCTTCATCATGGTGTCGTGCAGGGCAGCGTCTCAGCCGATGCGTCCGAGCAGCAGGTACTCCATCAGCGCCTTCTGCACGTGCATGCGGTTCTCGGCCTCGTCCCACACGACCGATTGCGGGCCGTCGATCACCTCGGCCTCGACCTCTTCACCACGGTGGGCCGGCAGGCAGTGCATGAACAGCGCGTCGGGCTTGGCCACGGCCATCATCTCGGCATCCACACACCAGTCCGCAAAGGCCTTCTTGCGAGCCTCGTTCTCGGCCTCATAGCCCATCGAGGTCCACACGTCGGTGGTCACCAGGTCGGCGCCACGGCAGGCGTCCATCGGGTCCTTGAAGACCTTGTAGCAGTCCGGGTTCGAGACCCCCGCCACAGCCGGATCGATCTCGTAGCCATTGGGCGTGCTCACGTGCACCGTGAAACCCAGTAGTTCGGCCGCCTGCAGCCAGGTGTTGGCCATGTTGTTGCCATCGCCCACCCAGGCCACCACCTTGCCCTGGATCGAGCCGCGGTGCTCGATGTAGGTGAAGATGTCGGCCAGGATCTGGCAGGGGTGGTATTCATTCGTCAGGCCGTTGATGACCGGCACGCGCGAGTTGGCCGCAAACTTCGTCAGCTTGGCCTGCTCGTAAGTGCGGATCATCACGATGTCGACCATGCGCGAGATCACCTTGGCGCTGTCCTCGATCGGCTCGCTGCGGCCCAGCTGGCTGTCGCCCGTGGTCAGGTGCACCACCGAGCCACCCATCTGGTACATGCCGGCCTCGAAGCTCACGCGCGTGCGCGTGCTGGCCTTCTCGAAGATCATCGCCAGCGTGCGGTCAGCCAGCGGCTGGTACTTCTCGTAGTTCTTGAAGCGCTTCTTGATGATGGCCGCACGCTCGAACAGGTAGGCGTACTCGGGGGCGCGCAGGTCCTTGAACTGAAGGTAATGCTTGATCAGGCTGTGTCCAGGCTTCATGGTGTTGACGCGGTCGGAGTTCACGCTTGGGTTTCCGCAAGGAAGGCACGCACGATCGGGGCGAGGATGGCCACGCACTCGTCGGCCTCGGCGGTGGTGAAGATCAGCGGCGGCAGCAGGCGCACCACGGTGTCGGCCGTCACGCTCAGCAGCAGGCCGGCTTCCAGCGCGCGGCTCAGGATGATGCCGCAGGGGCGGTCCAGCTCGATGCCGATCATCAGGCCCTGGCCGCGGATGTCCTTCACGCCGGCCAGGTCGCCGAGTTCGCGCTTCAGGGCGGCCATCAGGTGGGCACCGACGGTGACGGCGTTGGCCATCAGCCCTTCGGCGTCCATCGTCTTGAGCGTTTCGACCCCGGCGCGCATGGCCAGCGGGTTGCCGCCGAAAGTGGTGCCGTGGTTACCCGGCTTCAGCACATCGGCGGCCTTCGGACCGCACACCACCGCGCCGATGGGCACGCCCGAGCCCAGGCCCTTGGCCAGCGGCATCACATCGGGCTGGATGCCGGCCCACTGGTGGGCGAACCACTTGCCGGTGCGCCCGATGCCGCACTGCACTTCGTCCAGCATCAGCAGCCAGCCTTGCTTGTCGCACAGGGCGCGCACGGCCTGCAGGTACTCGGTGCGGGCCGGGTTGATACCGCCTTCTCCCTGGATCACTTCCAGGAACACGGCCGTCACGTTCGGGCGGGTGCGTGCCACTTCTTCGAGCGCGGCGATGTCGTTGAGCGGCACGCGCACAAAACCTTCGACCAGCGGCTCGAAGCCGGCGTGGACCTTCGGATTGCCCGTGGCCGACAGCGTGGCGATCGAGCGACCATGGAAAGCCTTCTCGTACACCACCACTTCAGCGCGGTCGATGCCCTTGTCGTGGCCGTACTTGCGCGCAATCTTCAGGGCTGCCTCGTTGGCTTCCAGGCCCGAGTTGCAGAAGAACACATTGGTGAGGCCCGAGCGCTCGACCAGCATGCTGGCGAGTTCCTCCTGCAGCGGCACTTGGTAGTAGTTGCAGCAGTGGATCATCTTCTCGACTTGATCCTGCAGTGCAGCCACCAGACGCGGGTGCTTGTGGCCCAGCGTGTTCACCGCAATGCCCGAGAGCGCGTCCAGATAACGTCGGCCCTCGGTGTCCCAGACGCGGGCGCCTTCGCCGTGCGACAGGGCAACCGGCAGCCGGCCATAGGTGGGCATCACGTGGGGCATCGACACAGGGGCGTTCATGGATGGGTCTCGAAGCGGGTGAAAAGAAAAATGGCGCAGCAGGCACTGCGCCATCACGCCATTCTAAGGAAAAGCCCGCGGTCGCCAAGTCGGCGCACGCCGCTTCACCATCAAACGGCGCGATCCGATGCGGGCCATGAGCTCGCCGCGGACACCCGTCCGGAGGCAGGCTGTCTATGGCCTGTCGCAGCCCAGCGCGGTGTGCAGTTTCTCGTTTTCCGGGTTGCGTCAAAGGGGCAGGTGGGCGACAATGTCGGTCGTCGAGTCTTATACAAGACTTGGCCCAGCCGGGGTCGGATGGCGATCCGTCCATGCTCCGGTCAAGGCCTTGCCGCCGGGACACCTCTCACGGCGAGCCTTGTTTCCTGTGGCGGCCAGACACGATCTGCCGCCACGCCTGTCAATCTACCCATTGCACAGCCCTCGGAAGCGCCACCGTGTCGTCGCCCTCGAAGCCCACAGCCACCCAGAAACCACGTGAAATCTTCATTCAGGGCGTGACCAGCGACGGGCGTACCTTCCGGCCAAGCGACTGGGCCGAGCGCCTCGCCGGGGCCATGTCCTGCTTCCGCCCTGGGGGGCGGGCGATGGGGCCGGGCGCCCACATCGGCTATTCACCCTATTGCGTGCCGACCAGCATGGGCAAGGTCAAGTGTGTCGTCGTCAACGAGGCGCTGCGCGACATCGAACCCATGGCATGGGACTTCGTCATGAACTTCGCACGCGACAACGACCTTCAGGTCGTCGAGGCCTGCCTGTTGCCCGACGCGCCGCGGGCCTGAGGTGAGAGCGGGGCGGTCTTCGCCCCGAGCCCGGCCGGTGTTCGGCTGAAGTCCGGACGAAAAAAAGCCCGCTTGAAGCGGGCTTTCTTCATGGAGTCCGAAGGACTCAGGCAGCGAGGGCCTTGATCTTGGCAGACAGGCGGCTCTTATGACGGGCGGCCTTGTTCTTGTGGAAGATGCCCTTGTCAGCGATCGAGTCGATCACCGATTGAGCGGTCTTGAATGCGTCAGAGGCCTTGGCCTTGTCGCCAGCTTGAACAGCCTTGAGCACGCCCTTGATGGCGGTGCGGAACTTCGAACGCAGTGCCGAGTTGGCGGCGTTCAGCTTGACGTCCTGGCGGGCGCGCTTGCGGCCCGAGGCGATGCGGACGGTCTTCTTGGCTTTGGATGCAGATGCCATGATCTTGTGGCCCTGTAGATGCTCGACGCCGCGGCATGTCGCCACCGGCACCGCTTCGCACCCCACAAAGGCGAGTTGGTTGGAAAGCCTGCGAGTATAACGCGAGCCCGCTCCCTCGGACAAGGGGTGCGGCGGGCCGTATGGAAGGCGCTTCCTATAATCGGTCGATGAGCTTGCTGAAGTCCGCTTCCATTGTCTCGGTGATGACGCTCGCGTCGCGCATCACCGGCCTGATCCGCGAACTGCTGATCGCTGCGGCTTTCGGGGCGAGCGCCACGACCGACGCCTTCAACGTCGCCTTCCGCATTCCCAATCTGCTGCGTCGGCTGTTCGCCGAAGGGGCGTTCTCCCAGGCCTTCGTGCCCATCCTGGCGGAAAGCCGCACCCGGCAGGGCGACGAGGCCACGCACGATCTGGTCAACGCCGTGGGCACGGTGCTGTTCGGCGCGCTGCTGGTGGTGTGCGTGCTGGGCTCGGTGGGGGCGCCGGTGCTGGTGTGGCTGATGGCCTCCGGCCTGAAGGAAAGCGGAGGCTTCGACGCGGCCGTGGTCATGACCCGGTGGATGTTCCCGTACATCGGCTTCATGTCGCTGGTGGCGCTCAGTGCCGGCATCCTGAACACCTGGAGCCGCTTCGCGGTGCCGGCGGTCACGCCGGTGCTGCTCAACCTCAGCATGATCGGGGCGGCGGGGCTGCTGGCGCCTTTCTTCCGCACCCGCGGCATCGAGCCGGTCTACGCACTGGCCGTGGGCGTGATGGTGGGCGGCCTGTTGCAGCTGGGGGTGCAGGTTCCCGCGCTGTTGCGCATCGGCATGGTGCCCCGCATCGGCATGACATGGTCGCGTTTCAAGGCGGCCTGGCACCACCCGGGCGTGCGCCGCGTGCTGCGCCAGATGGCGCCGGCCGTCCTCGGCGTGTCGGTCGCCCAGATTTCCTTGCTGGTCAACACGCAGATTGCGTCGCACCTGGGGGCAGGGGCGGTGTCCTGGCTGACCTATGCCGACCGGCTGATGGAGTTCCCCACGGCCATGCTGGGGGTCGCCCTGGGCGTGGTGTTGCTGCCGCAGCTGTCTCGGGCCCAGGCCAGTGGCGACGCCGACAAGTTCTCGGGCTTGCTGGACTGGGGGCTGCGCCTGGTGCTGCTGCTGGCGCTGCCCAGCGCCGTGGCCTTGCTCGTGTTTTCCAAGCCGCTGGTGGCCGTGCTTTACCACTACGGCCGCTTCAGCCCGACCGACGTGCAGCAGACCGTGCTGGCGCTGTCGTGCTACGGCGTGGGGCTGATGGGCCTGATCGGTGTGAAGGTGCTGGCCCCCGGTTTCTACGCCACGCAGGACATCCGCACGCCGGTGCGCATCGGCATCACTGTGCTGGTCATCACCCAGGGCTTCAACCTCGTCTTCGTGCCTTGGCTGGGGCACGCCGGCCTGGCGCTGTCCATCGGCCTGGGGTCGCTGGTGAACTCCGCATGGCTGCTGATCGGGCTGCGCAAGGCGGGCCGGTACACGCCGGCGCCGGGATGGCTGTTGTTCAGCCTGCGGGTGGTCGGGGCCACGGCCTTGCTGGGTGTGGGCCTGTGGCTGGCGTCCACCCATCTGGACTGGGTGGCCTTGCGCAGCCAGCCGCTGGTGCGCATCGGCGCGATGGCCGGATGCCTGGTGGCCGCCGCCGCGGTGTACTTCGGTGCGCTGGCGGCGTCCGGCCTGAACCTGCGGCAGGCGATCCGGCGCTGAGCCGCTCGGCCTCGCGGCTGCGGATCACATCAGCGACCGCACCAGCTCCATCGCTTCTTCCACACGCTCCACCGCGTGAATGGTCAGTCCCTCGACGGGCTTCTTCGGTGCGTTGGCCTTGGGCACCACCGCGATCGAAAAGCCCAGCTTGGCAGCTTCCTTCAGCCGGTCCTGTCCGCGTGGGGCGGGGCGCACTTCGCCGGCCAGGCCCACTTCGCCAAAGGCGATGAAGCCCTTGGGCAGCGCGCGCGCGCGCAGGCTGCTCTGGATGGCCAGCAGCACGGCCAGGTCGGCCGCCGGCTCGCTGATGCGCACACCGCCCACCGCGTTCACGAACACGTCCTGGTCGAAGCAGGCCATGCCCGCGTGGCGGTGCAGCACCGCCAGCAGCATGGCCAGGCGGTCGCGCTCCAGCCCCACGCTCAAGCGGCGCGGGCTCGGGCCCCCGCTGTCGACCAGGGCCTGGATCTCGACCAGCATGGGCCGGGTGCCTTCCAGCGTCACCAGCACGCACGAGCCGGGCACGGGCTCGCTGTGGGTCGACAGGAAGATGGCGCTGGGGTTGGTCACGCCCTTCAGCCCCTTGTCCGTCATGGCGAACACGCCGATCTCGTTGACCGCCCCGAAGCGGTTCTTGATCGCGCGGATCAGGCGGAAGCTGCTGTGCGTGTCGCCTTCGAAGTACAGCACCGTGTCGACGATGTGCTCGAGCACGCGCGGACCGGCCAGCGCACCTTCCTTGGTGACGTGGCCCACCAGCACCATGGTGCAGCCGCTGCTTTTGGCCACGCGGGTCAGGTGGGCCGCGCATTCGCGCACCTGGGCCACCGAGCCGGGCGCGGACGTCAGCTGATCGGAAAACAGCGTCTGGATCGAGTCGATGACACAGAAGGCCGGCTTTTCCGCCTCCAGGGTGGCCACGATGTTCTCCAGCTGGATCTCGGCCTGCACGCGCACCTGCGAGCCGTCCAGACCCAGGCGGCGCGCGCGCAGGGCCACCTGGGCGCCGCTTTCCTCGCCGGTCACATACAGCACCGGCATCTGGCGCGACAGGGCGTCCAGCGCCTGCAGCAGCAGGGTCGACTTGCCGATGCCCGGGTCGCCGCCGATCAGCACCACGCCGCCGGCCACAATGCCGCCGCCCAGCACGCGGTCCAGTTCTTCGAGTCCGGTCGGCGTGCGGGCGACCTCGGCGGCTTCGATCTCCGACAGCGTCGTGACCGGCTGGGCCGCGTTCAGCCCGCGGGCCAGCGCCTGCATGCGGTTCTTGCCGGCGGCCGGCTCCGCGCGTGTTTCTTCCAGCGTGTTCCAGGCGCCGCAATGCGGGCATTTGCCCAGCCACTTCGGGCTCGTGCCGCCACATTCGCTGCACGTGTAGATCGTCTTGTCCTTGGCCATGCGGCGATTGTCGGCGATGGCAGGGCCAGGGTCGGGCGGTGGGGCGCCATCCCCCCGTCCGGAGGAACCCGCCCAGGGGGATGCCGACCGATCAGGCCGAAGGTGGCGCAGTCGGGGTCACGTCGTCGGGCGTGGGTGCGTCGGCGCCGCCTTTCTGAATGGCCTTGAAGCGGCGCTCCAGCTCCTGCCGCAGCTGGCGGCGCAGCTTGGCGGCTTCATACCGGCGCTTTTCATCCGGCGTGACCGGGGTCAGCGGTGGCACAGCCGTCGGGCGGGCCTGGTCGTCCACGGCCACCATCGTGAAGAAGCAGCTGTTGGCATGGCGAACCACCTGGGTGCGGATGTTCTCGGCAATCACCTTGACGCCGATCTCCATCGACGACGTGCCGGTGAAGTTCACCGAGGCCAGAAAGGTCACCAGCTCACCGACGTGGATGGGTTGTCGGAAGGTGACCTGGTCCACCGACAGGGTCACGACGTAGCAGCCCGCGTAGCGGCTTGCACAGGCGTATGCCACCTGGTCCAGCAGCTTGAGGATGGCGCCGCCGTGGACATTGCCGGAGAAGTTGGCCATGTCGGGCGTCATCAGCAGGGTCATGCGGAGCTGATGTTTCTGGTCGTCGGTCTGCATCGGGGGGGCGGTGGCGGTGGGAAGGAGGGGCGGGAGCGCGCAAAAAGGGGCGCTGCAATCAGGCGGTGTGCGGCTCGAGCACCGTGACCGGCACGCGCTGCGCCAGCGCGCACATCAGTTCATACGAGATCGTGCCGCAGGCGTGGGCCACTTCGTCGATGTCCAGGCGTGTCGGTGCGCCATCGAGGCGGGGGCCGTGCCCCCACAGCGTGACCTCGCTGCCCAGCTGGGCCTGGGGCACCGGGTCCAGGTCCACGATGAGCATGTCCATCGAGACGCGACCGACCAGCCGGGTGCGTTGCCCACACACCAGCACCGGCGTGCCATCGGGTGCATGGCGCGGATAGCCATCGGCATAACCGCAGGCCACCACGCCGACGCGCATGGCATGCGGCGCGGTGAAGCGGCTGCCGTAGCCCACGGTTTCGCCGGCCTCCAGATGCTGGACCCCGATCAGCTGCGAGCGCAGCGTCATGGCCGGCTGGAGATCCCAGTGCGCGGCATCGTGCTCCGGGTAGTCGGGCACGCCGCCGTACAGCATGATGCCGGGGCGGACCCAGTCGGCGCGCACCGCCGGATCCTGGGCGTGGCGCAGCACGGCGGCGCTGTTGCACAGGCTGCGTTCGCCGCTCAGATCGGCCGTGTGGGCCTGGAACAGGGCCACCTGGTGGTCGATTCCCCGCGCCGCGTCCGCATCCGAAAAGTGCGTGATCAGCGACACCTCGTCGACCTGGGGCAGGGCGCTCAGCCGGGCCCAGGCGTTGCGGAAGGCGTGCGGCCGGAACCCCAGGCGGTTCATGCCCGTGTTCATCTTCAGGAACACGCGGTGCGGCCATTCGGTCTTGTGCTGGGCCAGCCAGTCGATCTGCTGCTCGTTGTGCACGACGTGCCACAGGCCCAGCCGGGAGCAGGTTTCCAGATCGCGGGGATCGAACACCCCTTCGAGCAGCAGGATGGGACCGCGCCAGTCCAGCTCGCGCAGGCGGCGGGCTTCCTCGATGTCCAGCAGGGCGAAGCCGTCGGTGGCGCGCAGCCCCTCGAACACGCGTGTCAGCCCATGGCCGTAGCCGTTCGCCTTGACGACCGACCAGACCTGCGCATCCGGCGCGCAGGCACGGGCCCGGGCCAGGTTGTGTTGCAGGGCGTCGAGGTGGATCAGGGCTTCGATCGGGCGCGGCATGTGACCATTCTGCCAGCGTGGCGGATGGCGCCTGGGGTCAACCCGCACTTGGGCGCGCAAGCCGGTGCTTCTGCCTTCGTTTGTCCGTTTCCGCCGTGCTATAACCGGCGGCTTGCTGGAAGAGCCTGCCCGTCGGCGGGGCTGTCTGGCGACATCTTCTTGTCAGACCGGAACCGTTGCTCCCCGACGCTCGCGCATGAAAAAAGGCTTTTTCACGATCATGGCGGCGCAGTTCTTCAGCTCGCTGGCCGACAACGCCCTGTTTGTCGCCGCAGTGGAACTGCTCAGGTCCGAGGGCGCGCCAGAATGGCAGCGTGCGGCGCTGGTGCCCATGTTTGCGCTGTTCTATGTCCTGCTGGCGCCTTTTGTCGGCGCGTTCGCCGACGCCTGGCCCAAGGGCAAGGTCATGTTCATCTCGAACAGCATCAAGGTGGTCGGATGCCTGATGATGCTGTTCGGCAGTCATCCGCTGATGGCCTATGCGGTCGTGGGGCTGGGGGCTGCGGCCTATTCGCCGGCCAAGTACGGCATCCTGACCGAGCTGTTGCCCCCTTCGCAACTGGTCAAGGCCAATGGCTGGATCGAGGGGCTCACCATCGCTTCCATCATCCTGGGCGTGGTGCTGGGTGGTCAGCTGATGGGCCCGCTCGTGGCCCCGCACCTGTTGGCGCTCGACTTTCCGGCGCTGAGCACCGGCGTGGACACCCCGCCGGAGGCGGCCATCGTGACGCTGGTGCTGTTGTATGTGATCGCGGCAGGCTTCAACCTCCGCATCCCGCGTACCAGTACGCCCCTGCAGCCCTTCGGTGACAACCCGTTCGAGCTGGTTCGTGATTTCGCCGGTTGCAATCGCCGGCTCTGGCAGGACAAGTTGGGGCAGATCTCGCTGGCCACCACGACGCTTTTCTGGGGGGTGTCGGGCAACCTGCGTTACATCGTGCTGGCCTGGGCGGCTGTGGCGCTCGGTTACGACACCACCAAGGCGTCGTCTCTAGTTGGGGTGGTCGCCATCGGGACGGCGGTCGGGGCGGTCGTGGCATCGGTCAGGATGCGGCTTGATCAGGCCACGTCCGTGATCCCGCTGGGTGTGGCCATGGGGGTGCTGGTGCTGGGCATGAACGTACTGCGCGATCTGGTGATCGCCGTGCCCTTCCTCGTGCTGCTCGGCGGGCTGGGGGGGTTCCTGGTGGTGCCGATGAACGCGCTGTTGCAGCACCGAGGGCACAACCTGATGGGGGCGGGGCGCTCGATCGCCGTGCAGAACTTCAACGAACAGGCCTGCATCCTGCTGCTGGGCCTGGGCTACAGCGCCCTGACCACCTCCGGGTTGTCTGCCTACGGTGCCATCACCGCTTTCGGGCTGGTGGTGGCCGGCGTCATGTTCCTCATCGGGCGATGGCACAAGCACAACACGGTGCACCACCGTGAAGAGGTGGATCACCTGCTGGCGATCGCCCGCAGCGATGCGCACCACCACTGAGTCGCGGCCCCGAACAAGTCTTTACATTCGCATGTCATCGGCCGGCCGGCGCGTGTCGTTGTAGACACATGCAACCCGCAGCGGCAGGCCAGTTCATTCGGCAGCCGGCGGGGCGCGGAGGAGATGAACATGCTGAACACACGCCCCTTTGCCCATGTGGCCCGCATCGCGGGTCTGCTTGCCCTGGCCGCCGGCGCCGCCGCTGCGCACGCAGGAGGTGGTGTTTACTGGTCGGTGAATGTCGATGCCCCGATGCAGGGCGTCGGGCGGGTCGGCACCACAGTGTCCAACGCGCCGTACGGTGCGCCTTACGGGATGGTGGTGGCGGCACCGCAGGTCATCATGCCGGCACCCGTGGTGGTCGGGCACCCACGTGTCGTGTATGCGCCGCCCCCGGCGGTGGTGTACGGCCCGCCGGTGCGCTACGTCGAGCCAGTGCGTTACATCCAGCCTGGCTGGGGCTATCACCACCACCATCACCACCATGGTCACGGTGGCTGGCGCGGTCACCACGGCCGCTGAGCCCCGCGCCGGAGGCGCCTCTGGGGCGCCCCCCGGTCTCAGCGCCGACGGCTGGAGCCTCCCAGCAGGGAGCCCAGCACACCCCGGATGACCTCTCGGCCGACGGTCGAGCCGATCGTCCGCGCGGCGGATTTGGCCACCGTTTCCAGGATGGAGTCCTTGCGGCCGCTGCCCCTGAACAGGTCGCCAGCGGCGTCCCCCAGCCAGCCGCCGGCCGCACCCGTGGCGGCGCCTCGCGCGGCCTCTCCGGCGCCGGAGCGGGTGGCCTGGCAGGCCTCGTCGCGCAGCGTCCGACCCGACCCTGTGGGTGCGCCGGGCGCGGCTGTGCGGCCCTTGAGCTTTTCGTAGGCCGACTCGCGGTCCACCACCTGGTCGTACACCCCGGCCACCAGCGAGCCCTGCAGCAGGGCCTGCCGCTGGGCCGCGCTGATGGGGCCGATCTGGCTGCCGGGTGGCAGTACGAACACCCGCTGCGTCACGCAGGGCCGCCCCTTGTCGTCCAACAGGCTTACCAGCGCCTCGCCCACCGCCAGTTCGGTGATGGCCGTGGCGATGTCCAGCCCGGGGTTGGCGCGCATGGTCTCGGCGGCCGACTTCACGGCTTTCTGGTCCCGTGGCGTGAACGCCCGCAAGGCGTGCTGCACCCGGTTGCCCAGCTGGCCGAGCACCGTATCGGGCACGTCCAGCGGGTTCTGGGTCACGAAGTACACGCCGACCCCCTTGGAGCGCACGAGGCGCACCACCAGTTCGATGCGCTCGATCAGTGCGGTGGGCGCATCCTTGAACAGCAAGTGCGCTTCGTCGAAGAAGAACACCAGCTTGGGCTTGTCGAGGTCGCCCACCTCAGGCAGGGTCTCGAACAGCTCGGACAGCATCCACAGCAGGAAGGTCGCGTACAGCCGGGGGGCGTTCATCAGCTTGTCGGCTGCCAGGATGTTCACGACGCCCCTGCCGTCCACGGTCTGCATGAAGTCGCGGATGTCGAGCATGGGTTCACCGAAGAAGCGGTCTCCTCCTTGCTGTTCGATCTGCAGCAGGCCGCGCTGAATGGCGCCGATGCTGGCCGCGCTGATGTTGCCGTACTCGGTCGTGAACTGGCTGGCGTTGTCGCCCACGTGCTGGAGCATGGCCCGCAGGTCCTTCAGGTCGAGCAGCAGCAGGCCGTTGTCGTCGGCGATCTTGAAGACCAGTTGCAGCACCCCTTCCTGCGTGTCGTTCAGGTTGAGCATGCGGCCAAGCAACAGTGGGCCCATGTCGGACACGGTGGCACGCACGGGGTGGCCCTGCTCGCCGAACACATCCCAAAGCGTGGTGGGGCAGGCCTGCGATTCGGGGGTGTCCAGTCCCCGCTCGGTGAGGATGGCGGCCAGTTTCGGGCTCACGACCCCGGCCTGTGAGATGCCCGTCAGGTCGCCCTTGATGTCCGCCAAGAACACCGGCACCCCGATGGCCGAGAAGCGTTCCGCGAGGGCTTGCAGGGTGATGGTCTTGCCGGTGCCGGTGGCCCCGGTGACCAACCCGTGCCGGTTGGCCAGAGCGGGCAGGAGGTGGCAGGCTGTGTCGCCGTGGCGGGCAAGCAGGATCGGTTCGGCCATGACGCTGGACTCCGGAAACTGAAAAAAGCGCTCACGTCACCCCTCCCGCGGTCGAGCCTGGGTCGGGCCAACGTTAAAATCACAGTATCTCTCAGCTCTTCGCAGGGCTGTATGCGTGCGCGCGCTGTCGTCAGGCAGGGCGCGCGCTGTCGTTCTCAGCACACAAAACACACCCGGAGCACAACGCCATGGCCGGTCATTCCAAGTGGGCCAACATCCAACACCGCAAGGGCCGTCAGGACGAAAAGCGCGGCAAGGTCTGGACCCGCATCACCCGTGAAATCATCGTGGCCGCACGGCAGGGTGGCGGTGACGTGGCCATGAACCCGCGTCTGCGCCTGGCCATCGACAAGGCCAAGGCGGCCAACATGCCGGCGGACAACATCAAGCGCAACGTCGACAAGGCCACCGGCAACCTGGATGGCGTCACGTACGAGGAAATCCGCTACGAGGGCTACGGCATCGGCGGTGCGGCCGTCATCGTCGATTGCATGACCGACAACCGCGTGCGCACCGTTGCCGACGTGCGCCATGCCTTCAGCAAACACGGTGGCAACCTGGGCACCGAAGGCTCGGTGGCCTTCCAGTTCAAGCATGTCGGGCAGTTCCTGTTCGCGCCTGGTGCCAGCGAGGACAAGATCATGGAAGTCGCCCTGGAAGCCGGCGCCGAAGACGTGATCACCCACGAAGACGGCTCGATCGAGGTGCTCAGCGCCCCGGGGGATTTCGAGGCCGTGAAGCACGCTCTGGAGGGTGCAGGCCTGACTGCCGAGGTGGCGGAAGTCACCATGCGGGCCGAAAACAACATCGAACTGTCGGGCGATGACGCCGCCCGCATGCAGAAGCTGCTGGACGTGCTGGAAGACCTGGACGATGTCCAGGACGTGTTCCACAACGCCGAACTGAACTGAGAACCTCCCCATGAACATCCTCGTCATCGGTTCGGGCGGCCGCGAGCACGCCCTGGCCTGGAAACTGGCCCAGTCGCCCAAGGCCCAGAAGGTCTATGTGGCGCCGGGCAACGGTGGCACCGCGCGTGACCCGCGTCTGGTGAACGTGCCGATCACCGACGTCAAGGCGCTGGCCGATTTCGCCCAGGCCAACAAGATCGCCGTGACGGTGGTCGGCCCGGAGGCGCCACTGGCGGCCGGCGTGGTCGACGAGTTCCGTGCGCGCGGTCTTCGCATCTTCGGCCCGACGCAGAAGGCGGCGCAGCTGGAAAGCTCCAAGGCCTTCGCCAAGGACTTCATGAAGCGCCACGGCATTCCCACGGCGTTCTACGAGACCTTCACCGACGCTGCCGCAGCCCACGCTTATGTGGACGCCAAGGGGGCACCCATCGTCATCAAGGCCGACGGCCTGGCAGCGGGCAAGGGCGTGGTCGTGGCCATGACACTGCAGGAAGCCCATGAAGCCATCGACTTCATGCTGCTCGACAACAAGCTCGGCGTACAGCACAACGCGGGCGGCGCCCGGGTCGTGATCGAAGAGTTCCTGGCTGGCGAGGAAGCCAGCTTCATCGTCATGGCCGATGGCAAGAACGTGGCCGTGATGGCCACCAGCCAGGACCACAAGCGCCTGCTGGACGCCGATGCTGGTCCGAACACCGGTGGCATGGGCGCCTACTCGCCCGCGCCAGTGGTCACGCCCAATGTGTACGCCAAGGCCATGCAGGAGATCATCAACCCGACCCTGGCCGGCATGGCCAAGGACGGTATCCCCTTCACCGGCTTCCTGTACGCCGGCCTGATGATCGACGCGCAGGGCAACCCCAAGACGCTCGAGTTCAACTGCCGCATGGGCGACCCGGAGACCCAGCCCATCATGATGCGGCTCAAGAGCGACCTGGTCGACGTCATGCTGCATGCCACGGACGGCACCCTTGACCAGATCGAGCTGCAGTGGGACCGTCGCTTTGCGCTCGGCGTGGTCGTGGCCGCGGGCGGTTACCCGCTGGATCCGAAGAAGGGCGACGTCATCACCGGCCTGCCGGCTGACACCGACGATGCCATGGTGTTCCATGCCGGCACGACGATGGGCGACGACGGTCTGGTGCGCACCAGTGGCGGGCGCGTGCTGTGCGTGACCGCGCTGGGGGACTCGGCCAAGCTGGCCCAGCAGCGCGCTTACGACTACATGCGTGGCATTGCCTTCGATGGCATGCAGTTCCGCTCGGACATCGGCTGGCGCGCCATCAAGGCCCGCTGATCCGCCTTCTGCCCCGACCCCCTCACACGAGCCGCCATGAGCGAATTCGACACCGCCGCCGTCCGTCAGTACCTGCTGGACCTGCAGGACCGCATCATTTCGGCCTTCGAGGCCGAGGACGGCAAACCCTTTGTGCGTGACGCCTGGGTGCGCGGGCCCGAAGAACGCCTGCAGGGCGATGGCTGCTCGCGCCTGGTGGAAGAGGGCAACGTGCTGGAGCGGGGCGGCTGCAATTTTTCGCATGTGCGCGGCCCGAGCCTGCCGCCCTCGGCCACCCAGCACCGTCCCGAGCTGGCCGGCTGCCCCTTCGAGGCCATGGGCGTGTCGCTGGTCTTTCACCCGCGCAACCCCTATGTGCCCACGGTGCACATGAACGTGCGCATGCTGGCCGCCCACAAGCCCGACGGCACCACCGTGGCCTGGTTCGGCGGCGGCATGGACCTGACGCCCTACTATGGCCGGGAAGACGATGCGCGCCACTTTCATCAGGTGTGCAAGGATGCGCTCGCGCCGTTCGGCGACGACAAGTACCCGCGCTTCAAGGCCTGGTGCGACGAGTACTTCTTCCTCAAACATCGCAACGAGGCCCGCGGTGTTGGCGGCATTTTCTTCGACGACTTCTCCGAGCTCGGCATGGAAGGCGGCTTCGCCATGATGCGTTCGGTGGGCGATGCCTTCACCGAGGCCTACCTGCCCATCCTGCAGCGCCGCCGGGCCCAGGCCTATGGCGAGCGCGAGCGCGATTTCCAGGCCTACCGCCGCGGGCGCTATGTCGAGTTCAACCTCGTGTGGGACCGCGGTACCCTGTTCGGGCTGCAATCGGGCGGGCGCACCGAGAGCATCCTGATGTCGATGCCGCCGATCGTGAAATGGCGCTACGACTGGCATCCCGAAGCCGGCTCACCCGAAGCGCGGCTCTACACCGATTTCCTGCCGGCGCGGGACTGGGTCTGATCCCTTGAGCCTGGCTGGCACCCCGCTGCGCCGCGTCGGCCTGATGGGCGGCAGCTTCGACCCCGTTCACGTGGCCCATGTCGCGCTGGCCGAACTGGCGCTGCGGCATCTGGCGCTCGATGAGGTGCGCTGGATCCCCGTTGGTCAGGCGTGGCAGAAGGCGCGCCGTCTGGCGCCCGCCGAGGCCCGGCTTGCCATGGTGGCGGCCGCCACGGCGCACGAACCGCGCTTTGTCGTCGATCGCCTCGAGGTCGACCGAGCCGGTCCGTCCTACACCCTGGAAACCGTGCGGGCCCTGCAGGCGCGGGCCGACCAGGCGGGCCAGCGCGTCGAATGGGTGCTGCTGATCGGGCAGGACCAGTACACCAACCTGCCCACATGGCATGGTTGGCTCGAGTTGCTGGACCGCGTGACGGTGGCCGTGGCCTGCCGTGGCGGTGATACCCTGTCGACACCGGTCGAACTGCAGCGTCATCCCCATCGGGTGCTGGCCTTGCCGTTGCCGCCCATGAACGTGTCTTCGACCGATATCCGCGCCCGTCTGGCCGACGGGGCGAACCCTGATTCCCTGGCGCCCGCGCTCCTTCCCGGCGGCGTGGCGCGCTATATTGCCGAACATCAACTCTACGCCCCAGGCACCCCACGCTGAATGGACATCCGCAAACTGCAACGCGCCATCGTCGATGGCCTCGAAGACGTCAAGGCTCAGGACATCGTCGTGTTCAACACCGAACACCTCTCGCCGCTGTTCGAGCGTGTCGTCATCGCCACCGGTTCGTCCAACCGCCAGACCAAGGCGCTGGCCTCCAGCGTGCGCGAGGCCGTCAAGGCCGCCGGCTTTCAGGTCATGCGCACCGAGGGCGAAGACAACAGCGAATGGATCATCGTGGACTGCGGTGCGGCCGTGGTGCATGTGATGCAGCCGGCGATCCGTCAGTACTACCAGCTTGAAGAGATCTGGGGTGAGAAGCCCGTGTCCATCAAGCTGAAGTCCGCCAAGGCCGGGCTGGTCAAGGCCTCCGAGCCGATGGACGAGGACGCTTCCCCGGTGAAGGCCCGCAAGGTCTCGGGCAAGGCCACGCCGGCCCAGAAGGCTGCCACCGAGAAGCCGGCCGCGAAGAAGGCCACAGCCAAGAAGCCCGCGGTCCGAAAGGCTGCTCCGGCTGAGGTCGAAGCCGCACCGAAGGCACCGGCTCGCAAGGTTGCCGCGAAGAAGGTGGCTGCCAAGAAGGTCGCTGCGAAGAAGCCCGCGGTGAAGGCCGCGACCACGACGACCGCGCGCAAGGTGGCTGCCAAGAAGGCGCCTGCCAAGAAGGCCGCACTCCAGAAGGTGGTGGTCAACGCGCCGGCCCGCAAACCGGCCGCGAAGAAGGTGGCCGCCAAGAAGGCGCCTGCACGCAAGACCGTTGCCGTCAAGAAAGTGGCGGCCAAGAAGGTCGCCGCCAAGAAGGCTCCCGCTCGCAAGGCGGCTCGCTGACGCGACATCCCATCGTCCATGAAGTTCACGGTGGTCACCATCGGCCACCGCCTGCCGGACTGGGCCAACGAAGCGTGCGAGGACTACCTCAAGCGCTTTCCGCCCGACTGGAAGGTGGAGGTCAAGGCTTTGAAGGCCGAGCCCCGCGAGGGCCGGCCGGTGGCGGCCATCATGCAGGCCGAGGCCGCCCGCATGGAAGCCGCCCTGGACCGGGGCGTCCGTCGGGTGATCCTCGACGAGCGGGGCACCCGGCTGACCAGCGTCCAGCTGGCCGAGCGCACAGAAGCATGGCTGCACGATGGTCGCGATGTGGCGCTGATCATCGGCGGGGCTGACGGCATCGACCCGGCACTGAAGCGGACGGCCGACGAGGCCATCCGCCTGTCCGACATGACCTTGCCTCACGCTCTGGCGCGCGTGCTCTTGCTCGAGCAGCTCTACCGCGCCTGGTCCCTGCGCACCAACCATCCGTATCACCGTGCTTGACGCTGTCCGGCGGCGGCCGCTGACGGCCGCATGGCTGACCGTGCTGGTCTGGCTGCTGTCCTATGTGGTCCTCAAGCTGGGGAGCACGGCCGGCCTGGACATCGACAGCGCGGAACAGGTTTACTTCGCGCAGTCATGGCAGCTCGGCTATGGCACGCGGCAGCCGCCGCTCTACACGTGGCTGTTGCTGGCCTTGCGACCCGATGGCGGCAGCTGGCCTGCCGCGCTCGAGGTGGCACGCTACGCGGTGTTGCTCGCGTGGCTGGGGGGGATCCAGGCGTTGGCCCGTGTCTGCGGCGGATCGTCCGCCCGCCAGGCCATCGTGCTGCTGGCGCACCTGGGATTTCTGCTCGCCATGTGGCGGGTGCATGACAGCCTGACCCACACCGTGCTGGCTGCGGCGCTCACCACGTGGGCGTCCGTCGCGGTGGTGCTGGCCCAGCGGCGGCCGGGCTGGTGGCCCCTGGTGGCTGTGCTGGCAGCGCTGGCCTGCCTGGCCAAGTTGAATGCCGCCCTGTGGTGCCTGACGGCGCTGGTGGCGTGGATGGGGCTGCAATGGCGCACGCGGGACGAGGCGCCTGCGGCGCACCTCGTGCAGAGCGGGCTGGTCCTGCCGCGTGCTGGCTGGCTGGCGCACGGGCCGTGGTTGTTGCTGGCCCTGGCGGTGTTTGCGATGCTGCTTGCCCCCTATGCACAGTGGTGGTGGGCCCAGCGCGAAACGACCGAACTGGCGAGCCGCATCGTGCTGCCGGACGCCGCCATGCCTTGGTGGCAGCCGCCGGCTCTGCTGGCGCTGGGGGCACTGGAGTACGTGATGATCACGCCCGCTGCGCTGGCTGCCATCGCGGTGGCGCTGCGGCTGCGGCATCGTGGCGCGGCTGTCCGGCAGAGTGCGGGCATGGCCTGGCTGCAATGGCAGTCGGTCCTGGGCCTGATCACCATGGCCCTGATGGTCACCGCGCTGCACGGCTCGCATTTCACGCCCCGGTGGCTGTGGCCCGTGCTGCCTGGCCTGACGGTCTGGATGGTCATGTGGGCGTGCGACGTCGCGGAGACCCACGACGCGGTGTCCGGGCAGAGGCGCTGGTCAGGTCGATTGGCAGCCCTGGCGGTTGGCGTCGCCGTGCTCGCGATCGCGGTGTCGCTGCTGCGCTGGTGGGAGCCCGAGCGCACGGCCCAGCGCTGCCGAAACTGCTGGACGGACCGTCCGGCCGTGGCCTTCTCGCATGCATTGCATCAGTGGCATGGCGAGCCGCTGCGCATCATCACAGGAGATGACCACCTTGCCGGCATTCTGGTGGCCGTCGATGGTCGCGACCTGAGCTGGACCGCGGTGTCGCCCGACCTGCCGCCGCCGCTCGGTTTTTCTGCTACCCCGTGGACCTGCGTGGCGGCCTGGGTGGACATGGACGAGCCCGGCCCCCCGCCGCCCGAACTGGCCGCGATGACGCGGGGCATGTGGCTCGGCCCCATCCAGCATCAGACGTGGCCGATGCGCCTGGCGCCACACCGGCGTCTGTGGCTGCAGTCGGTCATCCTGGACCCTGCGGTGTGCGACCGGGCCAGTCGCTGAGTCAGGCCATCGCCCCCGCGGTAGCATCGCGGCATGCCTGACACCGTTTGCCCGTGGCTCTACCTTGCGTCGCAGAGCCCCCGTCGTCGCCAGCTGCTGGACCAGCTCGGCGTGGCGCATCGTCTGCTGCTCCCCGATGCCGATGAAGACGCCGAAGCCCTGGAGCAGGAACGACCGGGCGAGTGTCCGGAGGACTATGTCCAACGCGTGACCCGGGCGAAATGGGAGGCGGCCACGGCGCGGCTCGCGCGCCATCGGGATCGTGACGCGGCAGCCTGGCCTGCTGCGCCAGTGCTGTGCGCGGACACCACCGTGGCGCTGGGCGACCGCATTCTCGGCAAGCCCGCGGATGCAGCGGACGCGGCCCGCATCCTCTCGAGCCTGTCGGGCCAGGACCACCGCGTGCTGACGGCGGTGGTGGTGGAAGGGCAACTCCGGCTGTCCGTCTCCCAAGTGCGCTGGCGGACCCTGTCTGTAGACGAGATCGCCCGTTACGTGGCCAGCGGCGAACCGATGGGCAAGGCTGGTGCGTACGCCATTCAGGGCCGCTCGGGCGCGTGGACGGCCCACCTGTCTGGCAGCTACAGCGGCATCATGGGCCTGCCCTTGTTCGAAACCGCAGAACTGCTCAAGCCGCTGGGGTGGCAATTCTGAGGTCCTGCCTCGCACCCAGGGAGCGCCTTTCCATGCCACTGTCCGACTTGCCCCGTGACCCTATCCATCCTCGTCCGACGGTGCTGCTCTCGGGCGCAACCGGTCTGGTCGGGCGCGAGCTGCTGTGCCAGCTGTTGTGTGATCCGGAGGTCGGCGAAGTGCGTGCCCTGGTGCGCCGCGAGCTTTCCGCCGAGGCGCTGCTGGGCACGCCAGTCGGCGCCATGCCGGGAGTGGGCAAGCTTCGCATCGGGGTGGTCGATTTCGAGCGGCTGGCTCACCACAGCGACTGGTTCGACGTCGACTGGGTGGCTTCGGCCCTGGGCACGACCATTCGGGATGCAGGCTCCCAGGCCGCCTTCCGTCGCGTGGACCTCGACTATCCCCTGCAGGTGATGCAACTGGCGCACGCGCAGGGCGCCCGCCGCGCCATGCTGGTGAGCGCCGTGGGCGCCCGCGCCACATCGCGTGTGTTCTACAACCGGGTCAAGGGCGAGCTGGAGGACGCCGTTCGCGACATCGGCTTCGAGCAGGTCTCGGTGGCGAGACCGTCTCTGCTGCAGGGCGAGCGCAGCGTCCTGCGACCCGCCGAACGGCTCGGCCTGGCATTCGGCTGGCTGATGCCGGCTCCGTACAAACCCGTGGCTGCACGACAGGTGGCCGCCGGTTTGCTGAACTCGGCCAAGGCGGGTGTCCCGGGATGGCACGTGCTGTCGAACACGGCCTTGCGCGCCATGCGGTAAATTGGCCGCATGCCTGCTTCTCAAGACATCCTCATCAACTGGACCCCTCAGGAAACGCGCGTCGCCATCATCGAAAGTGGGGCGGTGCAGGAACTGCACGTCGAGCGCACGCTCGAGCGCGGCCTGGTCGGCAACATCTATGCAGGCAAGGTCGTGCGCGTGCTGCCCGGCATGCAGTCGGCCTTCATCGACATCGGCCTGGAGCGCGCCGCTTTCCTGCATGTGGCCGATCTGCACCGCGAAGACCCGGCCAGCCGGCCCGCCAGCCGCTCGGCCGATGCGCAGACGCCCATCGAGAAGCGGGTGCACGAAGGCCAGACCCTGATGGTGCAGGTCATCAAGGATCCGATCGGCACCAAAGGCGCGCGCCTGTCCACGCAGATCAGCGTGGCGGGGCGCCTGCTGGTGTTCCTGCCCCAGGATGACCACCTGGGCATCTCGCAGAAGATCGGCTCGCCCGAACTGCGTGAGCAGCTGCGCGAGCGCATGACCCGGCTGATCGGTGCGGCCGATGCGAAGGACGGGCGCAGCCGTCCGGGCGGCTTCATCCTGCGCACCAACGCCGAAGACGCCACCGACGACGAACTGGCGATGGACATCGCTTACCTGCGCAAGACCTGGGCGACCATCCGCGAACTGGGCTTGAAGGCTCCCGCCGGCACCCTGCTGTATCAGGAGCTGAACCTGGCTCAGCGCGTGCTGCGCGACCTCGTCACCGAGCAAGTGCAGTCCATCCGGATCGACTCGCTGATCCAGTTCGACACCCTGCAGGCGTTCGGGCAGGAGTTCACCCCCACGGGCGTGGGCAAGCTGGCGCATTACAAGGGCGAGCGCCCCATCTTCGACCTGTACAACGTCGACACCGAGATCGAGCGGGCGCTGGCCCGGCGGGTCGACCTCAAGTCGGGCGGCTACCTGATCATCGACCAGACCGAGGCCCTGACCACCATCGACGTCAACACGGGCGGCTACGTGGGCGCCCGCAACTTCGACGACACCATCTTCAAGACCAACCTCGAGGCGGCGCAGGCCATCGCCCGACAGCTGCGGCTGCGCAACCTGGGCGGCATCATCATCATTGACTTCATCGACATGCTGCGTGAAGACCACCGCGAGTCGGTGTTGTCCGAGCTGCGCAAGCAGATGGCACGCGACCGCACCAAGAGCACCGTCAGCGGCTTCTCGCCGCTCGGCTTGGTCGAGATGACGCGCAAGCGCACGCGTGAATCGCTGGCGCACATGCTGTGCGAACCCTGCCCGACCTGCGAGGGCCGCGGCCAGGTCAAGACCCCGCGCACGGTCTGCTACAACATCCTGCGCGAGATCCTGCGCGAGGCGCGCCAGTTCAATCCGCGCGAGTTCCGCGTGGTGGCCAGTGCGGCCGTGGTCGAGATGCTGCTCGACGAGGAGAGCGCCCACCTGGCAGGGCTGAGCGACTTCATCGGCAAGCCTGTGTCACTGCAGACCGAGCCCTCGATGTCGCCCGAGCAGTACGACATCGTGCTGCTGTGACGCGCAGGACGTGAGGGCGCCGCGGCCCTTCACAGAGCTTCACATACAGAAGGCAGGGATGAAGGCGGTGTGAGGGGAACTTCCCTGATTCACACGGCACAATCCAGGGTTCTGACCTTTTTTCCTGAGACGGACCCATGCATGCTTTCCTTCCGCGCCGCGCTGCCCTCGGACGGCTGTTCGGCACGACGGCCTTGCTCGGTGGCGCCTCGCTCGGGCTGAGCGGGCCGGCGCTGGCCCAGTTCCGGGTCGAGATCGCTGGCGTCGGTGCGACCCAGATCCCGATCGCGATCGGTCGTTTCCGTGACGAAGCGCGCTCGCCCCAGCCGCTGTCGGCCATCATCAAGGCCGACCTTGAACGCAGCGGGCTGTTTCGCTCGCTGGACGCCACGGCCAGTGCCCTGGATGACACCAGCCGCCCCCCGATCGCCGAATGGCGCAGCAAGGGTGCGGATGCGCTGCTGGCCGGCTCGGTGACGCAGCTGGCCGATGGCCGGTTCGATGTGCGCTACCACCTGTGGGATGTCGTCAAGGGACAGGACCTGGGCGGACTGAGCCTGGTCGTGCCGGCGGGTGACCTGCGTCAGGCGGCCCACCGCATTGCCGATGACGTGTACGAAAAGCTGACCGGCGACAAGGGCGTCTTCTCGACCCGCATTGCCTACGTCAGCAAGGTGGGTGCGCGCCACACGCTGGTCGTGGCCGATGCCGATGGCGAAGGGACCCAGGCGCCGCTGACCAGCGTGCAGCCCATCATCTCGCCGGCGTGGTCACCGGATGGCCGTCAGCTGGCCTATGTCTCGTTCGAGGGCGGCAAGGCCGTCGTCGTCACCCAGGATGTCATGACCGGGCGCCGCCGTGTGGTGGCCAGCTACAAGGGAACGAACAGCGCACCTGCGTGGTCGCCCGACGGCCGTCAACTTGCTGTCACGCTCAGTCGTGATGGCGGCTCGCAACTCTATGTCGTGGGCGCCGATGGCGAGGGCCTGCGCCGGCTTACGCAGAGCAGTGCCATCGACACCGAAGCCTGCTGGTCGCCCGATGGCAGCCAGATCTACTTCGTCAGCGACCGCGGCGGCAGCCCACAGATCTACCGCATGCCTGCTTCCGGCGGCAATGCCCAGCGCGTGACCTTCTCGGGCAGCTACAACATCAGCCCGGCCCTGAGCCCCGATGGCCGCTGGATGGCCTACATCGGCCAGACCGATGGCGGCGCCTTCCGCGTGCACCTGATGGAACTGGCTTCGGGCACCGTGAAGGCCCTGACCGACACCCGCGACGACGAAAGCCCGAGCTTCGCGCCGAACAGCAAGATGATCATCTACGCCACCCGGTCCGGTGGGCGCGATGTGCTGATGACCACCACGCTGGACGGCCGCATCAAGGCCCGGCTGGCGACACCGCAGGCGGACGTGCGCGAGCCCGTGTGGGGCCCGGCGGCCCCCCCGCTCAAGCGCTGAGCCACCCCGTTTCTTTCCCCCTGACCATCACACCAACCTGACAGCTGAAGGAGCAATCCAGCATGCGCAACCCCCGCTTTACCCTGCGTACCCTGAGCCTGGCCCTGCTGAGCAGCAGCGCCTTGTGGCTGGCCGGCTGCGGCTCGTCCGTGAAGCTGGACGACCAGGCCAACAAGGGCCCGGCCCCGATCGCCACCGCCAATGGGGCCGACGCTGCCAACGGCGCCAACAACAGCTCGGTGCCGTCGAACGCCGTGGCCCCGATCGTTGTGTCGCCCTCGGATGACGCGGCCAACGCCAGCGGCCTGGCCCGCGTGGTCTATTTCGATTTCGACAGCTTCGTGGTGAAGGACGAGTTCCGGGGCGCGATCGACGCCCATGCCCGTCGCCTGAACGCCGTCAAGACCCGCAAGGTGCTGATCGAAGGGCACACCGACGAGCGCGGTGGCCGCGAGTACAACCTGGCTCTGGGTCAGAAGCGTGCCGAAGCCGTGCAGAAGTCGCTGACGCTGCTGGGCGTGTCGGCTGACCAGATCGAATCGGTGAGCTTCGGCAAGGAGCGTCCGGCCGTTCAGGGCAGCACCGAGGAAGCGTGGGCGCAGAATCGCCGCGCCGAGATCAAGGACCGCTGACACACGCCGTCCTGCTGAGCCCGCCTTGTCGTTTTTCGCCTCATCGAGAGCCTCATGACCCTGCTTCCGCCCTTTGCCACCCGGCTTCGTCCCCTGGTTCTGGCGCTGGCCGCTGCCTGCCTGGCTTCGGCTGCGCAGGCGGGCCTGTTTGAAGACGCGGATGCCCGGCGGGCGATTCTGGACCTGCGCCAGCAGCGTACCCAGGATGCCGATGCGCTGGCCAGCAAGCTGGGCGCGCTCAACGCGCAGATCGAGCAGCTGCGTCGCAGCCTGCTAGAGATGAATGCCCAGATCGAGCAGCTGCGGGGCGACCTGGCCAAGCAGCGGGGACAGGACGAGGTGCTGGCCCGTGACCTGGCCGAGGTGCAGCGCAAGCTGAAGGACACGCAGGCCTCGGTGGACGAGCGTGTTCGCAAGCTCGAGCCGCAGACCCTCACGGTCGACGGCAAGACCTTCAAGGCCGATCCGGACGAAAAGCGGCTGTTCGACGACGCTCTGGCGCGCTTGCGCGCAGCCGATTTTGCGGCTGGTGTGGCGGGCCTGAACGGGTTGCTGCAGCGGTATCCATCCACAGGCTACCGCGAGTCGGCCTGGTACTGGTCGGGCAATGCCCATTACGGTCTCAGGCAGTACAAGGAGGCCATCACGGCCTTCCGCCAACTGGTGGACAAGGCACCCGAGCATGCGCGGGCGCCTGAAGCCTTGCTGTCGATCGCCAACTGCCAGGGCGAGCTCAAGGACAACGAGGCGGCACGCCGCACGTTGGAAGAACTCGTCAAGCAGTATCCCAGCACAGAGGCCGCCCAGGCCGCCCGTGATCGCCTGCTGACCATGCCGGCGCCCACCAAGGGTGCTGCCGCACCGAAGAAAGCCCGAGGCTGATGGCCACGGTGTCCGGGCATCCCGATGCCCCGAGTGATGCCCCGGTTGAAGCCTCGGCTCAGCCGTCCACGCGCTCTTCGGCCGAGCGGCTGGCTGCGGCATCGCGTCCCGATCCCGAGCGTCGCTTTGGCGGATTGCGCCGACTACATGGCGTGGCCGCGTACGAGCGCCTGCGTGCCGCGCGGATTGCTGTGGTCGGGGTGGGTGGCGTGGGCTCCTGGACCGCCGAAGCGCTCGCGCGCAGCGGGGTCGCGGCGCTGGTACTGATCGATCTGGACCACATTGCCGAATCCAACGTGAATCGACAGGTGCACGCGCTGGAAACCACCCTGGGTCAAGCCAAGGTGGAGGCCCTGCGGGAGCGCTTCAGCCTCATCCATCCCGATTGTTCGGTGACCCCGATAGAGGCTTTCGTGGACGAGGAGAACGTCGCGACCTTGCTGGACCCCGATCGTCTGGACGGGGTCATCGATTGTTGCGATCAGGTGCGGGCGAAGGCTGCCATCGCTGCATGGGGCTGGACACATGGCAAGCCGGTGGTGAGCGTGGGGGCGGCTGGCGGAAAGGTTCAGCCTCACCGCGTGGAGGTGGCCGACCTGGCCGAGGTCACCCACGACCCCTTGCTCGCCAGTCTGCGTCAGCGCCTGCGTCAGCGGCATGGGGGCCCCCGCAAGGGCCGCATCGGGGTGACGTGCGTGTTCTCGCGCGAGGCAGTGGCGCCGCCACAGGACAGTTGTGAGGTGTTGCCGGGGGGCGACGGCTCGTTGAACTGCCACGGCTACGGATCGAGCGTGACGGTCACGGCGGCTTTTGGCATGGTCGCCGCAGCAGAAATGCTGCAACACTTGATCACGCGCTGAAATTCATATTAGAATCTCAGGCTTTCCAGGGCGGGTCGTTAGCTCAGTCGGTAGAGCAGCGGACTTTTAATCCGTTGGTCGCAGGTTCGAATCCTGCACGACCCACCAAGCTGCTTTGGCAGCCTCGGAAAGTGCGAAAGAACTGCAAGACAAGCAGTGATAAAAAATTACAACAGACCGCAAGTGCAGCGTGTTGATTCTAAAAACACGGTATACTTCAAGTCTTCGCTGATGACGGAAACGAAGTCAGCAAACGAATGCAAGGCCAACCGGCCTCAGCAATCGGGCTCTTAGCTCAGTTGGTAGAGCAGCGGACTCTTAATCCGTTGGTCGTAGGTTCGAATCCTACAGGGCCCACCAAATTTCCAAACGGCGCATGTCATCGGCATGCGCCGTTTTTGTTTGTGCGCGCGATGTTGCAGGCACATGGGTTGCCGGAATCTGTCCGGGTCGATTCCCGCGCCTTGCAAGGAGTCCCGCATGTCCGACACGCCGCGTTCCGTCCGTCAGCGCCCCGCCTCGTCCACCGGTTCTCGCCGACCGTCGGACTACGTCCCATCCGAGGCGGCTGCGGGGGAAGAGGATCCAGGGGCTTCTCTCGATACGCCACCTGATGCGCCGGAGACCTTGCCGTCGGAGGATGGGGCCGGTGACGCGGAGACGGATCCCTCAGCAGAGCGCCCGCCACGCGGCGGAGCGTGATGGATTGCGCACACGGTGTGGCCGGCAATGCCATCCCGACGAGCCCTGTCTTGACGCTGTGGAAGGCTTGTGTTGTGCTCCCTCTGTGGCTGCCGCACCACGCGGGGCCCCTGGTTCCGTGCCCGGAGCAAACGAGCGCCCACAAGACTCGTGCTGCAGCGCGGACACACATTCGATGTGGAGGCGCAGGGATGACGGGAGGCTGGAGGGCGCGTGGTCGCGTTGCCTGGGTGGCGCTGTGGCTCGCCTGCGGGGCTGGCCAGGCCCATGGCGAAGGGCGGGTGTTCGGCCTGGCAGGCAAGCGTGTGGACGACGTGAACTTCGTGGCCGCATGGCGCGGCTGCGACGCCGAAGCGCGGGCGCAGGGCGATCGATGCCTGCACCTGGGGCGCGCTGGCTCAGCGAATGCGCGCCTGCAGGATGAGGCGATCCGCATGGCGTTGCAGGAAGGTCTGGCGGCACTGGCCGTGTCGGTCATGCATTCGGGGTTTCTGGCCGACCATGGACTTGCCCAGGCTCGTTCTGCCGGCATCCCGGTGGTGACCTTCGATTCGGATCTCGACTGGCCCCACCGGGACCTTCGCCGCCTCTACATCGGCCCGGACAACCATGCGTTCGGACGTGAACTGGGCGAGATGGTGCGCCGGCAGTGGCCTGCGGGAGGCAGCGTCTGTCTCATGAGCGCCGATGTGCATGACCCGAACCTCAATCAGCGCCTGGCCGGTGTCCGCGCGGTGCTGAGTGGCCTGCTCGACAGACCGCCCGCTCGCCTGAACGGGGAGGGCGGCTGGACCGAGCCCGCCCGTTGCCCCTGGTACAACGGGGATGACCCGTCACGGGCGCGCCAGCAGATTGCGTTGTCGCTGGAGAGTCTGCGCGTCCAGGCCGTGGTTTCCGTGGGCGCCTGGCCCATCGCGGAACCTGCGGCGTACCAGCAGATGCTGGAGGGCTTGCGCCAGCGAGGCCTGGACGTGCGCCGGGCGGTCTTTGTGGGAACGGGCGTGCTGTCGCCTCAGCAGAGTCTGTTGTTGCGGCAAGGCCACCTGGCCGGCGTGGTCGAGATGGACTTCGAGGCCATGGGCCGTGCCGCGTTCCGGGCGATGAAGCGCTTGTCGCGCGGGGAGCGGTTGGAGGGGGTGGTGCGTACCGGCTTCAAGAGCCGCCTGGCCGGGGCGGAGGGTAGGCCATGAGTCCGGAGAAGGCTCCTGCCGGCACAGCCTCGCTGTCTCGCCTGCTGCTGTGGCGTGTGATCGGGTTCAGTCTGCTGCTGTCGCTCGGCGCCACGCTGCTCATGGCCCACATCCATCGCGAGCACGAGGAAACCCAGCAGCAGGCGCTCATTGACGCCGTGGTGTCGCTGCACCGGGTGGCGTTTTCGCGCGCCGTCTGGGCCCTGGACGACGCCGCGGTGCAGGCGCAGTTGGCCGAACTGGCCCACTTTCCAGTGGTGCTGGCGGCCGAGGTGCAGGGTGGCGGACTCAGCCGGACTTACGCCCGCAGCGGTCGCGGTCCGTTCGGCCGGGTGCAGACGCTGAGGTTGTCCCTCACCGAGCCCGGTGGCGAGCAGGTCATCGGCGTCTGGCAGCTCGTGCTGGACGAGGCCGCACTGGAAGCCGAAGTCTGGACGCAGACGCGGCGCTTCATCCTGCTGGTGGTGCCGGTGCTGTTGCTCATGGCCGGGCTGGTCTTCTGGATGGTTCGGCGGCAGGTGAGTGGCCCGGTGGCAGCGTTGTCTCGTCACGTTGACGGCCTCATCCATGGTGATCTCGAGCCTGCTGCGCCGGAACCTTCCACCCGTCCGGAGCACGAGTTGCATCACCTCGCACGCGGTATCACAGCGCTTCAGCGGGCGTTGCAGACCGAGCTGACGCACCGCGATGACATTGCGCAGGAGCTGGCGGTGCAGCGTGACCAGCTCAATGCAGTGCTTGTTCACCAGAGTCAGCAGCTGGACGAGGTGCTGCGGCAGATGGCTGACGGAGCCGGTGTGCTCGACGGCGAGGGCGCCATCGTCGTCATGAACCCGGCGTGGCAGCAGATGCTGGGCGGCAGCGGCCTGCGTGAGCGCGGCACCCTTCCCGTGGGCGCTTGGCTGGTGTCGCCGTCGTGGCCGTCTGTGCGCGCCTTGCTGGCCGTGCAGGACCGTGCGGTGGGGCGAGAGCTGTCGGTTCAACGCAGCGATGGACGCACCCTGCCGGTCGAGGCCAGCCTGGCGGTCATCGAGCGGGACGCGGGGGGGCAACCCGTTCGCCTGCAGATTGTGTTGCGCGACCTGAGCCAGCGTCGGGAAACCGAGCGCACCTTGATCACGGCCCGGGAAGAGGCGCTGGCACTGGCGCGCGCCCGCAGCGCCTTCCTGGCCAACATGAGCCACGAGATCCGCACGCCGATGAATGCGGTGCTGGGCATGACCGAGCTGGCGCTGGCCACCCCGCTGTCACCACAGCAGCGCGATTACCTGCTGAAGTCACGCCAGGCGGCCACGTCCCTGCTGGCGTTGATCGACGATGTGCTGGACTACTCGCGCATGGAGTCGGGCAACCTGGTGCTCCAGCAGGCCTCGTTCATGCTGGACGAGGTGCTGGACCGGGTGTGGGCGGTGGTCGCGCTGCCGGCTCAGCAGAAGGGCCTCACCCTGGTGCACGACTGCCGGCTCGATCGCCCCTGGTGTCTGGTGGGCGACGAGGCGCGGCTCGCCCAGGTGCTGATCAACCTGTGCCACAACGCCGTGAAGTTCACCGACGAAGGCGAGGTCACGTGCACGGTTTCGGTGGTCGGCGCGCCTGCGGACGGCGGTCTCCATCTGCAGGTCGAGATTCAGGATTCGGGGATCGGCATTGCGCCCACCGACCACGCCCGTGTCTGGCAACCGTTTCAGCAGGTGGACGATTCGACCACCCGGCGTCATGGCGGCATGGGGATGGGGCTGGCCATCTGCCGGCAGTTGGTGGACCGCATGGGCGGGCTGCTGACCCTGGCGAGCGAGGCAGAGCGGGGGTGTCTGGTGACCGTGACCCTGCCCGTGGTGCTGGCCCCGCGCACTGCGCAAGACGCCGATCCAGGCGGCGCCTGGCCCGTGCCGCCGCAGGACGCACTGCACGTGCTGGTGTTGCATCCGCACGGCCGGGCGGCCGAGTCCGTGCTGCGCCAATGCCGTACCCTGGGTCATGAAGCCCAACTGGCGGCCGATGAAGACCATGCGCTGTCGCGGCTGCTGGCGGCCGAGGATGCAGGCTCACCCTTCGACCTGGTGATCGTGAACTGGCTGCTGCCGGGCACCGATGCCCCCACGGTGGCCCGGCGTCTGCGGCAGCACGGGCGTCGTTCTTCGCCGACCCGCTGGGCCATGGCCTGCGCCCCGGGCAGTGAGGTGGCCATGATGGCAGCCGCCCAGGATGTGTTCGAGGGCCACGTGCCCCTGCCCGCATCGACCTCCGGACTGGCTCGGGCCCTGGCGGTGTGTGTCGGCCGCGTGCCGGGGGCCGGTGCCGCAGAGTCGCTCGCGCCGCGTGCTATCCCGCTGGCCGCCCCCGTCCCGGCCGAAACCGTGCGCGACGACTCGCTGGCGGGCCTGGTGGTTCTGCTGGTCGAGGACAACCTGCTCAATCAGCAGGTCGCCTCGGAGTTGCTGGAGGGCGCCGGGGCACGGGTGCACGTCGTCGGTGACGGGCAGGCCGCGCTGGACGCACTGGCCCGCACGCCGGTAGACCTGGTTCTGATGGACATCCAGATGCCGGTGATGGACGGGCTGGAGGCCACGCGTCGCATCCGGCAGCAACCACGCTGGGCTGGCTTGCCGATCATCGCCGTGACGGCCCACACGCTGGCACGCGATCGCGAGGCCGCCTTGTCGGCGGGCATGAACGAGGTGTTGACCAAGCCCCTGGACCGGGCACGGCTGGTTGAGGTCGTGAAGGCCTGGCGCAGCGGCTCGGAGGCGGTACCGGGGAGACCGTCGATGGCGCAACCGGGGCCGGAAACGGCCTCCCATGGCTCACCGACGGAGGATGCGGTGTCAGCCCTTCCTGGCATCGATCGGACGGTGGGCGAGTTGCACTGTGCCGGGCGGCCCGAGTTGCATCGCCGGCTGATGGGGCTGTTCCTCGACGGACATCAAGAGGAGGGCGGGCAGATCATCTCGCTGGTCCAGGCATCGGACTGGTCCGCGGCCGCGCGTCGTCTGCATGTGCTCAAGGCCGATGCGGCCACGATCGGGGCCGTGGTGCTGGCCGAACAGGCCACGGCCCTGGAGCGGGCGCTGTTGGAGCAGGACCGCTCGGGCGTCCAGACCCTGCTGCCCGGCTTCGGGCAGGCCCTGTCGGAGGTGCTCGGGGGACTGGCCGCGATCCACCGGCAGGCGCCTGCCGGCCAGCGCGATGGTGCGTCCGTCTGAGGCCTTGTGAGAACCGGTCAGGTCAGCGGGCGTCCGGGCAGCGGTAGACGCGGGCCGACAGCGATGTGCTGCGATCTCCCACCAGGGGCTTGCCCCAGACGACGTGGGTGCCGTCCATCCGCTCTGCCCGGCTGAGCAGCACCTGCCGGTTGTTGTCGACACCCTTCGGGCCCAGCAGCCCGACCAAGCCGGAACTGGTCTCGATCTCGTCGAGCAGCACGCAGCCAGCGACCGCTTCCTCGCTCAGGACACGCACAGGGCCGTGGTAACGCTCCGGCACCGACGAGCAGGCACCCAGAGCCAGCACGGCCAGGCAGGCGGCAAGTCGGCTCACAGGCCGGCCAGGTAAAGGGGACAGGGCGTTGGAATGCTGCATGGTCCGTTCTCCTCGGGGCCGCTGTGCGCGGGCCCATGCATCACTCTAGTCCGACTGGACGTTTTCGGGGGGCGTCCGGCCCTGACGCAGGTCAGGTCGGTTGACACAACGTGGCGCGCAGGCGTCAACCCGCGCCACCGACCACGGGCGCCATGGCAGGGAAGGCCCGGTGCAGGCCAGAGATCAGCATCTCCACCGCCATGGCCGACAGCAGCAGGCCCATGAAGCGCTCCAGAGCAACGAGGCCGGATGGTCCCAGGCGGCGCGACAGTCGGTCGGCCGATGCCAGCACCACCCACCCGACCGTCATCGCCAGCACGATGGCAGCGGTCCAAGACCATGCGTGGTCGGGTTGTCGGGATGCCAGCAACACCACGGTGGCCAGTGCAGAAGGACCGGCAATCAAGGGGATGGCCAGCGGCACCAGCATCGGCTCTCCTTCCGATTCCTGGGAAGCAAAGCTCACACCCATGCTGGGAAACACCATGCCCAGTGCGATCAGGAACAGGATCACCCCTCCGGCGATCTCGAGTGAGACGTTGGTGAGGTGCATGGCGGCCAGCAGGCGCTCACCGACCAGCATGAACAGCAGGAGCATCACCGTGGCAATCAGGCACTCCCGGGTGATCACCTTCAGCCGGCGCTCACGGGGCACGTTGCGCAACAGGCTGATGACCAGGGGGACGTTGCCGAGCGGATCGGTGACGATCAGCAGCACGATGAAGGCGGAGAGGAAATCATGTTCCATGGCGCACCTCAGGTGGCACGGGCCGGATCGGGGCGGCGGGCGGGCCACTGGGAGAGCATGACCCCGGCCACGATCAGTACCGCGCCGATCAGGGCACGGCCAGCCAAGACTTCATTGATGTACCAGATGGCCGTCAGCGAGGCAAACACCGGCTCGAGTCCGTAGATCAGGGCGGCTTCGACGGCGCGCACCCGCGCCTGACCCCAGGCCTGTAGCCACACGATGCCGGCGCTGGCCAGCAGGCCGAGGTAGATGAGCGGCAGGGCGTGGCTCTCGGCACGTGCCACCAGCGCCGCGGGCTCGGGCCCTTGCCAGGCCACCCCACCGGCGCCCAGGGCCAGCATCACGAAAGCCTGCACGGCCGCCAGCCGCTCGGGGCGGCTGCGTTGGGGCGCCCTCGCACAGTACTCGAACAGCAGCACGTACACGGCGTAGACGAAGGCGCTGGCCAGTGTCAGGCTGTCGCCCAGGCTCCAGGGAGCGGCCTCGTAGAACAGGCCGTACATGCCGATCACGCTGAGCGCAGCACCCGCCAGCACAGGCCAGCCGAGGCGTTGCCCCAGCCCGGCAGCCAGCAAGGGCACGATCACCACGTTCAACCCGGTGATGAAGGCGTTGCGGTTGCTGCTTGTGAGTCCCAGGCCGCTGACCTGCAGTGCCGTGGCGCCGAACATCACCGCCCCCATCAGCAGGCCCCAGCGCAGTTCATGCGCCTGCACGCCGCGCAGAAAGGGCCACAGCACGGCGCAGGCCACCGCGAAGCGCAGCGAGATGATCTCGAGCGCCTGCAGGTCGTCGCTCATGGCCTTCATCGCCGGGAAGGTCGTGCCCCACACGGCGGTGACGATCACCAGCGCGGCAATGCCGATCCGGTGGCGGGAGCCCGCGCGCACGGGCGATGCAGGCTGCAGGGAAGACGTGTCACTCATGCGCGCGGCTGGGCCGTAAGGCGGTCAGTTGAAGGTGTAGCGGGCCATCAGGTTGAAGCGCGACATCGAGCCCTTCTCTCCGGCCAGCGTCTCGCGCTCGCCCCAGATGTACTCGGCGCCCAGGTCCACGTTCTTCACCGGGTTGTAGATCAGACCGGCGTGCAGCTGGTACATCCGCTTGTTGATGCCGAACTGGCCGGTGCCCAGGCCATTGGCCAGCGCGAAGTCGGTGTAGGTGTTGTGGAAGTTCTTCTGCCAGCCGCCGACGAGGTTGGCCCGCAGGGTGTCGCTGGCCTTGTACTGGTAGCCCAGCACCAGGCCGAGTGCACGCTCCATCAGGATGCGGTTGGCCGTTTCGTCGACGATGGCGCCTTCCAGGTAGTTGAAGTAGCGGCCCACGCCGTCGCCATAGGTCATGCCCAGGCTCAGCGCGTCCTGGCCGCCGCGCAGCTTGATCAGGCCGGTGCCGGCGATGCCGTAGCCGCGCTTGGCGGCGTCCACCGCGCGGTCGGCGCTCAGGATCTTCACTTCCTGCGTCACGCCGCGCAGGCTGGCCGCGCCCCAGTCGTAGCCCTTGTCCCAGCGCAGGACCAGATCGGGCGTCTTCGAGAAGCCCGACTTGGTGACGGAGCCCGGGGCATCGAGCGCATAGCTCACCGGGTTCTCCACGGCCACGGTCAGCCCACCCAGGTCGGGCGTAGCATAGGTGTAGCGCACCACCGGCTGACGGATGAAGGTCGAGCCGATGGGGCCGTTGAAGTCCACCGTCTCGGGCGCGTTGTCCACGTCCATGAAGGTCGACCACGTCTGGCCCACCGTGAAGCCGGCAAACGTGGCCACGGCCTGGCGCAGGCGGAAGTTGTACGAGTTCGTCGCCTGCTGGGTGTAGATGGCCTTCACGTCGCCGCTGACGGCCGAGCCACCCAGGCGCGGGTCGTTGTTGAAGTCGCCTTCGAGCTTGATGCCCAGCGGGCCGTACGACGTCGGCGTGGACGTCTCGATGCCGATGCGCGAGGTGCGGGCGTGCAGGTAGGTCTCCCCCTTGCGCGCGGTGCTGCCGTTCAGCGGGGCGTAGGGCAGGAAGGTCGAGTAATCGATGTCACCGCTCGAGCCCTTGAACTCGTGCACGGCGTTCACTTCCACGTGGCCATACAGGCGGATCGAGGTGTCCGAGCCCGGCAGGCGGAAGCTGCCCGGGATGTCGCCGGCCACGACCGCGTCCTTCTGCTTGAGTTCAACCTGCTCGATGCGCTCCGTCAGGGCCGCGGTGTCGACCGCAGGCTCGGGCGAGGCCACCACGGCGGGGGCGGGTGCCGGCCTGGCAGCCTGCTGCCCCTTGAGCTCGTCCAGTTCCTTGCGCAGGCGCATCACCTCGTTGCGCAGCAACTCGAAATCCTTGGCCGACTGCGCCAGGGCGGGCAGGGACGTGACGGAGGCGGCCAGCAGGGCCAGGCTCAGGGCGCTACGTTTCATCATGGTGTGCCTTTGCATGGGGAAAGGGGGGTGGGGCTCAATGCGCGATCTGGCCGAGAAAGGCCCGGATGCGCGGGTTGTCCTGCGCGTCGAAGAAGGCGGCGGGTGGGCGGTCCTGCAGGATCTCGCCCTGGTTGAGGAACAGCACGCGGTCGGCGACCTCTCGGGCAAAGCCCATTTCGTGGGTGACGATGATCATCGTCATGCCGCTGCGGGCGAGCTGCTTCATCACGTCCAGCACTTCCTTGACCATTTCCGGGTCGAGGGCCGACGTGGGCTCGTCGAACAGCATGACCTTGGGCTCCATGGCCAGCGCGCGCGCAATCGCCACGCGCTGCTGTTGCCCGCCCGACAGGGCAAACGGATGCTTGTGTGCGTGGGCTTCCATGCCCACCTTGCGCAGCAGCGCCATGGCCTTGGCCTCGGCTTCGGCCTTCGGTGTGCCGCGCACACGGCGGGGTGCGCGCGTCACGTTGTCCAGCACGGTCAGGTGCGGGAACAGGTTGAACTGCTGGAACACCATGCCGACCTCGCGGCGCAGGGCGTTCAATGCCTTCGCGTCATCGCTCACCTCGATGCCATCGACGGTGATGGTGCCGCTGTCGTGCTTTTCCAGCCGGTTGAGCATGCGCAGCAGCGTGCTCTTGCCGGAGCCCGACGAGCCGAGGATGACCGTGACCTTGCCTGCGTCGAAGTGGGTGCTGACGTTGCGCAGCACCTGGTGCGTGCCGAAGGCCTTCTGCACCTGCTGCACGGTGATGAACGGTTGCGGGGCGGTCATGGCCGGCGGCCCTCCACGTCGTAGCGGTGCTCGATGGCGTCCGAGATCTGCGTGAGCATGGTCGTCAGCACAAGGTAGATGCAGGCCGTGGTGACCAGCGTGGCCATGGGCTGGAAGGTGGCGGCCTGGATGCGGTTGCCGACGTTGGTCAACTCGACCACACCGATGGTGTAGGCCAGCGACGAGTCCTTCAGCAGCGAGACGATGTTGTTCACCAGCGAAGGCAGCGAAATCTTCATCGCCTGCGGGAACACGATGTCGACAAAGGTGTACCAGGACGACATGCCGAGCGAGCGCGCGGCTTCCATCTGCCCCTTGGGGACGGCCTGCAGCCCCGAGCGGATGGCTTCGGCGTTGTAGGCGCCGATGTTGAGCGCCAGCGCGATGCAGGCCGAGGTGAAGTCGCTCAGCCGCAGCGAGGGGACCAGCGCGGGCAGTGCGAAGTACACGAACAGCACCTGGACCAGCAGCGGCGTGCCACGGACGATCCAGATGTAGAGCGCGGCAAGCCAGCGCAGGGGGGCGATGCGCGAGAGCTTGCCCATGGCCGCCACCAGCCCGATGGCGATGCCGGCCAGGCCGGAGACCACGGTGAGCTCGACGGTGACGAGCGTGCCGTCGGCAAAGTCGCGGGCGGCCGGACCGATGGGCTCGGGTGCCCAGGACAACGGAATGGCCATCAGCAACAGGAACAGGACGAGCGCAGCACTCGCCACCACCATGGTGGCGGTGCTGCGGGTCGACCTGCTCCAGCTGGTGGGCCAGCCAGGCAGGGTCAGCATGGTGTCAGGTCCTCGGGCTTACTTGCAACGAACGTCTTCGTTGAAGTACTTCTTCGACAGCGCGGTGTAGCTGCCGTCGGCCATGACCTCGGCCAGGGCCTTGTTGTAGCCAGCGGCCACGCTCTGGTTGCCCTTGGCCACCGCAGCGGCAATGCGCTCGATGAAAACCATGTCGCCGGCCTTCATGCCGGCGTTGGGTGCGGCAGCCAGGGCCTGCTTGGCGACGAAACGGTCGCTGACCCAGGCGTCGACCCGGTGGCTCAGCAACGCGGTGCGGGCGTCGGTGTCCTTGGGGAAGTTCTTCACTTCCTTGATGCCCGGCAGCTTCTTGACGCTCTCGAGGTAGGTGGTGCCGGTCTGCACGGCCACGACCTTGCCCGCCAGATCGGCGCCGGTGCGGATGGCCGGGTCCAGGGCCACGACCTGTCCACCCGAACAGTAGTGCGGGTTGGCGAAGGTCACGGCCTTGGCGCGCTCTTCCGTGACGCCGTGCGAGGCGATCACCAGGTCCCAGCGATCCTGACGCAGGCCCGCCAACAGGGCGTCGAAGCCCAGCACCTTCCACTCGATGCCCAGGCCCATCTTCTGGACCACCAGTTCGGCCAGTTCGACTTCAAAGCCCGTGAGCTTGGTGCCCTGGAAATAGTTGAACGGCGGGAACTGCCCCTCGGTGGCGACGACGATCTTGCCGTCCTTCTTGATGTCGTCCAGGCTGCGCGCCTGGGCGCCGAGGGCGGCCATCAGGCCGATGGCGATCAGCGCGCCGCGTCGAATCCACTTGCCGGGTTGCGTCATGGTGAGGGTCCTTGAGAGAGGTCAGTCGGTCAGGCAGGGGCCGGTAATAGCAGGAACCATGCCTATCCCGAACCCATCCGACCCACCCCTCCGGCGGCGCCCGCTCAACGGCGCATCAAAGTGCTCTTGCCGAACAGGCTCTCGATCAGGTCCACGGCAAGCTGGGCGGTCTGGTTGCGCACATCCAGCGCCGGATTCAGCTCGACCACGTCCAGC
>NZ_CAJYGK010000158.1 GCF_913773725.1 uncultured Aquabacterium sp. | reverse complement strand
TGCCCCTGGTCGCCAAGGACATCGGCGCCAACGAAACCACCTACACCACCCTGCTGGCCTCCATGGGCGCGGGGGCCGTGCTCGCCGCCATGGCCCTGCCCCGCCTCCCGGCACTGGCGGCGCGCAACCGGATCATCGATGGGGGCGTGTGGCTGCACGCGCTGGCCACGCTGGGCGCAGTTTGGGCGCCCAGCGCGTGGACGCTCGCGCCAGCGCTCGCCCTGTCCGGTGCGGTCTGGCTGTGTGTGGCCAACACGCTCACCATGTGCGCGCAATTGGCATTGCCGGCCACCTTGCGCGCAAGGGGCATGGCGATCTACCAGATGAGCATCATGGGCGGCAGCGCGGCGGGGGCCATTCTGTGGGGCACCATCGCGGAACGCACCTCGGTGGGTGCATCCCTGGCGGCATCGGCGATTGCCAGCCTGCTGCTACTGCTGTGGACCCGTGGCGCCAGCCTGGAAGAGCGCGCCCGTCACTGAGCTTGCGGCCCCAGGGTGCCAGCAGTCACGCCGTCCTTGAATGCAAACACCTCGACGCCGACCGCTTCGCAGTCGGGGTAGACATCGGGTTTCTCGGTCGAGACGCGTGCTGCCAGTACCTGGGGATGCGCGAGCAGCGCGCGCAGCAGATCATCCGCCAGCGTCTCCTGAAGCTGGATATGCCCGCGGCCCACGCGCTCCCGAACCGCCTCACGCACGAAATCGTAGTCCACGACCTCCCCCAGATCGTCATCCACCGGTGTGCTGCACGCCAGGGGAACGTACAGATCCACATTGATACGCACACGCTGCGGATGACCCTGCTCGAAGGCATGCGCCCCGATGTTGATGTCCACCACATGGTTGCGCAGGAAAAGGCGGCGACACCGCGCCAATGCAGGAGTCAGAAGGGTGTTGGACATTTCAGCGGGCTCCCATCTCGCGTGCCAGGAACATCACGTCGCGCGGCTGGCGAGTCAGGTGCTGGCCTCCATCGACAAGGATGGTGGAGCCTGTCGAAGCCGGGAATGTCAGCAGGAAGCGGACCGCGTCGGCGATATCCTCCGGCGGGGAGCTTCGCCCCAGCGGATTGAGCCGTTGGCCCAACTCGAACTCCCGCTCGTTCATCGGCCCGGACAGCAGGGCGAGCCCCGGGGCCACACCTCCTACGCGCAAGCGCGGCGCCATGGCCATGGCCAACATTTTTGTGGCTGCTTCCAGCGCCGCCTTGGACAGGGTGTAGGAAAAATAGTCAGGGTTCGGGTTCCACAGCTTCTGGTCGAGCAGATTCACCACGCACCCTGTCCTCCCGGTATCCAGCAGATGCTGGTACAAGGCCTGCGCCAGCAAGATGGCGGGCGCGGTGTTGGCCTTCCAGTGAAGCTCCATCGCCGCCAATCCGCAGGTCTCGGCGTTGTCGTACTCGAAAACGGACGCATTGTTCACCACGGCATCGATGCGGCCGAATCGCCTCACCACCTCGGGCACCAGCGCTCGGCAACCGGTCTCATCGCTCAAGTCGGCGTAGAGCGCTTCCGCTTGTCCTTCACTGCGGCGCAGTTCCCTGAGCGTGTCCTGAGCTTCCTCCGACGAGTGCCGGTAGGTGATCGCCACGTTCCATCCAGCCGCAGCCAGATCAAGCGCGATCACGCGTCCAATGCGGCGAGCACCGCCGGTAACAAGCACGACAGAACGGGACATCGGTTCAGGCTCTCAATAAAAAATACCAGGCAGAAAAGCGGCGGGCCGCCGTACCGCGGCTCAGCGATCCAGCGCCAAGGCCCGGCGCCGCGCAGGGCGATCGGCGCGGGCCAGATAGGCCTCGATGACCGGGCAGCCGCCCAGCAGCGGGCGCGCAGTCTCGAACAAGCTCATGAACAGGATGTCCGCAGCGGTGAAACGCTGCCCGAGCAGGTAGGGGCCGCGTGACAGCGTGTGCCGGATGTGCTGCATCATTGATTGATTCAGGCCGCGCATCGCCGGATCCTGCGCCAGCAGGCCCTTCCCCTCCATGTAGACCAGGGGTTCGGTCAAACCCACCTGATAGAAGAGCCAGGTGAGATAGGCTCCACGCAACGCATGCCCCGCCGGCACGCCGACCTCGGCCTCGGGATGCAGATCGGTCAGGTAAAGCGCAATGGCAGCCGTCTCGGATACCAAGTGGCCATCGTGCTCCAGCGCGGGCGTGAACCCATGCGGGTGCGGATTGCGCGGATCGGCTTCACTGCCATCGTTGCGCGGGTATTTCACCACCACGACCTCCCGTTCCATGCCCAATTCCTCCAGCAGCCACAGAATGCGCGCCGAATTGGAGCCGGGTGCGTGATACAGCTTCAGCATCATGTGTCCTTGTAGCGAGATAGGCGATGTGATCGACGCCCGTGCAAAACCGCGTCATCGTTCTTTGTCAGTCGTGCCTGGCCTGGGTCGGCAACCCAAAAGCAGCCCAGGCACCCGCGGAGAGCGCCGCACCGGTCATCCAGAACACCGGGGCAACACCCAACGCGGCGCCGGCGGCGCCAAAACCCAAGGGCATCACCAAGGTGGAGAAATGGATGACGGTGGACCGCAGGCCAAGGGCCTCGCCTTGGCGCTCCGGCGGTGCAAAGGTGTGCAGGCTGGACATGACAGCGGGCTGGATGGCCCCCAGTCCCAGGCCTATGGTGCCGGCGCAAGCCGCCATGGCCCACGTGCTGTCCAACCAGGGATAGAGCAGGAAAACCGATGCCGTCAAGGTCAGCGCACCGGTCATCACCCACCGGGGCTGGAGACGCTCCGCCAAAAAGGGGATCGCCAGCCGCACGGCCGCTGAGGTGACGGCGTAGCTGGCCAGCACCGTGCCGATGGCCGATGCGCTCAAGCCCCGCTCGTGGCCCAGGATCGGCAACGCAAAAGCGTGGGCATCCCAGCAGGCGGCAATCAGCCAATTGATGAAGAACAGTCGCCGAAGATCGCGGTCGCCCAGCAGGTCCCAAGCCTTCGGGGGAGTATCGGTCCGTTTCGCGGGCGCCCGAGGCGCCTCGGCAGGGACTCGGGTGGTGGCGAGCAGCGTCCCCAGAGGCAGCAGAGCCAGTCCGACGAAAGCCGCGCGATAGCTCACATGGTCGATCAGCATGCCCGCCAGGACCGGGCCGATGAAAGTCGCGATGGACGGCGCGAGTGCCACCCAGCTGAAGATCCGCAGGCGTTCCGCCTCGCCCCGGGCCAGCCGGCCTGCCGTGCGCTGCAGTGAAATCATGCCCACCGCAGAGCCCGCCCCCACCAGGGCCGCGGCGCCTCCCAGAGCCCAGACATGGGACGCCGAAGCGGCAAGACCGGCCCCCGCCAGCGCCAGCAAGGCACCAATGCGCGTTCCCAGGTGGTACCCCCGACGATCCACCAGGCGCCCGGCAGGAATGGCGAGCACAAAGGGGAAGGCGGCAAACAGCGCCATCAACAACCCGATCACGGCAGGGCCCCGCGATTCGCTCACCGCCAACAAGGGGACGGTCATGCGCATGCCGTTGAGGCAGCCATGCAATCCGACCTGCGCGGCGACCAGCGTCAGCAGCGTCCATCCGAAACTGAAACGCCCGCTGCGTGCCATGGAATCAACCGAGGGCATCCTTGATGGCCGCGATCAGCCTTGCATCATCGGGTGCCACGTCGGGAGCGAAACGGGCCACCACGGCCCCATCACGGCCAATCAGGAATTTCTCGAAGTTCCACATCACATCGGTATCTGCCTTGGGCAGCAGTTGATGCTTGGACAAGGTGTCGCGCAGCCGTGGATCGCCGGACGCGACGGCATGAGGCTGCGCAGCGATCAGGGCGGCATAGAGCGGGTGTCTGGGCTCACTGTTGATCCGCAATTTGGTGAAAAGCGGAAAGCTCACGCGGTAGTTGGTGTCGCAGAAGTCGCGGATCTCGTCCTCGCTTCCCGGCTCCTGGCCCGCAAAATCGTTGCACGGAAATCCCAGCACGTGCAGGCCACGGTCGCGAAAGCGGTCGTACAGGGACTGCAGGCCGGCGTACTGCGGGGTCAGCCCGCATTGGGAAGCCACGTTGACAACCAGCATCACCTGTCCCTTGAAGGGGGCAAGGCTCGTATCGGAGCCGTTCAGGGCCTGAAGGGGAATGTCGAAGATCGATGTGCTCACGGTGATACCTCCTGGTAGGCTTGTTGAACCAAAGTCATGCGGCCGCCCGCCAGCATCAAAGCGCAGAACATCTGCAGTTCAACGGTCTCGGCGGTCGAAAAGTGCTCGGCCAGCGCTGCGAAATGCCCTTCTCCAACGGCATGCGCATCGGCTGCGAACAGCTCGGCATACGCCAGCGCGGCCCGCTCGGCGGGCGAAAAGTGGGCGCTGCCGATCTGCTGGCAATTGAGGGCTTCCAGGTCTTGCACGTCCACGCGGTCGCTCTTGCGCGCCAACTGGCAGGCTTGGCACTGCGTGATGCTGGCGATGCGCAGCCGCACCAGTTCCCGCAGCCGCCCGTCCAGCACGCCGTGGTTGTAGAACTGGTCCAGCAGCGCCAGCCATGCCAGCGCGGCCTGTGGCCGATGGGCCCAGACCTGCACCGGCACGGTGGAACTGAGCATGCGTGTCTCGACGCCCCGCCGCATGGCCTCGTCCAGCGGCGCCGGAAAATCGGCCAGCGGCACCAGCGGCAGGCGCGCCACGGTCACAGCCGCTCGATGAGGGTGGCGGTCCCCATGCCGCCGGCGCAGCAGATCGCCTGCAGCGCATAACGTCCGCCCCGGCGCTCCAGCTCGTGCAGCATCGACGTCATGATGCGCGCTCCGCTCGCCCCCAAGGGGTGCCCCAGCGCGATGGCGCCGCCGTTGACGTTCAAACGCTCGGAAGACACGCCCAGCTCTTTCATCCAGACCAGGGGAACCGAGGCAAACGCCTCGTTGATCTCGAAGAGGTCGATGTCGTCCAGTGTGAGCCCCGCCTGCGCCAGCACTTTGCGGGTGGCCGCGACCGGCCCGGTAAGCATCAGCGTGGGATCGGAGCCCACCGTGGTCATGGCGAGAATGCGCGCGCGGGGCTTGAGGCCCAGCGATCGGGCCTTGACCGAAGACATCAGCAGCAAACCCGCCGCCCCATCCGAGATCTGCGAAGAGTTCCCGGCAGTCAGGCGACCGTCCGCGCGGAAGCTGGTTTTGAGGGTCGCCAGCTTCTCGACGGCCGTACCGGGACGGATCGTTTCGTCTGCGGAGAACAAGTGCGCCTCGCCCTCTGCGCCCTTCTCGCGCACCTGCATAACGGGCACCGGCACGATTTCTTTCTCGAAATGGCCGGCAGAGGCAGCCGCGCAAGCGCGCCGATGGCTTTCCGCGGCGAACGCATCGAGGTCTTCCCGGCCCAGCTCCCACTGGTCGCACAAGCGCTCGGCCGCTTCACCCTGGCTCGTCATTTCGTAGCGCTCGGCGACCATCCAGCCAAAGGCCTCCCCATGGATGCTGCGGTTGCTGCCCATGGGCACCCGGCTCATGTTCTCGGCACCGCCGGCCACGACCACCTCGGCCGACCCGAACGCAATCAGGCCCGCAGCCACGTGCACGGCCTCTTCACCCGAACCGCATTTGCGGTCGATCGTCAGGCCAGGAATCGTGCAGGGCCAGCCGGCCCCCAGCAGTGAAGTGCGCGCGATATTGGCCGACTGCTCACCGACCTGGGTGACGCAGCCGAAGATGACATCGTCCACCAATTCCGGCTCAAGCCCCGAACGGGTAATGAGCTCGTCCAGGACGACGGCACCCAGGTGATCGGCGCGCACGGGCGCCAGGCTGCCTTTGAATTTTCCGACGGGCGTGCGAACCGCCCCGACGATCACCACATCCGGGCGGCTCACAGAACGCTCGCTTTCAGGCCGGAGCCAGGAATACGCTGGCCTTTTTCGTCGTACTGGTACACGCCCGCGCCGGTCTTGCGCCCATGGCGGCCGGAGGCCACCATCTTGATGATCAGAGGGCAGGGACGGAACTTGTCGCCCAGCGTCGAGTGCAGGTAACGAAGCACCGACAGCCGGGTATCCCATCCGGTCAGGTCTCCGAGTTCGAGGGGCCCCATCGGATGGTTGAAGCCCATGCGCAGCGCCGTGTCGATGTCCTCGGCAGTGGCCACGCCCTCCTGCAGCATCCACATCGCTTCGTTGCCCAGCATGGCCGACATCCGGCTGGTGGTCAGGCCCGGGGACTCGTTGACGATGATCGACGTCTTGCCCAGCGCGTCGCTGTATTCGCGGGTTCTGGCCACGGTCTCGTCGCTGGTGGCGATGCCGCGCACCAGCTCGACCAGCTTCATTTTGTGCACCGGATTGAAGAAGTGCATGCCCACCACCCGTTCAGGCTGGGGCACGGCCGTGGCGATCTCGGTCACGCTCAGCGCGGAGGTGTTCGTGGCGATGATGGCGTCGGGCAGCATGTGGGCGGCGGCCGTGGCCACCACCTGCTTCTTCACCGCGATGTTCTCGGTGACGGTCTCGACCAGCAGTGCGGCCCCCGCGGATGCGGCAGCGAGATCGGCTTGCGTCGTGAGCCTGGATTTCGCCGCCTCGGCCACCGCCGCATCGAGCTTGCCGAGGCGAACCCCGTCGTCCAGGATCTTGGCCACGGCGGAGAGTGCCTTGGCGGCCGCAGCCTCGTTGCTGTCCACCAGCACGGTGACGAAGCCGGAGCTGGCGAAGGCATGGGCGATGCCGGTTCCCATCAGGCCGCCACCGGCGACGACCACCTTGTTTTGCGTAATGCTCATGTACTGTCTCCCTGATTGCTTATTGGGCTGTCGTGACGATGTTGCGCAACAGACCGATGCCGGGAATCTCGGCCTCGACCACGTCACCGGGCTTGAGAAACTTGCCGGAACCCTGCCCCGTGCCGGCCGGCGAGCCGGTGAACATGACATCGCCGCTCTCGAAACGCGAGCGCTCGTCCACGAACTTCACCAGTTCCGCGACATCCCAGGTCATCTCAGCCGTGTCGCCGTCCTGGCGAATTTCCCCATTCACGCGCAGCAGCAGGCGCAGCGACAGCTTTCCCTCGCGCGCAAACTCATCGCGCGTCACGATCCACGGGCCGAGGCCCGTGGTCTGGTCACCGCTCTTGGCCGCAAATAGATCCATTCCGACACCGGGCGGTCCGCTGCGCTGCAGATCGCGCGAGCTCACGTCGTTGCCCACGGTGTATCCCAGCACGCTGGAGATGGGGTCATCGCGGTTGACCGTGTCGCCGATCACGGCCACCAGTTCCACCTCGTGATCCAGCTCCTGCGTCAGGGGCGGGTAGCGCAATGCGTCGTTCGCCCCGATGAGCGCGCCATGGGCCTTCAGGAAGGCGATAGGCTGGCTGTGGCTCTTGATGCCGAAGTCGGCCGCGAGGTGCTTGGCGTAGTTGGCCCCAGCGACCACCACCCGGTTGGTCTTCTCGATGGGTGGCAGAAGCCGCACCGAGTCGAGCGCGCGCACGGCGCCACGGAAGCGCAGCGCAGCCTCCCCCTCGCCGCGCGTGATAGCCGGGCCCCAATCGGAGACCCCGCCCTCGATCGGGCGCAGTTCGTCGCGTTCGGTATCGACCAGCGCCCAGAACGGGGCACCGCCATCGGTGCAGCGTGCGAGCTTCATGCGGCGACTCTGGCAGCAGGTTGGACGGCGGGCTTGCCCAGCTTGGCAGGATCCAGGTGCAGCAGCTCGCACGCATTCTTCCAGCGAATCTTCTGCAGATCGTCGTCCGACAGGCGCAGGCCATCGGTCAGGTCGTGGCGAACGGCATCGCTGCCGCCGAAGTTGCTGCCATACAGAACGCGATCGGCACCAATGATGTCAACCAGTGCCTGGCGCATCGGCACCTCGTGCAATTCGACGTCGAACCAGAAGTTCTTCAGATACTCCTCGACCGGCTTCTTGTTGAACGCCACGTCGAGATTGCGGTTGGTCTGGGCCAGACGGCCGAGCTGGTACGGGATGTACCCGCCGCCATGGGTGATGTAGACCTTGAGATTGGGGAAGCGATCCAGAACGCCGCCATTGATAAGGTACCAGAAGAATCGCGTCTCGTCGTAGTTCATGCCGACGATGGCCGTGGTTTCGTACTGGTCATGGTCGGCCTGCATGCCCCAGGTGACCGATTGGTTGTAGCCGTGGATGAAGATCGGCAGATCGAGGTCGCACATCGTTTTCCAGACGACGTCGAGCTGCGGCGAATCCGCCTCCAGCCCGCCGAAGTTCGCGCCGCCGGCCACCAGGCCCTTCGCGCCGAGTTCGGTGCAGGCGCGGCGGATTTCCTTGGCTGCGTCGTGCGGCGCATTCAGCGGCGCATGGGCCCAGAACATCAGGCGATCCGGCGCGGCCGAGCAGTAGTCGGCCAGGATGTCGTTGACCTTGGTGGCGAAGCGCACCGAGAACTCGGGGTCGGCCCAGTACATGTAGCAGTGCGAAGGCACCGACAGCACCTGCGCATTCTGCCCTGCGGCATCCATGCCATTGAGGCGGTTCTTCGGATCCGCCCAACGGGCCATGTATTCCTCGACGCTCGGTCCCTTCCCGGCACGAACCGCTGCCTTGCGTTCGGGCGAGCCCAGGCGCAGCACCCAATGGCCAACGCGAAGCTTGACGTCGCCATCCGGGTGCCGCTCAAAGAACGGCCCCCAAAACGGATGCTGGTTGTAGTACCCCGGTAGCGGGGCATGGGCGTGGAGGTCGATCAGCATGGTGATTCTTTCAGGTTCGGGCACGGCCCCAAGGGCCGGTGCAGATGTCGTTCGCGTGCTACTGAAGCAGTGACAGCCGCCAGAAATCCGGCATGCGTTTGCACTGCGTCAATGCGATATTAATCAAAAACAGCGATTCTGTTCAAGTTATCGGAAACACTGAGGCGACGACACAGCCGCTACAGACACCCTGAAGACTGTCTTGCATGGAGCTCTTTATGTACAAACACCTGCTCGTCGCCCTGGACGACACCCCGCTGGGAATGGCAACCGTCACCCATTCGGTCAGCTTTGCGCGGGCCCTGGGGGCTCGGATCACCTTTTTCCACGCGGCCCCCGATCTGGCCGCCACCGGCGAAGGCTCCATGCTGCATTCGCTCGACCGCCAAGCCTTCACCGCCGAAAGCGACATGCCCCGACATGCGGTGCTGCTCAAGGCGGCCACGGCCGCGAGGATCGGCGGCGTCGAATGCTCGACGGATGCGCTCGTCAGCGACCATCCGGCCCAGGCCATTGTCGAAGCGGCGCAGCGGCATGCCTGCGATTTGCTCTTCGTGAGTTCCCACGGCCGCGTGCCTGGCTTGCGGGGTTGGCTGCACAGCAGCGTGACCCGCCAGCTGCTGCAAATCGCCAACCTTCCCGTGCATGTGGCCAGCATCGAGTCGAATGACGAGCAGGCCGACGCGAACCGCGCGCTCGCCATCGTGGCGGGAGAACATCGTTCCATCGCTGCGGTACTCACCGGCCTCCGCGAATTGGATCGCGCACGGCGTATCGATGGCACGATTCCCGACGTGGCGCTGATGCGGCAAATGGCCGACTACCTGCGCCAGTTTCCGGCGAGGCTGCACCATCCCAAGGAAGAGGCATTCATCTTCCGCC
>NZ_CAJYGK010000157.1 GCF_913773725.1 uncultured Aquabacterium sp. | reverse complement strand
CTCATCGACCTGCTGGCGTCGCCAGCGGTTGCGCAGGGCAATGGCCACGGCCCGTTTGGCCTCGCGTTGGCCGACGATGTGCCGATCGAGCTCGCTGACGATTTCCTGTGGGGTCATGCTCATGGTGTTCAGTCCAGCGTCTCGATGGTGTGGTTCTGGTTGGTGTAGATGCACAGGTCGCCCGCGATCACGAGCGACTGCTTGACCATGTCGGCGGCACTCAGGTCGGCGTGGGCCACCAGCGCGCGCGCCGCGGCCTGCGCGTAAGCGCCACCCGACCCGATGGCGATGATGCCGTGCTCGGGCTCCAGCACGTCCCCATTCCCGGTGATGATGAGGGAGGTGTTCCGGTCTGCCACGGCGAGCATGGCCTCAAGCTTGCGCAACACCCGGTCGGTGCGCCAGTCGCGCGTCAGTTCGACGGCGGCCCGGGCCAGGTGGCCCTGGTGCTTCTCCAGCTTGGCCTCGAAGCGCTCGAACAGGGTGAAGGCATCGGCCGTGGCGCCGGCAAAGCCAGCCAGCACCTGGTCTCGGTACAGTTTGCGCACCTTGCGTGCCGTGGCCTTGACCACGATGTGTCCGAGGGTGACCTGACCATCGCCGCCCATGGCGACCTGCCAGCCCTGCGGGGTCTGGCGGCGAACGCTGACGATGGTGGTGCCGTGATAGGAGTCCATGCTGCTCGACGAAAAACGACGGACCTGTAGAGGTGGGGGCGAGCCGACTGCTTTCAAGAGGTCAGCAGGGGATGTACCCGCCGGAGGGGCTCCAGGACGTCGCGGTGAGCGTCAGGCGCTCAGCAGCTTCACGCGGGCGTGCTCGTTGATGCCCATGGCGCCAAAGAACATGGCGACCAGGCGGTGGGGGTTGAGGAAACTGACCTCTCGCCCCTCGGCCCGCCGGGCCAGGACCCAGTTGAGCAGGTCCCCGGCTGCGATGAAATCCACCCGCAGCAGGTGTTCGCAATCGATGTCAAGGGCGACGCTGGCGCCCAGTTGCTCGTCCAGTCTCTGCAGGGTGGCGCCGATGTCCCCGGCGAGCTGACCTGACAACGTCAACATGGCCACCTGCACGTAATCCGCATCACGGTGCATCACCGATTCGACAAAGCTGGTCGACACCCCGCTCACGCGCGAGAGCGTGCGGGAATGCGGGCTGATCGCGTCGTTGCCTTCCCGGACGGTGCACAGGGCAGGTTCCCACGACGGTGGCGACCGCTCGTAGGTGATGCAGTAGTCGATCGCCGCTTCATCGAATTCGACCGGCCGATTCGACAGACGCAGCAGGGTCAGCCGCAGCATCCAGTAGGCCGGGTCGGCGTCGCGCTGCCCGGTGGCTGCATGGCGGTTCAACACCCCCATCAGGTTGGGCAGGCCGCTCCACACCAGCGCCTGACGCTGTTCACCCCACTGCCGCGCCATCTGCTCCAGCTGGACGGCGCCTTCGGGCGTCACCCGCTGAACCGCCCCCCAGTCCATGGTCAGCGGCTGCGGCATCTGCAGCAACTCCACGCGCAACTGCGCGATGGCGTCCGCGTCAAGCACCGGTGGGGCAACCCAGCCCTCCAGGATGTCGGCGCCGGGCTCGGTGTCCGGGCCATGGTCCACGGCGGGCGGCTGGCGTGTGGGGCGGAAGGCGCTGTCCCCAGAGGTGGTTGCCAGGAACGCGGCCACCTTCTTGGGATATGAAAACCACTGGGGTGCCGAGACGCCGAACTTCTGGGCATAGGACACCGCCAGCTGGTCGAACTTCTGTTGCAGGTCCACCGCGCGGTAGAAGTCAAACAGGACAAGCCAGCACTCCTGGCTGTCATGGCGAGACGCGCCGGGATGCAGCAGGGCCAGCAGGCTTTGCTCGCAGTGATCGAAATCCGCGTTGGCGAAGGCGATGACCGCTTCGTCGAGCTCGGGGTCGTGGACGACCTCGGTCACGTGCACCGCCATGCCGTGCTGGAAGCCGCTGGGCGCCATGGGTGCGGTCAGCGGTGCTGCGAAGGGCGACGTGGCAGGTGGCGCGTCGAACGAAGGCGAGAGCGTGCCCATGATGGGCATCGGGTCGTCGAACGCCACCTTCTGCATCGAGGCCCTGGCAGCGTCCAGGACCGCCTGCGACACCTGGGGCACGTCCTCTTCCAGCGACAAGGGCTGCGTCACCGCCATGGTGAGCCCCGTCGGCGTGGTCACCGTGTCGCCCATGGGCAGCGTGGGCAGGTTGGCCGGCCGGCTGGGAAGGGTGGTGGGCCGCTGCGAGCCGCCGACCATCTGTTGCTCGATCTCGTCGATCTTGGCCTTGACGCCCAGATCGGAGCGCGTGCCCGTGTAGGGGCGCGAGTCGGAATCGATGTTGGAGTTGCCGCTCAGCGCCAGCGCGTTGTCGGGGCTGAGCCCCTCGCGGCGGATCTTGCGCAGCATGTCGAGTTCGCGCTTCCGCACGAAATCGTTTCGGCGCTTGCGCTCGATCATCGCCTTGATTTCACTCTTGGCGTACTGGCTCTCCGCTGCCTCCGCGCTGGGTGTGTCCAGCTCTGTCCAGTCGGTCGTGGGGTTGGCGACGAAGCGCACGACCTTGCGCAGGAAACCGCCAGATTCCTTGCTCATGTTGGTGCGCCTCGCTGTGTTCCGACTGGATTGAGAGTCGATCAGTCCCCGAACATCTTCTGCTTGAGCTCGCGGCGCTGCTGGGCCTCGAGGGACAGCGTGGCGGTGGGGCGAGCCAGCAGGCGGCCGAGGCCGATGGGCTCGCCGGTCTCGTCGCAGAAGCCGTACTCACCCGAGTCGAGGCGGGCCAGTGCCTGAGAGATCTTCTTGAGCAGCTTGCGTTCCCGGTCGCGGGTGCGCAGTTCCAGTGCGTGCTCTTCCTCGATGGTGGCGCGGTCGGCCGGGTCGGGCACGATGGACGTGTCCTCGCGCAGGTGTTCCGTGGTCTCGCCGGCGTTGGACAGCAGGTCCTCCTTCTGGGCTTCCAGTCGGGCGCGGAAGAAGTCCAGCTGCTTGTCGTTCATGTACTCGGCGTCCGGCATGGCCAGCAGTTCGGCTTCCGTCAGATCGCGCCCGGCTTTGGTTTTCCAGGCGTTCGCGAGTTTGGTGTCAACCTTGGTGGCAGTGCTTGTCATGGTCTCGGAGGTGCGGATGGGAGGCGACGAGCGCCCTGGCGCCACGGAAGCGGCTGATGGATGGGCTTCGGCCTTCTGCGCCGAAGCTTGAGCGACACGTTGGCACGTGCCGGGCAGCAGCGGGTCATGCGGCGGTGTGGGTTGATCGTATTGTGCGCCCGTCCGTCCCCTCGCGGGGGAAAGATGGAAGCGCGCGGATTGTAGCCACGCCGGCACGCTGTTTTCTGCGTGTCATCCCCAGTTTGTATCGCCCCGTTGGGGGAGTGTCACGCCAGACACTGGTCCAGCCCGGCCTTGAAGAGGTCCTGGGGCAGGTCGATGCCGATGAAGACCAGCTTGCTGATCTTCTGCTCGCCAGCCGCCCATTTGGGGCCCATGTCGCTGCCCATCAACTGGTGCACGCCCTGGAAGACGACCTTGCGCTCCATGCCCTTGACGTGCAGCACACCCTTGTAGCGCAGCATTTTGGGGCCATAGATCTGCACCATGGAGCCGAGGAAGTCCTCCAGCTTGGTGGCATCAAACGGCTTGGTATTCTTGTAGACGAAGGACTTGACGTCGTCGTCGTGCGCGTGGTGATGGGGGTGATCGCAGTGCTCCCCGTGCTCATGGTCGTGGTGATGATGGTGACCATGACCATGGCCCTCTTCCTTCAGGAAGTCGGGATCGATGTCGAGCTTGGCGTTCAGGTTGAAGCCCTTGAGATCAAAGACCTCGGCAATCGGCACCTCGCCGAAGTGCACGCGTTTCTGCGGTGCACGGGGGTTCATGTGCTTCAGGCGGTGGGCGAGGGCGTCGGCCTCTTCTGCACTCACAAGGTCCGTCTTGCTCATGAAGATCTGATCAGCGAAACCGACCTGGCGGCGCGCCTCCTGCCGCTGGTCCAGTTGCTGGTTGCCGTGCTTGGCATCGACCAGGGTGAGGATCGAGTCGAGCAGGTAGAGCTCGGCGATCTCGTCGTCCATGAAGAATGTCTGCGCCACGGGGCCCGGGTCGGCCACGCCGGTGGTCTCGATCACGACGCGGTCGAAAGCCAGCGTGCCGGCCTTTCTTTGCTTGGCCAGATCGGCAAGGGTTTCGCGCAGGTCTTCCCGAATCGTGCAACAGACGCATCCGTTGCTCATCTGGATGATCTGTTCCTCGGTGTCGGCCACCAGGATGTCGTTGTCGATGTTTTCCTCGCCGAACTCGTTCTCGATGACGGCGATGCGCTGGCCGTGTGATTCGGTCAGAACGCGCTTGAGCAGCGTTGTCTTGCCGCTGCCGAGGAAACCGGTGAGGATGGTGACAGGAATCAGGCTCATGGCACAAGTGTAGCCCTGCCTGCGGAGTCGGCTCCCCGCCCGGCCATGGTGTCCGACGGGGCATGGGGTATTCTTGCGGCATTGCAACCACGACACCAACGCCGTGTCCGACTCTCCCCCCAGTCGACTCTCTCGAGCCGACAAGAGCGCGCAGCCCCCTCGCTCGCGCGACCCTCGCAGCCTGTTTGTCCGTCTGGTCGAGTTTCTGTCTCCGGGCCCGGACTCCACCGCGGAGCTGATCGAGACCCTGGCCGACGCCGAGCAGCGCGAGTTGATCGAGCCCGAATCCCGGGTGATGCTCGAAGGCGTGATCCGGATGGCCACAATGACGGCCGGCGATGTCATGGTGGCCGTGCGCCGCATGGACTTGCTGGACATCGAATCGCCGTACGATGCGCTGCTGGCTCAGGTCATCGACACCGGACACTCGCGTTTTCCGGTCTTCGAGGGGTCCCGTGACAACATCATCGGGATCCTGATGGCGAAGGACCTGCTGAAGCTGCAGCGCGCGCCCGAGTTGAACCTTCGCACCCTGTTGCGCCCGCCAGTGTTCGTGCCTGAATCCAAGGGGCTCAATGAGTTGTTGCGCGATTTCCGCTCTACCCGCAGCCACCTTGCCATCGTCATCGATGAGTTTGGCAAGACCGCGGGTCTGATCACGATCGAAGACGTGCTTGAGGAAATCGTGGGCGAGATCGAGGACGAATTCGACGAGGAAGATGGGCAGGCCAGCATCTTCACGCTGGCCGATGGCAGCCAGCGGGTGGCTGGTGACGCCCCGATCGACTCGGTCAACGAGACGTTTGACGCCGATCTGCCCGTGGACGAATTCGACACCATCGGCGGCCTGGTGGCCCATGAGCTCGGGCGGGTACCGCGGCGCGGTGAGTACGTCGATCTGGGCGGGCTGCGGTTCAGGGTGATGCTGGCCCGCGGTGGTGCGGTTCGCTGGTTCAAGGTCACCCGGGCGCCTGATCAGGCCGAAGCGGCGGCTTCCTGATGGGCGTGCCGGTGTTGCGTGCGCGGGGCGGCGCGGGCTCGACGCCCTGGTTGCCCCTGGGGCGGACCTGGTTGGGCGCACTGGCCGCGGGCGGCTTGCACGCCGTCGCGCTGTCTCCCTGGGTGCATGCCCTTGCAGGTTGGATGCCCGCTGTCTTGCAAACCCTGGCACTTGCTTGTCTGGCGTGGCTGCTGGCGCCCAGGCGTCCCGCCCGACAAGTCGCGTTGCTGACCTGGCTGTATGGCACGGTGTGGCTCGTTGGCGCGACCGGGTGGATGTTCGTGAGCCTGCACCGGTATGGCGGTCTGCCGGCCTGGTTGTCGGCGCTTGCCGTCGGGCTGCTTTGCGCGGCACTCTCGTTGTATCTGGGGGCCGCGGGCTGGCTTTGGGCGCGTGGCCGAACCGGACACAGCCTGGTTGACGCGGCTGCATGGGGCGGTGCCTGGCTGCTGGCTGAATGGGCGCGTGCGGTGGTGTTCACCGGCTTTCCCTGGGGCGCAAGCGGTTATGGCCTGGTCGATACCCCGTTGGCGGGGCTGGCGCCCTGGGTGGGCGTTTACGGTCTGGGCGCCGTCTGGGCGGGGGGCGTGACGGCTGTCGTCTGGTCTTTCGGGCCGGGCGGACGAGGCGGGCTTCGTCTGGCCGGTGTCGCGGTCGCGGCAGGGGGGCTGCTCGTGGCCTGGGCGATGGGCCGGGTGTCGTTCACCGAGCCGGTGGGCGAGCCGCTGTCGGTGACCCTGCTGCAGAGCAATGTGCCGCAGGACGAGAAGTTTGCCGTGGAGCGCCAGGGGGCCATGCTGCACTGGCATGCCCAGCAGCTCGTGTCGGCTCGTACGGCGCTGGTCGTTGCACCCGAGACGGCCATTCCACTGCTGCCGTCGCAGCTGCCCGAGGGCTACTGGCCGTCGCTGGTGGCCAGCTTTCCGAGGGCGGGCACGCGCCAGGCGCTGGTCGGGGTGCCGCTGGGTGATTTCGAGCAGGGCTACACCAATTCGGTGGTCGGCCTGGGGGGCGTGGAGTCGCCCTATCGCTACGACAAGCACCACCTCGTGCCTTTCGGCGAGTTCATCCCTTGGGGCTTTCGCTGGTTCGTGCGCATGATGAACATGCCGCTGGGCGACTTCACCCGCGGCCCTCTGGTGGCACCTTCGTTCGCCGTGAGAGACCAGCGGGTGGCGCCCACCGTGTGTTACGAGGATCTGTTCGGAGAAGAGCTGGCGGCGCGTTTCGGCGTGCCCGCGGAGGCGCCCACCCTGCTGGCCAACGTCAGCAACTTGGCCTGGTTTGGTGAATCGGTGGCCATTCACCAGCACCTTCAAATCGCGCGCATGCGCTCGTTGGAGTTCCAGTTGCCGACGCTGCGGGCCACCAACACCGGCGCCACTGTCGTGATCGACCACCGTGGGCAGGTCACGGCAAGGCTGCCAGCGAACACCCGTGGCGTGCTGGAAGCGCACGTGCAGGGCATGCAGGGGGTGACCCCATTTGCATGGTGGGCCGCCCGGGCTGGCCTGTGGCCCGCGTTTGCGCTGGCCCTGCTGCTCGTACTGAGGCGCGGCCGGCCGCGCCACTAGAATCGGGGCTTTCCGTCTGCCGCAGCCTTCTGCTGCGGGCAGGGCAAGCTCCTCAAACCAAGAACCCGATGCCGTCCGTCTGTCGGTTCAGGCATCCACCAAGGCTAGACCATGCTGACCTTCCAGCAAATGATTCTGCGACTGCAAAGCTACTGGGATGCCCAGGGCTGTGCGCTGCTGCAACCGTATGACATGGAGGTGGGGGCCGGTACCAGCCACACCGCGACCTTTCTGCGCGCGCTGGGCCCGGAACCCTGGAAGGCGGCCTATGTCCAGCCCAGCCGGCGACCGAAAGACGGCCGCTATGGCGACAACCCCAATCGCCTGCAGCACTACTACCAGTACCAGGTGGTGCTCAAGCCGGCCCCTGCCAACATCCTGGAGCTCTATCTCGGCTCGCTGGAAGCCCTCGGCCTGGATCTGAAGAAGAACGACATCCGCTTTGTCGAAGACGACTGGGAGAACCCCACGCTGGGTGCCTGGGGCCTGGGCTGGGAGGTGTGGCTCAACGGCATGGAAGTGACCCAGTTCACCTATTTCCAGCAGGTGGGCGGCATCGACTGCAAGCCGGCGACGGGAGAGATCACCTACGGCCTCGAGCGCCTGGCCATGTACCTGCAGGGCGTCGAAAACGTGTATGACCTGGTGTACGCGCCGGGCCTGAAGTACGGCGATGTGTTCCACCAGAACGAGGTCGAGCAGTCCACGTACAACTTCGAGCACAGCAATGTGGACTTTCTTCTGGGTGCTTTCTCGAACTACGAGACGCAGGCCAAGTACCTGGTCGAGCAGCAACTGGCGCTGCCGGCGTATGAACAGGTCCTGAAAGCCGCCCACACCTTCAACCTGCTGGACGCCCGCGGCGCCATCTCCGTGACTGAGCGGGCGGCCTACATCGGCCGCATTCGCAACCTGGCCCGGAGCGTGGCCGCGTCCTATCTGGACAGCCGAGCCCGACTGGGCTTCCCGATGGCCCCCAAGGCCTGGGCGGACGAAGTGATCGAACAACTGAACAACAAGAAGGCTGCCTGAGCATGAGCACCGCGAATCTTCTGGTCGAACTGTTTGTCGAAGAACTGCCGCCCAAGGCGCTCAAGAAGCTCGGTGAGTCGTTTGCAACCGTGCTGGCAGACAGCCTGAAGGCGCAGGGTCTTGCGCCGACCACGGCTGTGGCCACCCCGTTTGCCTCGCCCCGCCGTCTGGCGGTGCACGTCACCGGTGTGACGGCCAAGGCGGCGGACCAAGCCGTCCAGCTCAAGCTGATGCCGGTGAGCGTGGCGCTGGACACCAGCGGCCAGCCGACGCCCGCTCTGCTGAAGAAGCTGGCGTCGGTGGGGGTGGGCGCCGAAGTGCTGCCGCAGCTCAAGCGCCAGCCGGATGGCAAGGCCGAGGCCCTGTTCCTCGACAGCGTCAAGCCCGGCGTCGACCTGAGCCAGGGCTTGCAGAAGGCGCTGGACGAGTCCCTGGCCAGGCTGCCGATTCCGAAGGTCATGACCTACCAGCTCGAGCAGGGCGAAGGCGAAGGGTTTCTGCCCGGCTGGACCAGCGTGAACTTCGTGCGGCCGGCCCACGGGCTGGTGGCCTTGCATGGCGACCAGGTGGTGCCCGTGGCCGCGCTGGGCCTCAAAGCAGGGCGCGAGACGCAGGGGCATCGCTTCGAGGCCAAGGTGTCACCGGTCGTGCTGCGTGATGCCGACAGCTACGCGGCCCAGCTGGCAGAAGAGGGCGCCGTGATCGCCAGCTTCGCCGAGCGCCGTGCCGACATCGTGGCCCAACTGGCCGCGGCGGCCGGGCGGGCCGGGCACGACCTGAGGCCGATCGAGGATGAGGCCCTGCTGGACGAGGTGACGGCGCTGGTCGAGCGTCCCAACGTGCTGATCGGCCGATTCGAAGAGGCCTTTCTGGCGGTGCCTCAGGAGTGCCTGATTCTCACGATGAAGGCCAACCAGAAATACTTCCCGCTGCTGGATGCCTCTGGCAAGCTCACTCACCAGTTCCTGGTGGTGAGCAACATCCATCCGTCCGATCCCAGCGCCATCATCGAAGGCAACGAGCGCGTGGTGCGCCCCCGCTTGGCCGACGCAAAGTTCTTCTTCGATCAGGATCGCAAGAAGACGCTGGCCTCCCGTGTGCCGGGCCTGGGCAAGGTGGTGTATCACAACAAGCTGGGGACGCAGGGCGACCGGGCTGAGCGCGTGCGCGCCATCGCCCATGCCATCGTCAATCAGCTGCGCCTGGGTACGCTGCCTTTCACGGTGGACGACAAGGACCACTTCGACGTGCTGGACAGCAAGGCCCAGGAGGCCGCGCGGCTGGCCAAGGCCGACCTGTTGACCGACATGGTTGGCGAGTTTCCAGAACTACAAGGCATCATGGGCGGGTACTACGCCCGCCACGAGGGCTTGCGCGACGGCGTGGCCATCGCGATCGAGGACCACTACAAGCCCCGTTTCGCTGGCGACAGCCTTCCCCGTAACCATACCGGCACGGTGGTGGCGCTGGCCGACAAGCTCGAGACGCTGGTGGGCCTGTTCGGCATCGGCCAGCTGCCCACGGGTGACAAGGACCCGTTCGCGCTGCGCCGTCACGCGCTGGGCGTGATCCGCATTCTGGTCGAAAAGAACCTGCCGCTGGACCTGCCCGCGTTGCTGGAGGCCGTGGTGCCGGTGTTCGGCGACCTGGTCACCAACCCCTGTGAGGCGCTGCTCGCCTTCATGGCAGACCGTCTGGCCGTGTCGCTGCGCGAGCAAGGCTACAGCGCGCAGGAAGTCGACGCGGTGCTGGCCCTGCAACCGGTGCGCCTGTCCGAGGTGCCTCGCCGCCTGGCAGCGGTACGCGCCTTCGCGGCGCTGCCAGAGGCAGCCTCCCTGGCCGCAGCCAACAAGCGCGTCGGCAACATCCTGAAGAAGGCCGAGTCGGTCGTGGCGCCGCGCGTCGAGGCGGCCCTGTTGAAGGAGGCGGCAGAGGCAGCGCTGTACGAGGCGCTGCAGGCTGCCGCGCCGAAGGCCGGTGCGGCTTTCGAGCAAGGTGATTACACTGCGTCCTTGCAGGCGCTCGCAGCGCTCAAGGCGCCGGTGGATGCCTTCTTCGATGGTGTGATGGTCAATGCCGACGATCCTGCCTTGAAGGCCAACCGCCTGGGCCTGCTGGCCACGCTGCATGCCGCCATGAACCGGGTCGCCGACCTGTCCAGACTGGCGGCCTGATTGGGCGGGCGCACCGTACACCCGGGAGCGGGCATGAAGCTGGTCATCATCGATCGCGATGGCACGATCAACCACGAGCGGGAAGACTATGTGAAGTCGCCCGAGGAGTGGGTGCCGCTGCCTGGATCGCTGGAGGCCATTGCCCGCCTCAATCATGCAGGGTGGCACGTCGTGGTGGCCACCAACCAGTCTGGCATCGGGCGAGGCCTGTTCGACATGGTGGCACTCAACGCCATGCACGCCAAGATGAACCAGATGCTGGCGCGTGTGGGCGGGCGGGTCGAGGCGGTGTTCTTCTGCCCCCACACGCCGGAAGACCAGTGCACCTGCCGCAAGCCCATGCCGGGGCTGTTCCAGATGATCGGCCAGCGTTTTGGGCGCGACCTGGTTGGCGTGCCCATGGTGGGAGATCTGCCGCGCGATGTGCTGGCGGCCCAGTCCGTGGGATGTGAGCCGCACCTTGTTCGTACCGGGCAGGCTGCCACCATGCCGGAGGGGGAGTTGCACGAGTTGCGGCGTCGGGTGCCTGACCTCACCATTCACCCGGATTTGTCCGCGTTTGCCGATTTCCTGATCCTCCGGGATCGGCAGGCAAACGGCGAGGACAGCCCGGTCGCCACGCACATGGGGGAGATCCATTGAAGCAGGACGCGCCGATGCAGTTGGGACTGTGGGGTGAGGGTGCCGAAGAGGTGTCGTCGGCATCCCCGTCTTCCTCCGCGTCGGAGAGTGTCGTGCAGGGCGCGGCGGGCACGCTGCAGCACGGCGTGGAAGTGTCCCGGGGCGGGATGCCTCCTCATGCACAAGGCCTGGACGCCACGTCAGTCGGCGATGCCGCAGGTGTGCACGCGAGCGGGCTGCCGTTGTACCGGCATCCCCGCGCCGAACGCGAAATCCGCCTGGGTAAAGCCGTGGTGGCCTACGAGGTGAAGCGAGTGCGGCGGCGCAGCATCGGCATGGTGGTCGGTGTCGACGGGCTCAGCGTGCGTGCGCCAAGGTGGGTGTCCTGGGGGGACATCGAATCGGCACTGCGTGCCAAGGAGCGCTGGATCTGTACCAAGCTCGTGGAGCAGCGTGAGCGGGCACGACGCCAGATGTCGGCCCGCATCGACTGGCAGGAGGGCGCAGAGGTGCCCTTTCTCGGGGAGTCGGTCGTCATCGTGCTGGATCCGGGGCGCACCGGTGCTCATCTGATGCCGGCCCCGCGCGACGCCACGCTGCCCGGTGTCACGCGGCGGGCCCTGCACCTTGGGCTGCCGCAGGACGCGGCGCCCGAGCAGATCCGTGATGCGACCGAAGCCTGGTTGCAACGGGAGGCGAGGGCGATCTTCTCCGGACGGGTGGCTCACTACGCCGACCGTCTTGGGGTCGCGGTCACCAAGATCAGCCTGTCATCGGCCCGGACCCGGTGGGGGAGCGCCAGTGCCGACGGCTCCATCCGCCTGCATTGGCGGCTCGTCCATTTCGGACTGTCGATCATCGACTATGTTGTGGCGCATGAACTGGCGCATCTGCGCGAGATGAACCACAGCCCGCGCTTCTGGGCCGTGGTGCGCTCCATCATGCCGGACTACGATGGCCCCCGGGACCAGCTCCGGCACGTAGCGATCCCGGACTGACGCGGTTCAGGCAGGACCGCTGGGATGCGTCAGTGTGTGCCGTAGCGCCACACGCCCGAGGCATCCTGCTCACGTCGCAATACACCCTGGTGCCAGAGGTGGTTCAGGTGGGCCACGGCCTCGCCCATGGCGAAGGTGGTCTGGTGCAGGTCCAGCTGGCGATGAAAGAGCACGGGCAGCATCTCCGCTGCCGTCGAGGGTTTTGCGCGGCAGGCGGCTTCCACTTCGGCCAGCCGCTCGGCATGGTGAGCGTGCAGCTGGTCGATGCGCGCGTGAATGCCGCGGAAAGGCAGCCCGTGTGACGGCAGGGCCAGCGTGTCCGCAGGCAGGTCGCGCATGCGCTCGATGGAGGCCAGGAACAGCCCCAGCGCATCGCCCTCTGGTTCAAGGTCGGTCACGCTGACGTTGGTGGAGATCGTGGGCAGCAGCATGTCGCCGGAAATCAGCAGGCCGTCCTGCTCGCAGAACAGCGCGATGTGCTCGGGGCTGTGGCCATACCCGGCGATACAGCGCCAGTCGCGCGTCCCGATCCGCAAGGTCATGCCGTCCATCAGCCGACGATAGGCCAGAGGCATCTCGGGCACCAGCGACGAAAAGTAGTCACCCCTTGCACGCACCTTGGCCAGGTCTTCCGGACTGCTCAACCCATGCGCCTGGAAATGAGCGGCAGCGCGCTCACCGCCAAAGCCGGTGGTCGATTGCAGGGCCAGTCGGGCGCCCTGGTAGTCGGACTGACTCATCCACAGGCGGGCCGGCGCGCCCTGAGCGCTGTCGCGCTCGATGAGCCACTGCGCGTTGCCGACATGGTCTGGGTGCATGTGGGTCACCAGCATGCGGCCCAGTGGCCGGGCTGCCAGGGGAGCGCGCCACAGCGTCTGCCAGGCGCTGCGGATGGTCTCGGTCGCGACCCCCGCATCGACCACCATCCAGGTGGGGGTGCTGTCCAGTTCGTCCTCCAGCACCCACAGATTGATGTGGTTCAGCGCAAAAGGCATCGGCATGCGCACCCAATGCAGTCCGGCGAAGAGGGACAGCATGTCGCCCGTTGCGGGTGTCTGTCGGTCCCAGGGGTAGGTGAGGGGGCTCGAGGCGGGGGCGTTCATGGGGCAGGTGGCAGCGTCCACAGGGATGGTTGCTGCATTGTGCCCGTTGCCGCCTCGGGGCGCGTTGGCGGGTGGGATCGGCGTGCTGACCCTTGCATAATGCCGTGGTGTCCGGTTGACCGTCGGTGTCGGCCGGGCTTGGCCCACCTCATCACACTCAGCCTGGCCCACGATGTTTCCGCAACAACTCACCGACTCCCGGGTTTTCGAGATCGCCAAAGCCTTGCTCGACGGCTTTGATCGCCACTACAAGATCTTCAGCGAGACCAGCGCCCAGTCCAAGCGTCGCTTCGAGCAGGCCGACTGGCATGGGCAGCAACTGGCCCAGCGCGCCCGGATCGAGTTCTACGACATGCGGGTGGACGAGGCCATCGAGCGGCTGGAGCGTGACTTCAGCGCCAGCAAGCTGCCGATGGAGGTGTGGCACCAGGTCAAGCTGTTCTACATCGGCCTGTTGACCGGGCACCACCAGCCCGAGCTGGCAGAGACCTTCTTCAACTCGGTCACCATCCAGATCCTGCATCGCAAGTACTACCGCAACGACTTCATCTTCGTGCGGCCTGCGGTGTCGACGGAGTACATCGACGACGAGGAAGGCAAGCCCACTTTCCGGGCCTTCTACCCGACGAAGGACAGCCTGCGGGAGACCCTGAAGGCCGTGGTCGAGAGCTATGAGCTCGCCGTGCCGTTCGACGACCTCGACCGTGACGTCGGCCTGGTGTATGAGGCCCTCATGGAGCAGGTCGGCAACGTGCGTCTGCGCACGAACTTCCAGATCCAGGTCCTGTCGTCGCTGTTCTTCCGCAACAAGGGGGCCTACATCGTCGGCAAGGTGGTCAATGGTTTCCGTAGCCTGCCGTTTGCCATTCCCATCCTGCACAACTCCAAGAAGCGGCTCTACATCGACGCGGCCCTGTTCGGCGAGGACGATCTGCTGGCCCTGTTCAGTTTCGCGCGGGCCTACTTCATGGTCGACATGAGGGTGCCCTCGGCCTACGTGCAGTTTCTCCGTTCGCTGATGCCCCGCAAGCCGCGTGGTGAGATCTACAGTGCCATCGGCCTGCAGAAGCACGGCAAGAACCTGTTCTACCGCGATTTCCTGTTCCACCTGCGGCATTCGACCGACAAATTCCGCATCGCCCCCGGTATCAAGGGCATGGTGATGTTGGTGTTCGATCTGCCGTCCTATCCCTTCGTCTTCAAGGTCATCAAGGACTATTTCCCGCCACAGAAAGAGACCACGCGCGAGGGCATCATGGGCAAGTACCAGCTCGTGAAGCAGCACGATCGCGTGGGCCGCATGGCGGACTCGCTCGAGTTCACCAAAGTGGCTTTCCCGCGCAACCGCTTCGAGGACGAGCTCATCGAGGAACTGCGCAAGTTCGCGCCCAGCGTGATCGAGGAAGAGGGCGACTCGCTGGTGATCAAGCACCTCTACATCGAGCGTCGCATGGTGCCGCTCAACATCTACCTGCAGGATGCATCGCCCTCGTCGATGGAGCACGCGGTCATCGAGTACGGCAATGCGATCAAGGATCTGGTGGCCGCCAACATCTTCCCCGGAGACATGCTGTGGAAGAACTTCGGTGTGACGCGCAACGGCAAGGTCGTTTTCTACGACTACGACGAGATCGAATACATCACCGACTGCAACTTCCGCAAGGTGCCGGCACCCCGTACCGAGGAAGACGAAATGTCTGGCGAGATCTGGTACTCGGTGGGGCCCCACGACGTGTTTCCGGAAACATTCGGCCCCTTCCTGCTGGGTGATCCGCGCGTGCGCCAGATCTTCATGCAGCATCACGCTGATCTGTTGGATCCGGCGTACTGGCAGGAGCGCAAGGAGCGCATCCAGGCGGGGTACGTGCACGACGTCTTCCCGTATGACCGGTCACGCCGGTTCATCCACAAGATCCAGGGCGCCGCCGCTGCGCAGCGTCCTGAAGACGACATGATCCCTGCCGAAGAAGCCGTGGACGTGCGACCCGAAGGGCCGGAAGTGCACGACCAGGGGGTGTTGAGCGGCTTTGCCACTGGCGGCGTGCACGCGGGGGACTGACTGGCCGCCGGCCCTCGCGCTCTCGGGCGCAGAGGGCTCAATGAGAACGGGCCCCGAAGGGCCCGTTCTGCTGGATCAGCGTGGGGAAGTGCTCACCACAGTTGCCACCACGGCTTCTTGGGGGCCTTGGTCGCCTCTTCGGTCTTGAGGTACGCGCTCTCGGGGAAGTTCTGCCGCAGCACGCGCACGGCATCATCACGCAGCGGAGCCAGGCCAAGGGCGTCATAGCTACGGGCCATGATGGACAGCGCCTCTTCCACCGCGGGAGACTGGCGGTACTCGCGTACGGTGACCTGGGCGCGGTTGGCTGCCGCCAGGTATGCGCCTCGACGGAAGTAATAGCGCGCAATGTGCACTTCGCCGGCCGCCATCGAATTCACGATGTGGTTCATCCGCAGGCGGGCATCCGGTGCGTACTTCGAAGTGGGAAAGCGATCGATCAGTGTGCGGAACGACTCGTATGCGTCGCGCGATGCCTGTTGATCCCGCTCGGAGATGTCCTGGTTCGCCAGGCGACCGAACAGCCCCAGGTTGTCGTTGAAATTGACGAGACCTTGCAGGTAGTAGGCATAGTCCAGCGCCGGGCTGGTGGGGTGCAGCCGGATGAAGCGTTCGAGCTTGGCGAGGGCCTGGGCACGCTCGCCGGTGCGGTAGTACGAATAAGCCAGGTCGATCTGGGCCTGCTGGGCGAGCAGGGTGCCTGACGCACGCGCTTCGACCTTCTCCAGCTTCTTGATGGCCGTTTCGAAGTTGCCGTCGGAGGTGTCTTCCTTGGCGTCTGCGTACAATTTGTCCGGACTGATGTTGGCGAACTCGTCCTTCGGGGTCGACTCACAGGCCGTCAGTGCGGCCGCCATGGCCAGCACCACGATGCCCGCGCGGCGGGTGGTGAGGGATCGCCAGGTGGGGAAGGTCAGCAATGTCACGTTCTCGGTGTGCGGCCTGGCCGCGGTCAGTCTCGCCTTGCAGCGCCAGAGGCCGCAGTATAGAAGCCCTCGCCCGCATTTCCGTCTCGCTCCTGTTTCTCATCGCAACTTTGATTCATGGCCCGTACTCGCGCTTCCACCTCCGGCACGGCCGCGTCCCGGCTCGTCAGCCCGGCTTCCCAGGCGGGTGGAGCCGCTCTGTCGCTCGCGCATTCCGTCCCCGACTCCCTGGATGAAGTCGAACTCGACGAGGTGGAGGACGTTGCAGCCGAGGGAGCCACGGTTGAAGGCGAGGCACGCAGTTGGGTGGTGCCCGCCGGGGCGCACGGACAACGGCTGGATGCCTTTCTCGCCAGCGAGGTGACCGCCTATTCGCGCAGTCACCTGAAGTCACTGGTGGAGGCAGGGTGTGTGCAGGTTGCGGGCCAGGCGGTCACGACGGCCTCCCGCAAGGTTCTGGCGGGTCAGCGGGTGGAAGCCCTCCTGCGCCCGACGGCACAGAGTCAGGCCTTCCGGCCGGAGGCCATGGACTTGCCCATCGTCTTCGAGGACGCCCACCTGCTGGTGGTCGACAAGCCGGCCGGTCTCGTGGTGCACCCAGCTGCGGGGAACTGGTCCGGCACGCTGATGAACGGTCTGCTGGCTCACCACGCGGGGGCCAGCGAGTTGCCGCGCGCCGGTATCGTGCATCGCCTTGACAAGGACACCAGCGGCTTGATGGTGGTGGGAAAGACACTGCAGGCGGTGACGGCGCTGAGCCGGGCGATCGCGGCACGCGAGGTCAGTCGGCAGTATCTCGCCCTCGTCCATGGTGAAGTCGATTCGAGTTTCTCGGTGAACTCATCCATCGGCCGCGATCCGGTGACCCGTGTGCGTATGGCCGTGGTGCCATCAGGCAAGCCGGCGCGGACCGACGTACAGCGCTTGCTGGTCGGTGTCTGGCAGGGCCCTCAGGGATTGCCTCGAACGTACAGTGCGGTGCGCTGCACGTTGCACACCGGCCGCACTCACCAGATCCGGGTTCACCTCAGCAGCCGTCGACATCCCCTGGTGGCAGATGCCCTGTATGGCGGCGCGCCGGCGCTCGGCATGACGCGTCAGGCCTTGCATGCAACCCGGCTGGCTTTCGACCACCCTGTGACCGGCGAGCCGATGGTGTTCGAGGCCCCTCTGCCCGAGGACATGGCGGACGCGTGGGCCCTTCTGGCGGCGTCCGCCGCATGAGCGTGTGCCCGCTGCTTGACAGTGCTGCGGGAATACGGCATGTGCGCCAAAGCCAACTAGTGCATAATGCGACGATAGAAGAGCGGGTGAATGCCTTGTGGTGCACGGTCTCGGTGTGATCCGTGGATGCCTTGGCTCCGCTTTTCGGATTCCGTCTGGCATGCCTCGCGGAAGAGATGCGCCCCGCCGACGGCACCACGGATGCCAGCCCGGCCGGGCCCTGTCACCGAGCGGTTTCAATACCCCTTCGCGCCTGCCGGAGCGCATCCGGTTACGGCTTGGCTGTTCGCCGGCCCTGTCAAGGTCTGCATGAGCATCGCGGCGCTGCGGCCCGCGAAACAGATTGACTGACGAGATGGAAGTCCTCAATCCGCAGGAGTCCCTGCGTATCCTGGAAGCGGCATTGCTGTGCGCGCACCAGCCCATGTCACTGCGCGAGATGCGCCAGCTGTTCGATGACACCGTGTCCGCCGACACGGTGCGGTCGATGCTGGCCGAGATCTCGGCGCAGTGGGAGGGGCGTGGCGTGATGCTGTGCGAGGTTGCTTCGGGGTGGCGCTTCCAGACGCGCTCCGACGTCCAGGCCTACCTGGATCGGCTCAACCCTGAAAAGCCGCCTCGTTACTCGCGCGCCACGCTGGAAACGCTGGCCATCATTGCCTACAAGCAGCCCGTGACCCGGGGTGACATCGAGGACATCCGAGGTGTCACCGTCAGCTCGCAGATCGTGCGCCAGCTCGAGGAGCGCGGCTGGGTCGAGGTGATCGGTCACCGTGACGCGCCCGGGCGTCCGGGCCTGTACGCCACCACCCGGCAGTTTCTGGATGACATGGGCTTGTCGTCGCTGGCTCAATTGCCCACGCTGGAAGGGCTGCCGGTGGCTCAAGGCTTGTTGCCAGGCATGGAGGATGCCATGGACGACACCGTGGTCGACCCTGCTCACGCCGGGTCTGTCGAATCCGAGGACCAGCCCTCTCTGCTCGAGTCGGTGGAGTCTCCATCGGGTGTCGCCGTGACGGCCGACGCCCCCGCCGTGATACCCGCCGATCAGGACGCCAGTGCGACCGATGGCGCCCCCCTTTCTTTCCCCCCTTCGCACCCATGACCACCGAGTCTTCTCCCATGTCAGAACCCCAAGAACAGCCGCTGGCCGCCGAGGAAGCGGTCAAGCCCAAGCGCACGCGGCGCGCCAAGACGGAGGCCTCGCAGGTCGAAGCCGATGTGGTACCCGCGGTGACGGAGGCGGATGCCGCCGCACCGAAGCGGGCGCCCCGTCGCCGCAAGGTGGCCACCGAGGAGGGGAGCGTCGCAGCTGCCGAGCCGGCGACCGTGGCGATGCAGCCTGCGGACGCAGGGGCGTCGGCAGAAGAGGCCCCTGTCAAGCCGAAGCGTGCGCCGCGTCGCAAGCCGGTCGCTGTGGCAGAAGGGGGCGAGGAGGCTCAGCCGGCCGAGTCCGTCGCGGAGCCCGTTCGGGAGGTGGCCGCCCATGGCGTGATCGAGTTGGGGCCGGATGCCGAGGGCCCCGCTGCGGAAGGCGGTGAGCCGGGTGATCTGGCGGACGCTCCTCGTGCTGATGGGCGTGGTCGGGATGGCCGGGGCCGTCGTGACCGCGACCGGCGCCGTAACGAGCGGCCCTCGGCGGCTGCCGAGGCAGGCGACACCGTTGCGCAGACCGATGCGTCCGGTACGGACGCCGAGCAGCGGCCGTCTCGCCGTGCGGCCATCGCCGAGGAACAGGCCTCCGAGGTCTTCGCCGAACTGCTGTCGGGTGATTTCGACAAGGTGCGTGAAGAGGAGGCCGAGGACGCGGCAACCGACGACAACAGCCCTTACAAGCGTGTGCTGCGTCCCGAGCCCGACGCGCCCAAGCTGCAGAAGGTGTTGGCGCAGGCTGGCGTCGGCTCGCGCCGGGACATCGAACAGATGATCGAGGACGGCCGTATCGAGGTGAACGATCAGGTCGCCCACATCGGCCAGCGCGTGTCCCACGGTGACCGCATCAAGGTGGCTGGTCGTCCGATCAAGGTGCGTATTGCCCCGCAGCCGGCGCGCATTCTGGCGTACCACAAGCCGGTGGGCGAGGTCGTCACGCACGACGATCCGCAAGGGCGGCCCACGGTGTTCCGTCGCCTGCCCAAGCTCCACAACGGCAAGTGGATGTCGGTCGGGCGCCTGGACCTGAACACCGAGGGTTTGCTGCTGTTCACCAACTCCGGTGAGCTGGCGAACCAGTTGATGCACCCGCGCTTCGGCGTGGAGCGAGAGTACGCCGTGCGCGTGCTGGGCACCCTGGATGACGCCTCGCGTCAACGCCTGCTGGACGGTGTGGAGATCGACGGCCAGGCCGCGTCCTTCATTTCGATCAGCAATGGATTGGGTGAGGGCGTGAACCAGTGGTACCGCGTGGTCATCGCCGAGGGCCGCAACCGCGAGGTCCGCAAGCTGTTCGATGCCGTGGGTCTGACGGTGAACCGCCTCATCCGTGTTCGTTATGGCGCCATCGTTCTGCCGCGCGGCTTGAAGCGTGGCGTGTGGGTCGAGCTCAACGAGTCGGACGTCCGGGCCGTCAAGTCCCTGGCAGGCATGGACCGCGACCGTCAGGAGCAGGGGCGTGGCGGCAAGGGGCAGCAAGGCCAGAACAAGGGGCAGCAGGGTTTCAAGGGCAAGCAGCAGGGCGGTCGCCCACAAGGCGGACAGGGCCAAGGGCCTCGTCCCCAGGGTGGGTCCCAGGGCCAGCAGACCTCGCGCCCGCCTCGGCAGGATCGTGAGCCGGCGCCCCGTCGTGATCACGATGACGACTTCGACCACATCGGCCCCATCCCCAATCCCCTGGAGCAGACCTTCGATCGCCGTTTCGTCAAGAGCGGCTCCAAGCGGATCACGTCCGGCTTCGGACGTCCGGACCAGGACTTCGATCGCCAGCCGGCCGGCAAGCAGAAGGGGCCGCGTCAGCCTGATCCGATGCAGACCTCGGTCGGCTACATCGGAGCCGACGCCTTCTTCGGCAGCAAGTCGGGTGGCGGCCGCCGCGGTGGCGGTGGCGGTGGCGGCGGCGGCGGCCGCGGGCGTCGCTGATCGGCGCCGCGCGCCTCCGCACAAACCCCGTTGACTGCGCGGGGAATCACATGAGCGGCACGGGGTTTATGACACCGTGCCGCAGTACAATGCCAGGTTTTGTCAAGACCATTGAGCACATTGGAGAATCAAATGGCCATCGAACGCACCCTCTCGATCATCAAGCCCGACGCCGTTGCCAAGAACGTGATCGGCCAAATCGTCGCCCGTTTTGAAGGCGCTGGCCTGAAGGTCGTGGCGGCCAAGCTGGTGCAACTGTCGCGCGCCGAAGCCGAACAGTTCTACGCCGTGCACGCTGCACGTCCTTTCTTCAAGGATCTGGTCGACTTCATGGTTTCCGGCCCCGTGTTCGTGCAGGTGCTGGAAGGTGAAGGCGCCATCGCCAAGAACCGCGACCTGATGGGCGCCACCGATCCGAAGAAGGCCGCTCCGGGCACCATCCGCGCCGATTTCGCCGACAGCATCGATGCCAACGCCGTGCACGGTTCGGACGCTCCCGAGACCGCTGCAGTCGAAGTGGCTTTCTTCTTCCCCGGCATGAACGTCTACAGCCGCTGATCGGCTGCTGACGTCCCAAGAGGTCTGTACATGGACGCCGTCAACCTGCTCGATTTCGACCTGGATGGGTTGGCTGCGTTCTGCGAAAAACTGGGTGAAAAGCGCTTCCGCGCAACCCAGCTTTTTCGCTGGATCCATCAGAAAGGCGCGACCGACTTCGACCAGATGTCGGATCTCGCCAAGTCGCTGCGCAGCAAGCTGCGGGGCATCGCGACCCTGAAGCGCCTGCCAATCATCAGCGAACACGTTTCGTCGGATGGCACGATCAAGTGGCTGTTCGATGTGGGCGGCGGCAACGCCGTCGAAAGTGTCTACATTCCGGAAGACGACCGGGCCACGCTCTGCATTTCGTCGCAGGCGGGCTGCGCTGTCGGCTGCCGTTTCTGCTCCACGGGGCATCAGGGCTTCAGCCGCAACCTCAGCACCGGCGAGATCATCGCTCAGCTGTGGCACGCCGAGCACGCCTTGCGTCAGCGTCTGGGCACCTCAGAGCGCATCATCAGCAATGTCGTGATGATGGGCATGGGCGAGCCGCTGCAGAACTACAACGCACTGGTTCCCGCGCTGCGCACCATGCTGGATGACCACGGCTACGGCCTGTCGCGCCGCCGCGTCACGGTCTCCACATCGGGCGTGGTGCCCATGATCGAACGCCTGCGTCAGGACTGTCCTGTCGCGCTGGCGGTTTCGCTGCACGCTCCCAACGATGCTTTGCGTGACGAGCTGGTTCCGCTCAACCGCAAGTACCCCATCGCCGAGTTGCTCGCGGCCTGCAACAGCTACCTCGAGTCAGCGCCCCGCGACTTCATCACCTTTGAATACTGCATGCTCGACGGAGTCAATGACAGCGACGAGCACGCACGCCAACTGATCGCGCTCGTGAAGGGGCGCATCAACTGCAAGTTCAACCTGATTCCTTTCAACCCCTTCCCGGCGTCGGGCCTCAAGCGTTCTGACGCGGCTCGGGTGCAGGCCTTCGCGCGCCTGCTGGCGGACGCTGGCATCGTCACGACGGTACGAAAGACCCGGGGCGATGACATCGACGCCGCCTGCGGCCAGTTGGCTGGCGAAGTGCAGGACCGCACGCGCGCACACACGCGCATGCTCCGTCAGCCGGTGGCGGTCCGGGTCGCCCCTCCCGTGTCGGGCGAGCGGCAGCGTTCGGGCCACTGAGCGAGGCCAGCCGGCCTTGCGCCTACACTGTCAGCCCCCTGTCCAGGAGATCGCTGAATGAGGAAAGTGTCTGTGTCCGGGCTTGGACTGCGCTGTTTCAAGCGTGTGGTCCTGACGGCTCTGCTCGCACAGTTGGGCGCTTGCGCCACGGGCGGAGCGCCGACCCCATCCCGGCCTGCTGCGCCTTCTGCGGCCACACGCGGTGACATCGTCACGGCTTCCGACGAGTCGGAAGCCCGTCGCCGTGCCCGCATTCGTCTTGAATTGGCGACGGCTTATTTCGGGCAAGGGCAGTTTGCAACGGCGCTGGATGAGGTCAAGCAGGCGCTGTCGATCGATTCCTCTCTGCCGGCTGCCTATGAAATGCGGGCTTTGATCTACGCGGCAATGGGCGACCAGCCACGCGCCGAGCAGGGCTTCCGTGAAGCGCTCGCCATCGATCAGCGCAACGGCAGTGTGTTGCACAACTACGGCTGGTACCTGTGTCAGCAAAGACAGTACGCCGCTGCGGACGCCCTGTTCGAACGGGCGGCGAGCCTGCCTCAGACCGTGGCGACCAGCAAGACCTTGCTGGCGCGCGGCGTCTGTCAGGTCGCGGCGGGCCTGTACCCGGAAGCCGAGAAGACCCTGTCACGCTCTTTCGAGCTGGACTCGTCCAACCCGGCAACGGCGTTCAACCTGGCTGCGGTGCTTTATCGCCGTGGCGAACTGGAGCGGGCGCGCTTTTACATTCGCCGGGTGAACGCCGCGCCCGAGCAGGTGACGGCAGAGTCGCTGTGGCTGGCTGCGCGCATCGAGCACAGGCTGGGCAACCCCGGCGGGCGGGACGAACTCGCGGCCCAGTTGCGCAGCCGCTTCCCCTCGTCTCGCGAGACGACCGCTTTAGAACTCGGACGATTCGATGACTGAGCAACTGTCACCCACAGCAGGCCCGTCGGCACATGAGCCCAACGCCGCGGCAGCCGGCGCGAAGCTCCGGTCGGCACGCGAAGCACAGGACATGAGCCTGGAGTACCTCGCCACCACACTGAAGGTCACGCCGGCCAAGCTGGAAGCCCTGGAGCGCGGAGACCTGTCGTGCCTGCCGGACGCCAATTTTGCGCGGGCGCTGGCCAAGGCAGTCTGCCGTCAGCTGCAGATCGATCCTCAATCTGTGCTGGCTGATCTGCCATCCAGCCGCACCATGCCGCTCGGCCCCGAACGCGAGCCACTGAATGCACCGTTCAAGGAACGTCGCAGCTCGGGGACCCTGTTTGATCGTGCCGGATCGGGCGGCGCCTGGAAGGCCTTGCTGTCCCCGCGCTGGCTGGCGCCCGCGGTCTTGCTGGCCGGGGCACTGATCGTGTATCTGCTGCCGGAAGACCTGAGCCTTCCCGACTGGTGGTCGGCGGGCAGCAGTCAGCCTGCTGCCGTGGCTTCTGCGGCGTCCGGCCCGCCTGGCCAGGGAGCCTCCGAGCCGGTGTTCGCTCCGGTCACGGCCGGTTCCGAGCCGGCCGTGGCAGGCAGCGATCCCGTTCCCGCCCCCCTGACCGCAGAGGCCATCGTGGCCCCGAGCGATGCGGCGCCGGTCGCGGCATCGGCCTCTGGCAGCGAGCCGGCTTTGCGTGCAGCGCCGGACTCGCCCCCGGTTCCATTGCCCCCGGAGGGGCCCGCCCTCGTCGGTCTGCGTGCCGCAGCGGACGCCTGGATCGAAGTCCGAGACGCCAGCGGCCGCAAGGTGTATTCCGGTTTGCTGAAGGCAGGGCAGTCGGCGTCCGTGGATGGGCAGCCCCCGATGCGTCTGCGCATCGGCAACGCGCCCCACGTCCAGCTCACACACAAAGGCCAGCCCGTCGATCTGACCGCTTACATGCGCAACAACGTTGCCCGCCTCGAATTGCCATGAGCCTTGCCAATTGTTCTCTGATTGACGTTGCCTATCCGGCACCCCGACGTTCTCGCCAGGCCCGTGTGGTGTGGGGCGCGCGCGTGGTGACCATCGGCGGGGATGCGCCCGTGCGCGTTCAGTCCATGACCAATACCGATACGGTCGATGTGATCGGTACGGCCATCCAGGTCAAGGAACTGGCCCAGGCCGGCTCCGAGATGGTCCGCATCACGGTCAACACGCCGGAAGCGGCGCAGGCCGTGCCGCACCTGCGTGAACAGCTCGATCGCATGGGCGTCGATGTGCCGCTGGTGGGCGATTTCCATTACAACGGCCACCGTTTGCTGACCGAGTTTCCGGCATGTGCGGAGGCACTGTCCAAGTACCGGATCAACCCTGGCAATGTGGGCAAGGGTGACAAGAAGGACCGCCAGTTCGCGCAGATGATCGAGGCGGCGATGCGTTACGACAAGGTCGTCCGTATCGGTGTGAACTGGGGCAGCCTGGATCAGGAGTTGCTCGCTGCACTGATGGACGAGAACGCGCGGAGCGCGGAGCCCTGGTCCGCACAACAGGTCATGTACCAGGCCCTGGTCAACTCGGCGCTGCAGTCGGCTCAGGCTGCGCGTGACCTGGGCATGAAGCCCGAGCAGATCATCTTGTCGTGCAAGGTCAGTGGTGTTCAGGACCTGATCAGCGTGTACCGCGGGCTGGCTGCCCGTTGCGATTACCCGCTGCACCTGGGGCTGACCGAGGCGGGCATGGGCACCAAGGGCACGGTCGCTTCGGCTGCCGCCCTGTCCATCCTGTTGCAGGAAGGCATTGGCGACACCATCCGCGTTTCGCTCACGCCCCAGCCCGGCGAAGCGCGCACGCAAGAGGTCGTGGTCGCGCTCGAGATCCTTCAGGCGCTGGGCCTGCGCACCTTCGTGCCCAGTGTCACTGCCTGTCCCGGTTGCGGGCGAACCACCAGCACGGTATTCCAGGAACTGGCCAAGCAGATCGACGACTTCCTGAGGGCGCAGATGCCGGTGTGGCGTTCTCGCTACCCCGGTGTCGAAAACCTCAAGGTCGCGGTCATGGGGTGCATCGTCAACGGTCCGGGCGAAAGCAAGCATGCCGACATCGGCATCAGCCTGCCGGGTACCGGCGAGGCCCCCGCCGCACCGGTGTTCATCGATGGCGAGAAGGCGCTGACCTTGCGAGGCGACCGCATTGCGGACGAGTTCATGGCACTGGTTCAGACCTACATCGAACGCCGTTTCGGTCAGGATCGCCCTGCGGCCTGACCTTCTCTCTTTCTCAAGCACAAGAACAATTCCATGGCCGAGATCCTGAAAGCCATCAAAGGCATGAACGACATCCTGCCGCCCGAATCGGCGCGGTGGGAATGGCTGGAGGACGTCGTGCGACAGCTCATGCGTCGCTATGGCTTCCAGAACATGCGCACGCCCATTGTCGAACCCACGGCGCTGTTCGTTCGGGGACTGGGTGAGGTGACCGACATCGTCGAGAAGGAGATGTACTCTTTCGAGGACAGCCTCAACGGTGACCGACTGACTCTCCGTCCCGAGGGCACGGCAGGCGCCGTGCGCGCCATCAACGAGCACAGCTTTCTGTACGAAGGCGGCAAGCGGCTCTACTACATCGGCCCGATGTTCCGGCACGAGCGTCCGCAGAAGGGTCGCTACCGTCAGTTCCACCAGGTCGGTGCCGAGGTGCTCGGTTTTGCCGGTCCGGATGTCGATGCAGAACTCATTCTCATGACGGCAGCGCTGTGGCGAGACCTCGGGCTCCAGGTAGGCGCTGACGTCAAGCTGCAGCTCAACAGCCTGGGGCAGCCCGAGGAGCGCAGGGCCCACCGTGAGGCCCTCATCCACCACTTCGAGGCCGATGCCGACTTGCTTGACGAGGACGGCAAGCGACGCCTCCACAGCAACCCGCTGCGCATCCTCGACACCAAGAACCCCGCGATGCAGCCGGTGGTCGAGACTGCACCCCGCCTGCTCGATTTCCTGGGCGAAGCGTCTCTGGCGCACTTCCAGGCCGTGAAGGCAGCGTTGGAGGCCGCCGGTGTGCCATACGAAGTCAATACACGCTTGGTGCGTGGGATGGACTACTACAACCTGACGGTGTTCGAGTGGGTCACGGATCGCCTGGGGGCTCAGGGCACCGTGTGCGGCGGCGGTCGTTATGACGGGCTCGTCGAGCAACTGGGCGGCAAGCCTGCTCCTGCAGTGGGCTGGGGGCTTGGCATGGAGCGCCTGCTGCTGCTGCTGGAAGAGGTCGGCGTGCCGGCCCCCGAGACCTCGGCAGACGCCTTTGCCATCGTGCTGGCGGGCACGCCTCAGCCCCTGGTGCTCGCGGCCCTGGAATCGCTGCGCGCAGAAGGGATCTCTGTGGTGCTCAACCCGGCGGGCAAGGACGGTCCGGCCAGCCCGAAGTCACAGTTCAAGAAGGCCGATGCCAGCGGTGCGCGTCACGCGCTGGTGTTCGGCCCGGATGAGGTCGCCAAAGGCGTGGTGGCGGTCAAGCCGCTTCGAGACGGCGGCGAACAGACTCAGCAGCCTCTCAGTGACGTGAAGTCCTGGGCTCCGTCGCTGCGAGCCGGTCGCCCCTCATAATCCCTGGATTGCTACACCATACACATCATGGCGACTTTTGACCTTGAGCAACAGGAGCAGCTCGACCAGTTCAAGCACTTCTGGAAGAAGTACGGCAACCTGATCACCTGGACCCTGGTGCTGGTTCTGGGCGCTTATGCGGCCTGGACGGGGTATCTGTACTGGCAACAGAAGCGCAGCGTGGCCGCCAGCGGCCTTTATGAAGAAATGGACCGTGCTGCAGAAGCGCGCCAGACGGACAAGGTCGTTCAGGCCTTCGCCGACCTGAAGTCCGGTTACGCCGGCACGGCGTTCGCCGAGCAGGGGGCGCTGCTGGCGGCCAAGGTGGCTGCCGATGCTCAGAAGCTCGACGAGTCGAAGGCCGCCCTGCAGTGGCTTGTCGACCATGGAAAGAACGAGAGCCTGGTCGCTGTCGCGCGCCTGCGCCTGGCGGGCCTTCAACTGGATGCGAAGTCCTACGACGACGCCCTCAAGACGCTCGACGCCAAGCTGCCGCCCGAGTTTGCCGCACTGGCCGATGACCGGCGTGGCGACATCCTGCTCGCGCAGGGCAAGAAGGATGAAGCGGCCAAGGCGTTCAAGGCCGCTTGGACGGCCATGGACGAGGGCGTCGAGTACCGCCGTTTCATCGAAGGCAAGCTCACCTCGTTGGGGCAGGCCCCCAGCGCACCTCAGGGTGCCGCCTCGGCGCCGTAAGGCGTTGCCTCGTCGTTCTTCCAGCCCGGGACCGGGTGCTCTGCTTATCTTCTCAATCCATGCGCAACCTCACAGCCCAGCAGGTTTCCCAGCCTGGCAGCGCCCTCCGGGCAGCGGCTCTGGCTCTGTCCCTCGCGGCCCTTGCCTTGTCGCTCGGCGGCTGCGGCAGCAGCAAACCTCAACCTGCACCGCTTGAACGCTTTCAGCCGGTGTCCCGGCTTGCCGTGACCTGGTCCCAGCGTGTGGCCGAAGCCGGTGTGCCTACCAGCCTGGCCGTCGCGACCAACACGGTGACCGTCAGCGGGGTGGGGGGCGAAGTGGCCCAGTTCGCGCTGGACAGCGGGAAGCCGATCTGGCGCGCCGACCTCCGCGAGTCTCTGTCTGCCGGGGCGGGAAGCGATGGGCGCTTTGCCGCCGTCGTCACCGCCCAGAACGATCTGGTGGTGCTCGATCGCGGCGCGCCGGTGTGGCGAGAGCGCCAGCCGGGTCGCGTGATCACGGCGCCTCTGGTTGCGGGGGAACGGGTGTTCGTGCAAGGCGTCGATCGCGCCGTGCGTGCTTACGATGTGCGAGACGGACGGTGGCTGTGGCAGTACCAGCGCCCGGGGGGCGAACCGCTGGCGCTCTCGTCGCAGAGCGTGCTGACGCCGTTCCGGGACACCCTGCTGGTGGGGCAGGGCGCCCGGCTGGTCGGGCTTGATCCGCTGCGCGGCACCGTTCGCTTCGATGCCAGCGTCGGGACGCCCCGAGGCACCAACGAAGTAGAGCGTCTGGCCGACCTGGTCGGGCCAGCTGCTCGCGCCGATGACGAGGTCTGCGTGCGCGCTTTCCAGTTCGCGGTCGCGTGCTTCGAACTCAACCGTGGCAGCCTGCGCTGGAGCCGTCCTCAAAGCGGCACTCAGGCTGTCGCGGCCAGCGACGCCGTCGTGGTCGGGGCGGACAGCACCGATCGACTCACCGCCTGGAAGGCCGAGAACGGCGACCTGCTGTGGCGCGTGGACCGTTTCACCCACCGCGGGCTGAGTGCGCCTGTTGTCTGGGGCGACAAGCTTGCTGTGGTCGACCAGGAGGGCTATCTGCACCTGCTCGCACTGGCCGACGGTCGCAACCTGGCCCGATTCGAACTGGATAGCGCCCTTGCGGCCGCTCCGGTCGTGGTCGACCAGCAACTGCTCGTTCTTACCCGCAAGGGCACGCTGTCCATGCTGCGTGCCAACTGATTTTTTCCGAGTACACATGAAACCTGTCATTGCGCTGGTCGGACGACCCAACGTCGGCAAATCGACGTTGTTCAATCGACTGACCAAGAGCCGCGATGCCATCGTGGCCGACTTCGCGGGCCTGACCCGTGACCGCCACTACGGCGAGGGCCGCATCGGCTCGCGCGCCTTCATTGCCATCGACACGGGGGGCTTCGAGCCCGACTGCACGGACGGCATCTTCAAGGAGATGGCCAAGCAGACCCGACAGGCCGTGGCCGAGGCCGATGCCGTGATCTTCGTGGTCGACGCCCGCAACGGGCTTTCCGCGCAGGACCACGACATCGCGCGCTACCTGCGTACCGCCAACAAGAAGGTGCTGCTGGCAGCCAACAAGGCCGAGGGCATGCAGTCCGGCCCTCAACTGGCCGAGTTCTACGAACTGGGCATCGGCGAGCCCATTCCCGTGTCTGCGGCGCATGGGCAAGGCATCCGCAGCCTGCTCGACATGGCGCTGGATGACTTCTTCGCCAATGTGGACGAAGAGGACACCGAGGATGAAGGCGACAAGCCCATCCGATTGGCCGTGGCCGGTCGTCCCAACGTCGGCAAGTCGACCCTGATCAACACCTGGCTGGGTGAGGAGCGCCTGGTCGCGTTCGACATGCCCGGTACCACCCGCGATGCGATCAGCGTGCCGTTCGAGCGCAACGGCCAGAGGTTCGAGCTCATCGATACCGCCGGTCTGCGCCGGAAGGGGCGGGTCTTTGAAGCCATCGAAAAGTTCTCGGTGGTCAAGACCTTGCAGGCCATCTCCGACGCCAACGTTGTGCTCCTGCTCGTCGATGCCACCCAGGGCGTGACGGAGCAGGACGCCCACATCGCCGGCTTCGTTCTCGAGTCGGGCCGTGCCGTGGTCATCGCCGTCAACAAATGGGATGCTGTCGACAGCTACCAGCGGGAGATGCTGCAGCGCTCGATCGAAACCCGGCTGAGCTTTCTCAAATTTGCGCCGGTGTTGCACATCTCGGCCATCAAGCGGCAAGGCCTCGGCCCGCTGTGGAAGGCCATTTCGGACGCCTGGGCTTCGGCCACCCGCAAGATGTCGACCCCGGTGCTGACCCGGTTGCTGGCCGAGGCCGTGCAGTTCCAGCAACCGAAGCGCGCAGGCGCTTTCCGGCCCAAGCTGCGCTACGCCCACCAGGGTGGTCAGAATCCGCCGGTCATCGTCATTCACGGTAACTCGCTGGAGCACGTCAGCGAATCGTACAAGCGCTTCCTGGAGGGGCGTTTCCGCGAACACTTCAAGCTCACCGGCACGCCGTTGCGCATCGAAATGAAGTCGTCCCACAACCCGTTTGACGACAAGGACTGAAGTCCTGTCGCTTGTCGTTCGGGGCGGCAGAGCTTTTCAAGGCTTCACAAGACCCTGAACGCTGATCGGTCGGGGACTGTGTTAAGGTCCTCTTTCCGAAACTTTTCTTTAACACGGAGCATATCGTGAGCAACAAAGGGCAACTCCTACAAGACCCATTTCTGAACCTGCTGCGCCGCGAGCACGTGCCGGTTTCCATCTACCTCGTCAACGGCATCAAGCTGCAAGGCCACATCGAATCGTTCGACCAGTATGTTGTGCTGTTGCGCAACACCGTGACCCAGATGGTCTACAAGCACGCGATTTCCACCGTGGTGCCCGGCCGCGCTGTCAACTTTCACGCCAACGAGTCGGCGGAAGGCTGATTCAGCCTGACGTCCCGTTTCCATCCCCCGGTCGATCCCCATCCTGACGCCTTGACCACCGACTCCCCGTCTGTGCGCCTCGCCCATGAGGACCCCAGGGTCGTGCTGGTGGGGGTCGACTTCGGCCCCGGCTCGTCGTTTGACCCCACCCTCGACGAACTGGCGCTGCTGGCCGAATCGGCCGGTGACAAACCCGTTGCCAAAGTCACGGCCCGGCGCCGTGCACCGGACGCCGCTCTGTTCGTCGGCTCCGGCAAGGCCGACGAAATCAAATCGCTCGTGACGCTGTACCAGGCGCACGGGGTCATCTTCGACCAGGCCCTGTCCCCGGCCCAGCAACGCAACCTGGAGCGCCATCTCGGCGTCGAGGTGCTGGATCGCACCGGCCTCATCCTCGAGATCTTCGGCGCGCGCGCCCGCAGCCACGAAGGCAAGCTGCAAGTCGAGCTGGCGCGCCTCGAATATCTCTCTACCCGGCTGGTGCGGCGTTGGTCCCACCTGGAGCGGCAGCGCGGTGGGGTCGGGCACCGTGGGGGGCCGGGCGAAACGCAGATCGAACTCGATCGTCGGATGATCGACCAGCGCATCAAGTCGCTCAAGGAGCGGCTGATAAAGGTGAAGAAGCAGCGCAACACACAGCGTCGCTCGCGGGAGCGTGCTGGAACGTTCCGTGTGTCGCTGGTCGGCTACACCAACGCGGGGAAATCGACCCTGTTCAATGCGCTGACCAAAGCTGGCACATATGCCGCCAATCAGCTGTTTGCCACATTGGACACCACGACCCGGCAGTTGTTCCTGGCCGAGGCACAGCGGAGTGTGACCCTGTCCGACACGGTCGGCTTCATCCGCGATCTGCCTCACACACTGGTGGAGTCCTTCGAGGCGACCTTGCAGGAAGCGGCCGAGGCCGATCTGCTGCTGCATGTGGTGGACGCCGCGAGCCCGGTGCTGCTGGAGCAGATCGACGAGGTGCTCCGTGTACTCGACAGCATTGGTGCCGGCGAGCTGCCACAGGTGCTCGTGTTCAACAAGTGCGACAGCCTCCCGCCGCACCAGCAGCCCCACCACGATCGCGATGTCTACGAATTGCCCTCGGGTCGCCGGTGCCACCGGGTCTTCGTCAGTGCATTGAACGGGCAGGGCCTTGATACGCTGCGCTCGGTGCTGGCGGAGGCGGCCGTGGTCGGGCTGGGCGAGCAACTGCATGCCCCGTCCGATGCCGACCCGCGCTTCGACAGGCACAATCCCATCGATGCAGACGGTCCCCCGCCTGCGTACCCTGGTTTTCCGACCGACAGAACATGAACATGCAAACGCTGGATGCAGGCCGCGAGCCTGCGCGCTCGAACCGCTGGACGTGGGCTGCCGTGCCCCTGGCGGCCCGATTGGCTGCGGGTGTTGCACACCGCGCCGGCTGGCTGACATGGCAGATGGTGCGTCAGGCGCTGCCTGGTGGCGCTGCGCCGACGGTCATGAACAACCAGCGGAATGACGGTCCGCCGGATCTGGACGAGTTGTGGCGTGATTTCAACCGCAAGCTCAGCGGCATGTTCGCAGGCAAGGGCGGTGGTGACAACAACGGCCCGGGTGGCAGCATCAGTCCGGACCCGAAGGGCACGGGCATCGGTGTGGGCCTGATCATCGGGGTCACCGCATTGATCTGGCTGGGCAGCGGCTTTTTCATTGTTCAGGAAGGCCAGCAGGCCGTCGTGATGTCTTTCGGCCGCTTCAGCCACACCGTCGATGCCGGCTTCCAGTGGCGCGCCCCCTATCCGTTCCAGAGCCACGAGGTGGTGAACGTCACCCAGTTGCGCTCCATCGACGTTGGCAGCAACTCGGTCATGCAGGCCACGGGCCTGCGTGACTCGTCGATGTTGACGCGCGACGAGAACATCGTCGACATCCGCTTCACGGTGCAATACCGTTTGCAGGATGCCAGACAGTACCTGTTCGAGAACCGCAACTCGGACGAAGCGGTGCTGCAGGCCGCCGAGTCCGCCGTGCGCGAGATCGTCGGCAACAGCAACATGGACTCGGTGCTGTACGAGCAACGCGACGCGATCGCGGCCGAACTGGTGAAGTCGATCCAGGCGCAGGTCAACAAGTTGAAGGCCGGCGTGCTGATCGCCAACGTCAACGTCCAGAGCGTTCAGGCACCCGAGCAGGTTCAGGCTGCGTTCGACGACGCCTTCAAGGCCGGCGCCGACCGTGAGCGCCTCAAGAATGAGGGGCAGGCCTACGCCAACGATGTGATTCCCAAGGCGCAGGGTACGGCTGCCCGTCTGCGCGAAGAGGCCGCCGGCTATGCAGCCCGCGTGGTGGCGCAGGCCGAAGGTGATGCGCAGCGCTTCAAGTCTGTGTATGCCGAGTACCAGAAGTCGCCGGTCGTGATGCGGGACCGCCTCTACATCGACACCATGCAGCAGGTCTACAGCAACGTCACGAAGGTGATGGTGGACAGTCGCCAGGGCTCCAATCTGCTGTATCTCCCCATCGACAAGCTGATGCAACTCTCTGGCCCGGGTGGCGCCAACGGCGCGGTTGCGCCAGCCGCCGGCGCGGCCTCCGGTCCAGAAAGCAGTACGCCTACCTTGCCTGCCTCTGGCGGTGCCGCGGATGCCCGGTCGCGCGACGGCCTGCGCAGCCGTGACCGTGACGTGCGCTGAAGCATCGAGGAAAGAGACATGAACCGAATCGGTATCTCCCTGGTCAGCGTGCTGCTGGCCATCGTCATCGCCGCCTCCACTCTGTTCGTCGTGGACCAGCGTCAGTTCGCCGTGGTCTATGCCCTGGGTGAAATCAAGGAAGTCATCAGCGAGCCGGGCTTGAAGTTCAAGCTGCCCGCCCCGCTGCAGAACGTCGTCTTCCTCGACCGTCGCGTGCAGACGCTCGACAGTCCGGAGTCGCGGCCCATCTTCACCGCCGAGAAAAAGAGCCTCGTCATCGACTGGCTCGTGAAGTGGCGCATCACCGAGCCGCGACAGTTCATTCGCAACAACGGCGTGGACATCCGCAATGCCGAAAACCGCCTGTCGCCGATCGTTCAGGCCGCCCTCAACGAGGAAGTCACCAAGCGCACGGTCGGCGCCGTGCTCTCGACCGAGCGCGAGAAGGTGATGCAGGGCGTGATCCAGCGCCTGGCGGACGACGCCAAGGCGTTCGGCATCGAGATCGTCGACGTTCGCATCAAGCGCGTGGACTTCTCTGCCAACATCACGGATTCGGTCTACCGCCGCATGGAGTCCGAGCGCAAGCGGGTCGCCAACGAACTGCGTTCGACAGGTGGCGCAGAAGGCGAGAAGATCCGAGCCGACGCCGATCGCCAGCGTGAAATCATCGTGGCTGAAGCCTACCGTGATGCCCAGAAGATCAAGGGCGAAGGCGACGCAAAGGCGTCGGCGTTGTATGCCGAGGCTTTCGGCCGCGACCCGCAGTTCGCCCAGTTCTATCGCAGCCTGGAGGCCTATCGCGCCACGTTCCGCACCAAGGGCGACGTGATGGTTCTCGATCCGAGCAGCGACTTCTTCAAGGCCATGCGAGGAAGCAATGCCGGTGGTGCCTCGGCGCCCCGCAAGTGAGACCATGAGGCGGCATGACCGTCTCGTTCGCGCTGCCGCCTGGCAAGGAGCGGCTGTGAATGGCTGAAGCGCTGTGGATCGCGCTGGCACTTGTCTTCGTCGTGGAAGGGCTGCTGCCGGCGCTCAACCCTGCAGCCTGGCGGCGCATGTTCGAGCAGTTGCTGCAGCTGGATGACGAGCAGATTCGTCGTTTCGGGCTGGGCAGCATGGTCTTGGGCCTGCTGCTTCTCTGGCTGATTCAGGCGTTGTCCTGAACGTCCTGATGCGGGCGGCGGGGCAGGGCGCTGTCAAAGTGTCCCGAACCCCCGGTAGAATCTCGTTTTTAACCCCCGCACGTTTTCTTATGTCGTCTGCTTGGCTGTTGCCAGAGCACATCGCTGACGTTTTGCCCGCGCAGGCCCGTCGCGTGGAAGAACTGCGTCGCATCTGGCTGGACGTGGCCCGCAGTTACGGCTACGAGCTGGTGATGCCGCCATTGCTCGAACACCTGGACTCGCTGCTGTCCGGCACGGGGCGGGCGCTGGACCTGCGCACGTTCAAACTGGTCGATCAGCTGTCCGGCCGCACGCTGGGCATTCGTGCCGACGCGACCCCTCAGGTCGCCCGCATCGACGCCCACCTGCTGAATCGCGACAGCATCACCCGGCTGTGTTACTGCGGCCCGGTGTTGCACACCCGTCCCGCCAGTCCTCAGGCTGGCAGAGAACCCCTTCAGCTGGGTTGCGAGATTTACGGTCATGCCGGGCTCGAGGCGGAGCTTGAAGCAACGGAACTGGCGCTGGAAGGGCTCCGCGGCTCAGGTCTGACCGACCTGGTCATGGACCTGGCCGATGTCCGGTTGGTCGACGGCGTGCTCGCTGGCCTGGGCGTGCCCGCGCTCGACGAAGCGACCCGCACCGCGCTGGTCACCGCGCTGACTGCCAAGGACGTGGCCGCGCTGCGTGAACTGGCGCAGCAAGGCACCCTGGCCGCTTCGTCGGATGCGGCCCGTGTTCTGGTCGGCCTCACGACCCTCTACGGTGGCGACGAGGTCCTGGACCACGCGCGCGAACTCTTGCCCGCCCATCCTCTCGTCGACAGTGCCTTGCGCGATCTGAGCTGGTTGGCAGGACACCTGCGACAAAGCCAGCCTGACGTGCAGATTGGTTTTGACCTGTCCGACCTGTCCGGCTATGCCTATTACAGCGGGACGCGCTTCGCCGTATATGGCATCGGGTTGGCCGATGCTGTTGTGCGAGGTGGTCGGTACGACGAGGTGGGGGCTGTGTTCGGCCGTCGCCGCCCGGCGGTCGGCTTCAGCCTTGATCTGAAGGTGCTGGCCGAGCTGTTGACGGCCCGGCATCCGCAGGCAGCCCGCTCGGCTGTTCGGGCTCCGTGGGGGGAAGACCCCGCCTTGCGCCAGGCTGTGCGCACCCTCCGAGGGCAGGGCCACACCGTGGTGTGCGTGCTGCCCGGACATGAACATGACGTCCAAGAATTCGATTGCGACCGTGAGCTCGCACTGATCGACGGACGCTGGACGGTGCGCGCCCTCTGAGCGCCCGTCCTTTCCCTTTAGCGAAACAGGAATCTGCCATGCAAAGCACTTCTGCGTCGGCCCGCGCCGGCAACACCACCGCCCGCAACGTCGTGGTGGTCGGCACCCAATGGGGTGACGAAGGCAAGGGCAAGGTCGTCGACTGGCTGACCGATCACGCTGCCGCCGTTGTCCGCTTCCAGGGTGGCCACAATGCCGGCCACACGCTCGTCATCAATGGCAAGAAGACCGCCCTGCAACTGATCCCCTCCGGCATCATGCGTGATGGTGTGGCCTGCTACATCGGCAACGGTGTGGTGGTGGACCCGACCCATCTGCTGTCTGAAATCAAGCGTCTGGAAGATGCCGGCCTGAACGTGCGCTCACGCCTGTTCATCAGCGAATCCTGCCCGTTGATCCTGCCGTTCCACGTCGAAGTCGACAAGGCCCGCGAGGCGCTGCGCGAAACCAGCGGCAGCGGCAAGATCGGCACCACCGGCAAGGGCATCGGCCCGGCCTATGAAGACAAGGTGGCGCGTCGTGCCTTGCGTGTGCAGGACCTGAAGCACCCGGACCGTTTCGCCAAGAAGCTCGGCGAACTGCTGGAGTTGCACAACTTCGCTCTCGAAGGCTACCTCAAGGCTGGCAGGCTGGAATTCCAGCCGATCTTCGACCAGGCAATGGCCGCCGCTCAGGAAATCCTGCCGATGTTGGCTGACGTGGGCGTGCGCATCCATGCGCACAATCTCGACGGCGGCTGCGTGCTGTTCGAGGGTGCCCAGGGCACACTGCTCGACATCGACCACGGCACGTATCCGTACGTGACCTCCTCGAACTGCGTGGCAGGCAATGCCGCAGCGGGTTCGGGCGTGGGGCCGGACAAGCTCCACTACATCCTGGGCATCACCAAGGCGTACACCACCCGCGTGGGTAGCGGTCCGTTCCCGACCGAACTCGACTGGGATACACCGGGCACCGTCGGGCATCACCTGTCGACCGTGGGCCAGGAGCGTGGCACCGTCACCGGCCGCGCCCGTCGCTGCGGCTGGCTCGATGCCGCAGCGCTGAAGCGCTCGGTGCTCATCAACGGCATTTCCGGCATCTGTCTGACCAAGCTGGATGTGCTCGACGGCCTCAGCGAAATCAAGGTCTGCACCGGTTACATGCTGCGTGGCGAGCGCATCGACATCCTTCCTCTTGACGCCGACGACATCGTGGCGTGCGAGCCGATCTACGAAACCTTCCCCGGCTGGGAGGGCTCGACCTTCGGTATCACCGAGTGGGACAAGTTGCCCGCCAACGCCCGCGCCTACCTGGAGCGCGTGCAGGGTTTCATCGGCGCCCCCATCGACATGGTGTCGACCGGCCCGGATCGCGACCACACCATCCTGCTCCGTCATCCCTACAAGGGCTGATCGGCCAGCTGTTTTTCTTTGACCGACAACCATAGGTTCACCATGCTCACCGACGACGGCAAACACCTTTATGTGTCCTGGGAGGAGTACCACCAGCTGATCGAGCGTCTTGCGCTCAAGGTGCACGCTTCCGGCTGGGAGTTCGACCAGATCCTGTGCCTGGCTCGTGGCGGAATGCGTCCCGGCGATGTCCTGTCTCGTGTGTTCGACAAGCCTTTGGGCATCATGTCGACCAGCTCGTACCGTGACGAAGGCGGTACGCTGCAGGGTCGGCTGGACATGGCCAAGTACATCACCATGCCGAAGGGTGAGTTGGCCGGACGGGTGCTGCTGGTGGACGACCTGGCGGATTCCGGTGTGACGCTCAAAGCGGTGGTGGAGCGCCTGCGCAGCATGCCAGCCATCACGGAATTGCGGTCGGCCGTGATCTGGGTGAAGGGAGTGTCGTGCTACACGCCGGATTACTTCGTGGAGACCTTGCCCACCAGCCCGTGGATCCATCAGCCGTTTGAAGAGTACGACAACCTGCGCCCGCAGGCGCTGCTCAAGCGCTATGAAGTTTGATCCGAGCGGCGTCTGACTGGCGCTGCTTTGGACAGGAGGAGAAGAGGGCGGCCGAGAGGCCGCCTTTTTCATGGCGAGTGGGCGCTCTTCCCAAGTGCACCCGCCGGCGGCGTGAGCGCCGTGGGGCCTCCTTCGGGCGCGTGAGACGTGGCAGGGACCAAAAGGCGATGCCGACACCATCACTCTTTCTGGGCGTGCACCAATGAGAAAAGCCGGCTGATCTTTCGATCAACCGGCTTGCTCATTTGGTGCCCAGGAGAGGACTCGAACCTCCACGGAGTTACCCGCTAGTACCTGAAACTAGTGCGTCTACCAATTCCGCCACCTGGGCAGGTACTGTTTGATGCTTTGTTTTGCGTTTCAGCGTTGCGCTGCATCAAGACCATTAATGTAGCACGATTTTTGTTCTTTTGTCGAGCTTGCTGAGTGGCGTGGCAAAAAAGCGGCGAAATCGCTGCTGGCGACGAAGAGTGTTGTTCCGTCGCCGCATTCGAGAACCACGTTGCCATCCGTGCGCCTCGGTGAACCACCGTTCCGTGGTGTACGCTGAGTCAGGAATCAACATGCAGCACGCGGTACCTGGCCTTCCGGCCTCTCTTCCAGTCCATTCTTGGCGAATGGGCGAGCGGCCTGCGGGTGGCCGTGGGGTGCGGGGTTGCCGCCATGTTGGCCACAATCGCGACGGGAATGAAAAAAGCCGGCTGATCTTTGATCAGCCGGCTTCCTCAATGGTGCCCAGGAGAGGACTCGAACCTCCACGGAGTTACCCGCTAGTACCTGAAACTAGTGCGTCTACCAATTCCGCCACCTGGGCAGGTACTCTTTATCGCTTCTTTCTGCCGTTCAAAAAACGTTGCAGTGATCAGCGAAGAATTGAATTCTAGCATCAAAATGAGAGACATGACAACACCCTCCACACTTTCTTCGAACCTCATGAGCGAAATCGTTGGCACCGTCCAGGGCCACCGTGACGGCCACGGGTTCGTCCACCCCGATGAGGGCGACACCACTGTCTGGCTTTCGCCACAGGAAATGCGTGCTGTCCTGCATCGGGATCGGGTGAGGGTGCGGATTGTGCGTTTCGATCGCAAGGGGAGGCCGGAAGGGCAGGTGCTGGACATTCTCGAGCGGCGCAAGACACCGATCATCGGTCGGCTGCTGCACGAAGGCGGTGTCTGGCTGGTTGCGCCCGAGGACAGGCGTTTCGGCCGCGACATCCTCATCCCGGCCAAGGCCACGGGCCACGCTGAGCCGGGTCAGGTTGTGGCCGTGGAGCTCACCGAGCCTCCGTCCCTGAACGCCCAGCCGGTGGGGCGCGTAACCGAGGTGTTGGGGGGCATCGACGATCCGGGCATGGAAATCGAGATTGCCGTGCGCAAGTACGAGGTACCGCACCGGTTCGGCGACGACGTGCTGGCCCAGGCCGCCAAGCTGCCAGAGAAGGTTCGTCCCGCCGACAAGCGCGGACGGATCGACATCAGCGACGTTCCGCTGGTGACGATCGACGGGGAAGACGCGCGTGACTTCGACGACGCCGTGTACTGCGAGCCTGCCCGTATTGGTCGGGGCAAGGTGCCCAACGGGTGGCGCCTCATCGTGGCCATTGCCGACGTGAGCCACTATGTGAAGCCCGGCGAGCCGCTGGACCGTGAAGCGTATGAGCGGGCGACCTCCGTCTATTTCCCTCGTCGGGTCATCCCGATGCTTCCGGAGAAGCTCTCCAACGGGCTGTGCTCATTGAATCCCGAGGTCGAGCGCCTGTCCATGGTGTGCGACATGCTGGTGACGGCGGAGGGTGAGATCCACGCCTATCAGTTCTTCCCGGCGGTCATTCGCTCGCATGCCCGGCTGACCTACACAGAGGTCGCGGCCATCCTCGGCAACACGCGGGGGCCGGAGGCGTTGCGTCGCGCGGAGCTGGTGCCTCAGTTGCTTCACCTTCACGAGGTTTATCGCGTGCTGCTGAAGGCGCGTGGCACCCGCGGTGCCGTGGACTTCGAGACGACCGAAACGCAGATCGTGTGTGACGAGAACGGTCGGATTGCCAAGATCGTGCCGCGCACGCGCACCGAGGCCCACCGGCTGATCGAAGAGGCCATGCTGGCGGCCAACGTGTGTTCTGCAGACTTCATCCTGCGTGCAAAGCACCCGTCGTTGTACCGGGTGCACGAGGGCCCGACGCCCGAAAAGCGCACCATCCTCAAGAACTACCTCAAGGCGCTTGGATTGGGGCTCAGTCTGGGCGAGGAGCCGCGCCCGGGCGACTTCCAGGCGATTGCCGAGGCCACCAAGGACCGCCCTGACGCAACGCAGATTCACACCATGCTGCTGAGATCGATGCAGCAGGCGATCTACACGCCCGTCAACAGCGGTCACTTCGGGTTGGCCTACGAGGCCTACACGCACTTCACCAGCCCGATCCGACGTTACCCGGATCTGTTGGTTCACCGGGTGATCAAGGCCCTGCTGGGCCGAGACCGCTACGGCTTGAAGCTGCCGCCGGTGCAGTCGTCCACAGGCAACTTCAAGCGCAAGGGCGGGCAGGGCGCTGTCACCCGAGGTCTGCCGGTGGCGCCAGTGAAGGGCGCGCGGATCAAGCTGCCGCCCGAGGAAGCGATGGCCTGGGAGACGGCCGGCATCCACTGCAGCGCCAATGAGCGCCGGGCCGACGAGGCCTCGCGTGATGTGGAGGCCTGGCTGAAGTGCATGTTCATGCGCGAGCGGCTGGGCGAAGAATACGGGGGCACGGTCAGTGCGGCGACCAGTTTCGGGCTTTTCGTGCAGCTCGATGGGTTGTATGTCGAGGGGCTGGTCCACATCACGGAGCTGGGCGGCGAGTACTACCGGTTCGATGAGGCCCGCCAGGAATTGCGCGGTGAGCGTTCCGGTGTGCGGTACGGCGTCGGGGCGCGCGTTCGGGTGCAGGTCAGCCGCGTCGACCTGGATGCCCGCAAGATCGACTTCCGCCTGGTGCGCGAGGACGCCGGGCAGTCCGGCCGTCCAGGAGCAGGGGGCGCGGCAGGCGGCAGAAACAGCCGCAAACCGCGGACTTCGGAAGCGGCCTGGGCCGGGGAGCGCAGCGCACAAGATGAACTGGCCGACATCCAGGAGATGGATCGGCAGGCTCGGCGAGGCGCCAAGGCGGCACGGGGTGCGGCTGCCGAGCGTGCAGGGACGGCGGCCGGGGCCCGAGGAGGCAAGGCAGCGGGCAAGAAGACGCCTGCCCGCAAAGGCTCGCGCAGCCGGCGCTGAGCCGCGGGTGGCCGGCGCTCACGTGGCAGTCGGTCACCCGTCGGAAACATGCTAGAATGCGAGAGTTTGCCCGGAATGGTCCGGGTGAATACTGTTGAAACCGCGAAGCCGTCAATCCAAGGTGTCGCTTGCATCCTGTCGCGTCTGCGCGGGTGCTCGATCGCTGGCGGCTTCTAGATCCAACCTCTGGAGCACTCACATGTCCGTGTCCATGCGCGAAATGCTGGAAGCCGGTGTCCACTTCGGTCACCAAACCCGCTTCTGGAACCCCAAGATGGCCCCCTTCATCTTCGGCCATCGCAACAAGATCCACATCATCAACCTCGAGAAGACCCAGCCGGCTCTCGAGGAAGCCCTGAAGTTCATCAAGCAGCTGTCGGCTCGCCGCGGCACCGTGATGATGATCGGCACCAAGCGTCAGGCTCGCGACATCGTGGCTGAAGAAGCTGCGCGCGCTGGCGTGCCGTTCGTGAACCAGCGCTGGCTGGGCGGCATGCTGACCAACTTCAAGACGGTCAAGGGCTCGCTGAAGAAGCTGAAGGACATGCAGGTTCAGGTCGAAGCCGGCCTGGACAACCTGAAGAAGAAGGAAGGCCTGCTGTTCCAACGTGAACTGGCCAAGCTTGAAAAGGACATCGGCGGCATTCAGGACATGAACGCTCTGCCCGACGCCCTGTTCGTGATCGACGTCGGCTACCACAAGATCGCCATCGCAGAAGCCAAGAAACTGGGTATTCCCGTGATCGGCGTGGTCGACACCAACCACTCGCCCGAAGGCATCGACTACGTCATCCCGGGTAACGACGACTCGTCCAAGGCTGTGGCCCTGTATGCCCGCGCCGTGGCCGACGCCATCCTGGAAGGCAAGGCCAATGCCGTGAACGACGTCGTGGCCGCAGCCGCTGGCGACGACGAGTTCGTGGAAGTCAACGAAGCAGCCTGAGTCCTTCCGACTCGGCAAGAAGGGGCTGTTGTTCAGCCCCTTTTTTTCAACAGATTCTGATGTGACGCGGCCGTGACGCCGCGTTCCAACCCAACGGAGAACGATATGCCCGCAATCACCGCCAGCATGGTTGCCGACCTGCGCGCCAAGACCGACGCCCCGATGATGGAGTGCAAGAAGGCCCTGACCGAAGCCGATGGCGACATGGCCAAGGCTGAAGAGATCCTGCGCGTCAAGCTCGGCAGCAAGGCTTCGAAGGCCGCTTCGCGCGTGACCGCCGAAGGCGTGGTGTCGTCGGCTGTGGACGGCACGACCGCTGCCCTGGTCGAGATCAACTGCGAAACCGACTTCGTGTCCAAGAACGACTCGTTCCTGGCTTTCGCCAAGTCGGTGGCCGAGCTGGTTGCCAAGCACAACCCGGCCGACGTGGCCGCCGTGGGCGAGCTGCCTCTGTCGCAAGACGGCTTCGGTCCGACCGTGGAAGAAGTGCGCAAGGGCCTGATCGGCAAGATCGGCGAGAACATGTCGATCCGCCGCTTCAAGCGCTACGCGGGTGGCAGCAAGCTGGCTTCCTACCTGCACGGCGCCCGCATCGGCGTGCTGGTCGAGTTCGACGGTGACGATGTGGCTGCCAAGGACGTGGCCATGCACATCGCTGCCATGAAGCCGGTGTCGCTGTCGTCGGCCGACGTGCCGGCCGCCCTGATCGAGACCGAGCGCAGCGTGGCCACGGCCAAGGCCGCCGAGTCCGGCAAGCCCGCTGACATCGCTGCCAAGATGATTGAAGGCGCCATCCAGAAGTACCTGAAGGAAGTGTCGCTGTTCAACCAGGTCTTCGTGAAGGCTGCTGACGGCAAGCAGACCGTCGAGGCTTACCTGAAGTCGACCAACACGACCGTCAAGGGCTTTACCATGTACGTGGTGGGCGAAGGCATCGAGAAGAAGCAAGACGACTTCGCTGCCGAGGTTGCAGCCACGATGGCCGCAGCCAAGGGCCAGTAAGCCCGGCGCAAGACACAGGGGGCTTCGGCCCCCTTGTGCTATCTCTTACGCTCTTTGCACCAGACGAATCAAGGTTCGCTCGAGCGGTTCCCCGGGAACCTTCTTGCGCGGACACTTTCCAAGCCTTCGGGCTTGACCGGCCTGCCCGCGTGGGAGTCGGGCCGACCCAGAATACACACAAGGACGACTGCATGGCCGCCTACAAGCGCATCCTCCTGAAACTTTCCGGTGAAGCCCTGATGGGCGACGACGCCTACGGCATCAACCGAGCCACCATCGTCCGGATGGTCAAGGAAATCCAGGAGGTGACGGCGCTGGGCACGCAGGTGGCGGTCGTCATCGGCGGGGGCAACATCTTCCGCGGCGTCGCGGGTGGGTCGGTCGGCATGGACCGCGCGACAGCCGATTACATGGGCATGCTCGCCACGGTGATGAACTCGCTGGCCCTGGCCGACACCATGCGTCAGGAAGGCATGACCGCCCGCGTCATGTCGGCCATCAGCATCGACCAGGTGGTGGAGCCTTATGTCCGTCCCAAGGCGTTGCAATACCTCGAAGAGGGCAAGGTCGTGGTCTTCGGCGGCGGCACCGGTAATCCGTTCTTCACCACCGACACGGCGGCCGCATTGCGCGGCGCCGAGATCGGCGCCGAGGTGATGCTCAAGGCCACCAAGGTGGACGGCGTCTACACGGCCGACCCGAAGAAGGATCCGACGGCAACCCGATACAGCAAGATCACCTTCGACGAGGCGCTGATCAAGAACCTGCAGGTGCTGGACGCCACGGCGTTCGCGCTGTGCCGTGATCAGAACCTGCCGCTCAAGGTGTTCTCGATCTTCAAGCCGGGCGCGCTCAAGCGAGTCGTGCTCGGCGAGGACGAAGGCACGCTGGTTCACGTCTGACCCGGCTGTCCTCCAGTCCCCCCACTCACGCGTTTGTCAGTCTTCAGGCAGTCGCACATTCGCACGGAGTCTCTCCATGAGCATCGCAGACATCAAGAAAAACGCCGAGCAGAAGATGGCCAAGTCCATCGAGGCTTTCAAGAACGAGCTGGCCAAGATCCGGACGGGCCGCGCCCACCCGGGCATCCTGGACCAGGTGCAGGTCGAGTACTACGGTTCGATGGTGCCCATCAGCCAGGTCGCCAACGTGGCGCTCATGGATGCCCGCACGATCAGTGTGCAGCCCTGGGAAAAGGGCATGGGCGCCAAGATCGAGAAGGCCATCCGTGAGTCGGACCTCGGGCTGAACCCGTCCTCGCAGGGCGATCTGATCCGCGTGCCGATGCCCCCGCTGACCGAGGAGCGCCGCAAGGAGTTGACCAAGGTCGTCAAGGGTGCTGGCGAAGACGCCAAGGTTGCGGTGCGCAACCTGCGTCGTGACGCCAACGAGCAAGCCAAGCGCCTGCTGAAGGACAAGGAAATCACCGAGGATGAAGATCGTCGTTCCCAGGACGACATCCAGAAGCTGACCGACAAGGTCATTGCCGAGGTGGACAAGCTGGTGCAGGCCAAAGAGGCAGAGATCATGGCCGTCTGAGGCCGTGGCTTTGTCATAATCCCTGCGTACTGCGAGGCGGCCTGTCCGCCTCGCGGTCTTTCTGCAAGCGCCATTGATCCGGGCGCTCACACACACACCTTTGCTCATGGACCAATCGTCGGCCGCCTCTGTTCCACGCCACGTTGCCATCGTCATGGATGGCAACGGGCGCTGGGCCCGCAAACGCATGATGCCCCGCGGTGTGGGGCACAAGGCGGGTGTCGATGCCCTTGTGAAAGTGGTTCAGGCTGCAGCCGACCGGGGCATCGGCTACCTCACGGTGTTCGCGTTCTCGTCCGAGAACTGGAAGCGGCCCGAGGAAGAGGTCTCGGGCCTGATGAGCCTGTTGCTGGTGGCGCTCTCGAAGCACCTGACGCGGCTCAAGTCCGACGGGGTCCGGATCCGGGTGGCCGGTGACCTCGATTCGGTGTCGCCTCGGATCCGCGACGCGCTGCGTGGCGCCGAGAAGGACACCGAGGACAACAGCCGCCTCGTCCTCACGGTCGCCTTCAACTATGGCGGTCGCTGGGACATTGTTCAGGCGTGCCGTGCCGCCATGGCCTCTGGCGTGCCGCCGGAAGCGCTGGACGAGGCCACCCTGGCCCGGTTCATGACGATGGCGTATGCCCCGGACCCCGACCTGTTCATTCGCACGGGCGGTGAGGTGCGCTTGTCCAATTTCCTGCTTTGGCAGAGCGCCTATGCCGAGTTCTTCTTCACCGACTGCCTGTGGCCGGACTTCGACGCCGCCGAGCTGGACCGGGCCGTTGCGGCTTATGCCCGCCGTGAGCGCCGTTTCGGCGATGTCGGCACGTCGGGTCAAGGGGAGGGCGCGTTGGGTGGAGCTGCGGATGGCCTCGCCTGCGACGGGCCTGGTGTCCTGACGGGGGAGCAGTGAGCATGCTGCGTCAGCGCGTCATCACCGCGGTCATTCTGGTGGCCATCCTGTTGCCGACCCTGGTGGTCGAGGCCGTGTGGCCGTTCTCCCTGCTCTCGCTCGCTTTCATCTCGGCGGCGGGGTGGGAGTGGTCTCGCCTGAATGGGGCGCCGGGCGCCCGTGCCTGGCTCATGGCCGCTGCGGTGGCGGGGGGCTCGATCTACGCAGCCCACGGCTTCGGCCTGCCGGTCTGGCAGCAGCCCGAGGTCCTGAGCGCGTCTCAGCCCCATGTCCATGACGTTGGGCATCCGCTGGCCGGCTTCTACACGCCGACCTGGGTGTGGCTGGTGGCGCTGCCTGTCTGGGTGGTGGGCGGCGGGCTGGCTTTGCGCCATGGCCCCCGCTACTGGGGGCAATGGCCAGAGTGGCCGCGTCGCGTGTTGGGTCTGGTGCTGCTGATCGGAGCCTGGCTGGCCCTGGTCGACATCAAGGCCCAAGGCGGTAACTTCATGCTGTCCGTGTTCTGTCTGGTCTGGGCTGCCGACATTGGCGCCTATTTCGGGGGGCGAGCATTCGGGCGTCGCAAGCTGGCTCCCGCCATCAGCCCGGGCAAGAGCTGGGAGGGGGTTTGGTCCGGGATGGCCGCAGTGCTGCTGCTGGCCGTGTTGTGGATTGCGATTGACCGCCATGTGGGGGTGGACTCGCCCAGCCTTTACAGTCGCCTGCTGCTCGGGATCGGGCCTGTGGGGATGGTCCTGGCGCTCGCGTTTCTCGCCGCCATGAGCGTGGTGGGCGATCTGTTCGAGTCGATGATCAAGCGCCAGGCGGGTGCCAAAGACAGCAGCCAACTGCTGCCTGGACATGGTGGTGTGCTCGACCGCGTGGACGCGCTCCTTCCCGTGTTGCCCCTGTCTCTCGCCCTGATGTCGCTCTGTCATGCTTGATCGTCGTCATCCTGCACCGCAGCGGGTCACCGTTCTGGGTGCCACTGGTTCCATCGGCACGAACACGCTCGACGTGATGGCGCGCCATCCTCAGCGCTTCGAGGTGTTCGCGCTGACCGGAGCGCAACGCGTCGAGGAACTGGCGGCCTTGTGTGCCCGTTGGCAACCGCGCTTTGCCGTCATGCCGGACGAAGGCGCGGCCGCACGTCTGCGCGCGCTGGGGCGTGAGCAGGGGTGGCGTACCGAAGTGCTATCCGGTGAAAGGGCCCTGGTGGACGTGGCGGCTCACCCCGCAGTTGACGTCGTGATGGGCGCCATCGTCGGTGCTGCGGGGCTGGCACCATGCCTGGCTGCCGCACGCGCGGGCAAGCGCTTGCTGCTGGCCAACAAAGAGGCGCTGGTCGTCGGGGGCGCTTTGTTCATGGAGGCGGTCCGCGAGGGCGGGGCCACACTGCTGCCCATCGACAGCGAGCATTCGGCGATCTTTCAGTGTCTTCCGGACGATCCGTCCTCCTGGCCTGCACGGATCGACCACATCGTGCTGACGGCCTCGGGTGGGCCGTTCCGAGAGCGGGCCCCTGGCACCTTCGCGGAGATCACGCCAGAGCAGGCCTGTGCCCACCCCAACTGGGTCATGGGGCGCAAGATCTCGGTCGACTCTGCGACGATGATGAACAAGGCGCTGGAGGTCATCGAGGCCCGCTGGCTCTTCGGGCTGGCGCCCGAGCAGATCCGGGTTGTGCTGCATCCTCAGAGCATCATCCATTCGATGGTGGTCTGTCGGGACCGGTCCGTTCTGGCCCAGCTCGGCACGCCGGACATGCGTGTGCCCATCGCCTACGGGCTGTCCTGGCCCGAACGGATCGAGTCGGGAGCAGACTTGCTGGATTTCCTGTCCCTCAAAGCGCTGACGTTCGAAGAGGCTGATGCCGCTCGCTACCCGGGTCTGCAACTCGCCTGGCAGACCCTCAACGGGCCGGCCGGCAGCACGTGTGTGCTGAATGCAGCCAACGAGATGGCCGTCGATGCCTTCCTGAAACGGCGGATCCGGTTCGACCAGATTCACCGGGTCAACACCGAAGCCCTTGAATCGGTCGGAATCGATTCGGGTGCGGCTGACTCGGTGGAGGGGTTGCTGTCGCTGGATGCCCTGGCCCGACGCAAGGCCGGTGACATCATTGCTGCCCTGTCGCCATGAGGCGGCGGGGAAAGCCTGTCGGATGACCCAGAAGGTGTTGCCATGCTGACGACGACCCTGTACTTCCTGTTGACGATCGGTGTGCTGGTGGTCATCCACGAGTACGGACACTATCGTGCGGCACGCGCCTGCGATGTCAAGGTGCTTCGCTTTTCTGTCGGCTTTGGCCGCGTGCTGTGGAGACGCCAGCGCGGCGAGACCGAATTCGTGGTGTCGGCGCTCCCGCTGGGGGGGTACGTCCGCATGCTGGACGAGCGGGAAGCGCCGGTGTTGCCCTCCGAACGGAGTCGGGCCTTCAACCGCAAGCCGTTGAAGCAACGTGCCTTCATCGTGGCGGCGGGGCCGCTGGCCAACCTCGTGCTGGCGGTGCTGCTGTATGCCGCCGTCAACTGGACGGGTGTTCAGGAACTGCGCCCCTGGTTGTCCGCACCTGTGCCTGGGAGCCTCGCTGCGCAAGCCGGACTGCAGTCCGGAGACGAGGTTGTGGCACTTCGTCCCGCTTCCGCGCGGGACGGGGATGCCGAGTGGCAGTCCATCCGGTCTTTGAGCGAGTTGCAATGGCTGTTCACCCGCGCGACCCTGCGCGGCGAGGACGTGGCCCTGCAGGTCCGCTCGCGACAGCGGGAGGATGAGGAGGGCCGCGGCGCAAGGACACTGATGCTGCCCCTGTCCGCCATTCCTGCTGCAGAGGTCGATGGCAAGTTGCTGGACCGCGTGGGCCTCAGTGGTCCGTATGCCGAACCGTTGGTCGATGAGGTTGTGGCGCAAGGGCCAGCCGACCGCGCCGGCCTGCGCAAGGGCGACCGGGTGCTCCGCATCAACGGCGTCGCGCCGCGTGATGCGGCCGAGCTGAGACGCCTGATCCGGACCAGTCTCCAGGGCGGACATGCGCAGCCGATCTTGCTGGACGTCGACCGAGGCGGGCGAACCCTGAGCCTGGAAGTGCAGCCGGTGCTCAAGGAAGTGCAGGGGAAGCAGGTGGCGCGCATCGAGGCGGCACTGGGCAGCATGCCGGCCGTGGTCGAAGTGCGCTACGGCGCCATCGAAGGCTTCGGCATGGCGCTCGAAAAGACGTGGGACACGGCGGTGCTCAGCTTGCGCATGCTAGGCAAGATGCTGATCGGCGAGGCCTCGATCAAGAACCTGAGCGGCCCCTTGACCATCGCCGACTATGCTGGCAAGTCGGCCACCCTCGGTTGGGTGCACTACCTCGGTTTTCTGGCGCTGGTGAGCGTGAGCCTGGGCGTGCTGAACCTGTTGCCGCTGCCCGTCCTCGATGGCGGGCACCTCATGTATTATCTTTTTGAAGGCGTCACGGGGCGTCCGGTCTCGGACCTGTGGCTGGAGCGCCTCCAACGTGGTGGCGTGGCCATCATGCTGGCGATGATGTCGCTGGCGCTTTACAACGACCTGGCCCGCCTGATCGGCGCGCACTGAGTTTCACTGCATGCACATCCCCTCCAT